>CALLWY010000065.1 GCA_938015865.1 uncultured Planctomicrobium sp.
CCTTGTCAGCAGTCCCCTCCTTGCAGACGCTCCTCCCGCATCGGGAAGCCAGGGACTTTCGCCTGAGGTATCAGCCACCCGGTTTGTCATCAGTCCGGAGTTCAAGATTGAACTGGTTGGAGCGGAACCAGATGTCATCGATCCCGTTGCCATCGCGTTCGACACCGATGGCAAACTCTGGGTTGTGGAGTACACCGATTACCCCAATGGGCCCGGGGCCGGAGAACCAGGTCTGTCCCGCATCCGGGTTCTTGAGGACCAGAACGGCGACGGGAAATTTGAGAATGCCCGAATCTTCGCGGACAAACTTCTGTTCGCCAATGGCCTGATGCTCTGGAAAGGGGGGGCCATTGTCACCACAGATGGGAAGGTGATGTACCTGAAGGACACCGATGGGGATGGACGAGCCGATCTGTCCCAGATCTGGTTTCAGGGGTTTCAGGTCGAAAACCCTCAGCTTCGGTGCAACCATCCAACGCTCGGAATTGACAACAAGGTCTATATCGCCAATGGGCTGCGGGGAGGACAGATCGTCCCCGGGGCAGATAATCCTTGGGGACTGGACCCGAACAGCCCCCCCGTTTCCATTTCAGGAAGAGATTTCCGTTTCGACCCACTCACGGGAGAATACGAAGCCATTGCCGGAATGGGACAGTTCGGGATGTCCTTTGACGACTGGGGAAACCGTTACCTGTGCAACAACCGGCACCCGTGCATGCAGGTGATGTTGCAGGATGCCGATCTGAAACAGGTCCCCTGGCTGCGTCCTCGACAGGTCTATGTCGATGTCTCCCCCGCCGAATTTCAGTCGCGTCTCTACCCGATCTCGCGGACATGGACCACGTCAAACCTCCACGCCAATCAGTTCACCGCAGCCTGTGGAACATTGATCTTTCGAGGAACCAACCTCCCTGCGGACTGCTATGGCAACAGTTTTGTCTGTGAGCCCACAGCAAATCTGGTCCATCGCGATCGTCTCCAGCCGGTTCAATCGCATTACCTTGCCCTTCCGCAGAAGGAAGAGAAAGAGTTTCTCGCCTCAACGGATGAGTGGTTCCGGCCGGTCAATCTGAGCATCGGTCCGGATGGAGCACTCTATCTCTGCGATATGTACAGAGCCGTCATCGAGCACCCTCAGTTCATGCCGGATGAACTCAAGAACCGTCCCGACCTGCTGTGGGGTACGGACAAGGGACGAATCTGGCGGATCTCTTCGTCGGCACCAGATCAGGGAAAGGCTCCTCATCCTGCAAAGGGATTTGACAAGAAGAGTTCACGCGAGCTGGTGGCGTTGCTGACACACCCCAATGCCTGGCAGCGGGAGACCGCTCAACGATTGCTGCTGGAACGACAGGATCAGTCCATTGAACAGGATCTGGCCGCCCTCGTGAATCAGCGAGAGAGTGGCTGGGGAGCCTCCTATGCCCTCTGGCTCCTGCAAAGCCTGAAGCTTCTGAAGAACGAGCATATCGCAGCCGGACTGAAGCATCCTCAGGCCCAGCGATTTGCATTGCAGCTGGCTCAGACCCAGTTTCCTGATTCCAGAGAGTATCTTGGATTCCCGGAGCGATTTCTGACGGACGAGTCCTTCTCCACTCAGGACCCGTTTTTGTGGGAGCAGGTTCTGGTTCACACCCGCTGGAAGAACTTCCCCAAAGCCAGCGAACCAGTCGCCCCTACCAATCCGCGACATGCAGCCATCCTGAACATTCCGGAAGATGGTGCCCATGAGTGGTATTGCAGCATGCTCATCATCAATGCTGGCGAGGATCTCTCCGACGTCTGTCAGGAGTTATTCCAGATCCTTCGACAGGGAGACAAAGGGAACGCCCCACAGGCCAACATCGGTCCGGCCGGGATTCAGTACCTGATTGCCGCACTGGCCCGGCGAAATCAATCGGACGAGATCAGCTCTCTCTTAACGACCGTCTTCTCCTCCTCTGGTTCTGCACGCGAACGAACCTGGCAGCGAGCCGTACTGCAGGGGTTGCTGGATCATCTCCCTAATGCGCGCTCCGTTCTTCCGACGACAGTCGCTTCACTCCCGACTGATATTCAAAACGATTATTTCGCCTGCCTCAACGACGTTCTCCGGTCCTTCAGCGACGCCAATGACTCCGAGGAACGATCGACAGACAACATTCCCTTGCTGATCCTGCTTCCCGTCGACCAGATTCTTCCTGTTGTTCAGGAACTGGCCAAGTCCAGCAAGCTGGACGAAGTGGTCCCTGCCATCGAACTCCTTCGAAAATTACCGGGCAACGCCTCCGCCCCTGTACTTGTGGAACTGGTTTCCACTGGAACCCCGCAGGTCCGCCGGACTGCCATCACTGCATTAACTGCGACCACCGAGGGGATTCACGCCCTGCTTGATCTGGTGGAACAGAAACAGGTTGCTGTCCCTGAAATCGATACAGCCACCGCAAAACGGCTCATGAGTTCGAAGGTCAAAGAGATCAAAGAGCGAGCCACAGCCCTGTTGCAACAGGCTCCTCCCGAAGACCGGGTGAAAGTGCTTACGGAATACGCTGCCGCCCTCACAATGGCGTCTGATCCTCGACGCGGCCAAGCGATCTTCGAAAAGAACTGTGCTACCTGTCACCGCATCAACAATATCGGAATCAACGTCGGACCGGACATCTCCGACTCCGCTACAAAGACTCCGGAATTTCTGCTGACGAATATCCTCGATCCCAACCGGGCTGTGGACAACAACTACTTCAGCTTCACCATTGTCGATACTGACGGACTGGTTCATACCGGTGTCATTGCAAACGAAACCTCCACCGCCGTCACGCTCCGATGGGCAGAAGGGAAAGAGGTGACCATCCCTCGCGACGACATCGACATGATGAAGAATAACGGGGTCTCGTTAATGCCGGTGGGACTGGAGCGAACGATCTCACCGCAAGAAATGGCCGATCTTATTTCGTTCATCAAGAACTGGCGCTATCTCGATGGGCAGGTTCCTCAGGAAGTGATTCGCGAACGTCTTGGGAATGCAGGAGGTAAATAAATGCGGCCCAGCTCCGCATGATTCGCCTTCGCTCACTGATAAATCGTGTTTCGAGATCACAACGCAAATGTTGTGATCTCGAAACATTCTATTGTGAAACGTAACAGGGCTTGCAGGAGAAGCTGGTCTCCGAGGAACCGGAGATAAGAGGTTCCACTTCCAGGCGCAAATTACTGAACCTGTTTCTTCGAAAACTGTTACAACCTAACGAGAGAGAGTTGAGATAGATTGCGTCTCTTCCATTCTTGCGTCTGAAGTAACAGATAGACGGGTTATCCCGCTACCGTCAAAATTCTGAACAATCTTCTGCTCCCAAAGAGTCCCACCCGATCATTTACGGCACTCTATTTGCGAATCTTCTCATATTACTTTTGGCTAGCAACGCCAAAGATTGCACTTGGCAATCAATCTTATCATCAGGGAGGGTGTCCGCTGTTTCTGTCAGGGCACCAGAAACAGCTGCTGTTGTCCCTGTAGTTGTATTAGTGCCAATTCTCTGGCAATGAGTTGAAACATCATGCCTGGTCAGACGTTTCAGGAATCACAAATTGATCGCAGCATCGGAACCATCCTCTTTCTGATGGTTGCCTGTGGAGCATTTCTGATTGCCGTTGCGGGAATGGTGACGGTACGTCAAAGCATCGAGAAGCTGGCAGACGAACCTCCGAAACCAGCCAGCGAACAACCCATGTATGATCTCGGGTCCTGAGGAACCTGAGGTCGCCTCACGTCATTACAGCCCCACGTACTGGGTATAGAGGGCTCGGGCCTGAACAGGATCTTCCGTCCCGGTCACAATCGCGCGCCCATCGCTGAAGATCGTGAGTTCATAGTCCGAATCGGCCGGGCGAAACGTCAACAGAAACGGATTCACCCGAGTCTCTCCCAAGTCTGCCAGTCGAACCCGAAGCTGCTGGAGACTGAGCGTCATTCGACCTGATGGAGAGATCTGAACCGAGTTCCGACCGCAAAGGACCGTCGCGTGGGAGCCGGTCTGTCCACTCAACCAGAGTCGCTCCCCTCCGGCACAGCAAGGGCATTGACGATCCTGTACAAGCGAGCCCAACTGCACCTGACGAAACGTCCCGTTCCAGACATCGATCACGGTCATCTCAGGCTGAATCAGTTCGCGCTGACCAGTCAGGAGTTTCAGTGCCGCAGCGGACTGAAGTGAGGCCACCACCTGCACCGCCGGGCCAATCACTCCTGCTGAGTCGCATGTCGCTGTTGTCCCGGGTCCGGGGATCTCCGGCATCACACACCTCAGACAGGGGGTCTGTCCGGGAACAATGGCCATCACCTGACCATGACTCCCGACACACCCTCCATGCACCCACGGAATTCCCGTTTCGACAGAAATGTCGTTAACTAAAAAGCGGGTCTCGAAGTTGTCCGTCCCGTCCAGAATGACATCTGCCCCACTCACCAGTTCCGGGATGTTGTGACAGGTCACATCACAGACATGAGGAGTCAGCTCAACCTCGCTGTTGATCCGCTTTAACTTCCGCTCAGCGGCGATCACCTTCGGAAGCCGCTGGGCCACATCCTCTTCATCATAAAGGACCTGACGCTGGAGATTGGATAACTCCACAAAGTCCCGGTCAATCAGTGTCAGGGCTCCGATTCCCGCCCGGACCAGAGTCTCGGCAATGACCGACCCCAGCGCCCCACAGCCGACGAGAACCGCACGGCTGTTGCGCAATCGCTGTTGGCCTGCTTCTCCAATTCCGGAAAACAGGATTTGCTTCTGATAGCGGCTGGGGGAAGAGCTCATTTGATGCCACGCAAAAATGAACCAGAGCACGTTACGCCAGCAAACGGATTGCTCGCGCATCGTGCTCTGAAGTAGTCGAAAGCCGCACTCCGTGCGACCACACAGTTGAATTCGTCCGAATCAGACGGTCGGCCAGCTCGGCTGTTCCGGCAGATACTTCTCGAATTCCTTGATCAGCTCTTCCTGATACTCACCGGCGAACGTTCCTGCGAAGAACCGGTCGCAGGCTTCTTCATTGAATCGAGCCCAGCTGTCTTCTTCGTGACCGGGGTTGATCGGGTAGAACAGTGCCCCGACTGCCTGTGCAGCGGCCTGATCTCCCGGAGCATCTCCGATCATGAGCATCTTGTGTGGCTCGTACCCGAACTTCTGACAGGCCGCCAGCGATTCCTTCTTGCTCCCGACTTCCTGTCCGCAGATCGCCTGAACGTATTTGTCGATGTCGTGTTCGGCCCATTCCTTCTGAAGGGCTCCGTTCGGAGTGGCGGAGCAGACAATCAAGTCCGCCTTTGCTGCCATCTTTTCCAGACCTTCACGCACACCCGGGAACGGGGGGACGCCGTGAACCAGATCGGCAACGCTATCGTCCACCGCCTTGGACCAGGCATAAGCCTGCTTCAGATCAGGGTCATTGGTCCGCTCTGCTTCCGGTCCGAGAGTTTTGGTCCCGAGCTTGGTTTCCCGCTTCACCCAGTCACGCAGCCCTTGCAGCTTCGGCAGCTTCACCCCGCGGGCAATGACTTCAGGACGCTTTTCGAGCAGATCCAGCGCCAGCAAGTAAGCAGGAAACCGGTTGGCACCACGTGTCTTGGAATACAGGTTGGTGAACTCGGCCGCTTCACGAGCATATTTCGAAATCGGCTGCAGGTTCATGTACTTGATGAAGTTGGGGATAAAGCACTCCTTGTGCTTGATCTCCATCGAGTCAAACGCACAGCCATCGGAGTCGATGCCGATCAGAAAGTCATGCTTTTTCGAAAAATTGTCGAGACCGAGTTGGGACACGATGAATCCTTGATTCCAGAGACGTCACAATTCCAAAGAATCCGGCAGGTCAATTCACTGCCTGCCCCCTGCCTTGGGAAGAGATAGCGTACGTCACAAACCGCCATCTTCCAAGCGAAACGCACCGGTCCCGGTCAATCAGCGATCGCATCAGAGCTGAGGAATTCATCGCTGGATTCTGCTCCGATGACCGCGTTCCTTGCTTCGAAGCTCCCACCAGTCTCCATTTCCCGCAGATCTGGGGGAATGCAATTTCGTCCCTCAGGAAACAGCAAGGGTCTGTTCGATGGCGGCCAGCAGTTCCGATGGTTCCGCCATTCGCCCGGGGCCGAGAACCCCGCAGCTGAGCCATCCGTCTCCGGGACCAACCACCAGAACGCCATCCTCTTTTAACTGTTGAACGTTTCTCTGGACGGCTGGTTTGTTCCACATCTCATTGTTCATGGCAGGAGCAATCATGATCGGACAGGTGACGACCATTGCCAGCGTGGTTAGCAGATCATTCGCCAACCCCTGCGCCAGACAACCCATGACGTTGGCCGTCGCTGGGGCAATCACCAGAAGCTCCGCCGGACGCCCCAGTCCGATATGCTCGCCGACAAAATGTTCCTGAGGAGAAAACATGTCCGTGTAGACCGGACGGTTCGTCAATGCCTGAAACGTCGTCTCCCCGATGAATCGATGGGCGGACTTCGTCATGACGACGGTCACTTTCGCCCCGCGCTGGACCAGCTTGCTCACCAGATCGGCCGTCTTGTACGCAGCAACTCCGCCACAGACGCCGACAACGATCTCTCGATCACGAATGGAGGACATTGTCTACTCCTCTGGGAAACCATGGTCCTGCGGAATTACTCATCGTCTTCACGAACACTGAATTCCAGCTTCCAGCGACGGTCTGAATTGGTACTGACGCACCACAATTCAAACATCCCCAACTCGGTAATGACCGACCGGAAATGAACGGGGACGTCTCCCCCCGGTTCCCCTTCGCTAACAGGGAGTGTGGCCTGAAGGGAATCGGTTTCGCTCAGTTCGTCCTCGCTCCAGTGCGTGAGGATGTCGCCAGGACGATCCTCCTTGCGTACGGAGGAGCTAAAGAAGCGGAAATGCGCTGGCTCGCCGACAATCAGACCGAATTCCGAGGAATTGATATCGATCGACGTCCCTTCTTCCATTCCACGCGGAACGACACACAGCGCGTGTAGTGGGCGAGGCACCCCCGGAATCGCCAGTCCTGATGTTTCAATGCCAACGTAGTACGAGCGGGCCGTTCCTCCACGGATCCGGACGCCGCCATGATCCTTGGCCCACCCGTAATAGGCTGCGCCCCGAGCGACGGCATGATCAAGATCCCGCTCGCCCGACAGTGGTTTGGGCGGGGCGTCCGGGAACCACTTTCCAAGGACCTCCAGCAATCTGTTCGCGATCGCCGGCGACTTGAAGACTCCCCCATTGAGAAGCACTTCCGTGGGAGCAGCGGGGGTTCCATCGGGAGATTGTTGACGCAGAAACGCTGCAATATGGCGCGTGATGGCAGTTTCGACTTCAAACGGGAGCCCGATCTGCTGGAACCCGGATGCCCGCTGACGACGAACGGTCGCCTGCAAGTCACACTCCGGAAAGAACCCGTCCAGAAGCAGTTGTCGTGTCTGCTCCCGATCGAGATCAATCGTGACCGTCCCCCCGACCAGCTTCCGGCCTCGTCCAAGGACCGCGACCGGTTCATGCTCCGGGCCGTTTTCACTCAGCAGAGACTCCTTCGCATTTCGGCAGGCATGCCAGAGCGACACCGATTGCCACGGATCGAGTTGAGTCCCTTTCTCAGCAAAGCGGGCCGCAGCGAAGTGCGCCAGCGTCAGGTCCATATTGTCCCCGCCGACTAGGAGATGGTTCCCGACCGCCATCCGCCGCAGCTGAAGCTCACCCTCTTCTTCAGCGACGCTGACCAGTGTCAGATCGGTTGTCCCTCCCCCTACATCGACAACCAGTAACGAATCCCCCACCTTCGCCTGCTTCCGCCAGGCATCTCCGGCATCGGCAAGCCAGGCATAGACCGCCGCCTGCGGCTCTTCCAGAAGGACGAAATCGGTCGGCAATCCCGCCGCCAGTGCTGCTTCGCGGGTCAGTTCGCGCGCACTGGCATCGAACGAAGCCGGAACCGTCAGAACGACCTTCTGCCGGTTGAGCGGAGACTGGGGGAACTGCTGTGTCCAGGCAGCGACAAGATGTTCGAGATATCGCTGGGAGGCTGCGACCGGGGAGATCTTTTGCACTTCGGCGGGGGCATTCCAGGGGAGGATCGGTTGATGTCGATCGACCCGGCTGTGCGCCAGCCATGACTTCGCTCCGCTAACAATGCGATCGGGACTCTCGGCAGACTGACGCCGTGCCCATTCACCCACCACGAAATCCCGCTTGGTCGCCCAGGGGAGATCGAATCCGGGGTCTGTTGTCCCGGCGAGGTACAGGAACGAAGGAAGATTGTTGCGAACTTCGATCGTTCCCGGAGCCACCAGCTGGGGAATCGGCAGCAAGGAGATCTGGGGGGCTTCGTCACTCGCCAGGGCATAGGCGAGAACGCAGTGCGTCGTCCCAAGATCGATCCCGATGATGTATTCAGCGGTCATAAATAACAGATTAAAGGAGAAAGGATGTCAGGGAAGGACCATTCTCTCAGGCGAGTCCTGATGAGGAATTTTCTTGGCGGATTCGCGCCTCGGCGTCAGCTGAGTTCGACTTCCGCAGGAGCGAGAATGAGGCGAGCCTCGTCCGTTCCGTTCCACTGTGGGAGATCACATTTCTCAGCACGCCATCCGGCATGGACCAGCGTTCCGGTCACCGGACGTTGGTCGACCACTTTCCCGACCAGTCGAATGCGGGCGGCATCTTCGTTCTCACTCACGGTGAAGGAACTTCCTTCTTCCTGCTGCACGACCGGACGGAGAGCGAACATGCGCTGGAGCGCTTCCCGACATCCTCGGTGAATCTCGCGGACAGCACTCCCCACCTGCTGATCACTGTAGGAGCTGATCTCTTCTTGAAGGAAATCGATGAGCCGGGCTTCTCGCTGGAGCGTCTCCAACAATGTCAGTGCATCACTTCGGCCGGGCTTTGCGGGAGGAGGAGCCGGCTGGGCCTTCGAAACGGGCGAGGGCTCAGGAACAGACTCTTCTGGAGAGACTGGAGGGGGAGATGCTTCGATCTTTCGAATCTGATCAGCACGCGCAGCGTTGAACAGGACATCGAAAAACACTTTGAATGCGAGACCAATTCGTCCCATGGCCGACCTGACTCCAATCCCATGACGTAAGTGAAGAAAGCCCGATGATAGTGCAACGGGGATGACATTTCATCGGTGCTTCCCGGCCAATGGAACGGACGCAGCAGCGGCTCCTGATCGCAGGACCGCAAGAGTGACCGCAAGAAATGGCTCAGTGGATCAGTTCAGTAGTGACGGCGCATTCCCGGAAAGCGCCTCATCCATCAACACGTTTCGCTTCGTTGTGTGGATCAGGGCATGTGCTTTCGTCGCAAAGCGCTCCCGCTGGAAGACTCCCGGCCAACAACGTTCTGAATGAGGCTGCCTATTGGGCCAGAATCCGATGCAGATGTGCCGGAAGGTCGGCATCGGTCACTTCGCTTTGAGTCCCCGTTTCCAGATCCTTCACCGTCCAAACACCGCGTTCGAACTCCTGCGACCCCGCAATCACAGCAGCGCGGAAATGCTTCCGGTTTGCATACTGCAACTGTTTTTGGAGCTTCCGGGCCATTGGGTACAGCTCCGTCGCGATGCCCGAGCGTCTCAGGACCCGACTCAACCGCATGTACTCTCCGAGTCGGGATTCATCGAACATCACAATCATCACCTGAACGGACTGTGAGGCGGTTCGAATCAGCCCCAGCTCCTCCATCGCAGCGAGGAGCCGGTCCAGTCCCAGGCTCGCTCCCACCCCCGGCAGCTTTTCCTTCGTGAACAGCCCGGCCAGATTGTCGTAGCGACCCCCGGAACAGACGCTGCCGATGCCGGGGAGATCGCCGAGGAACGTTTCGTAGATCATTCCGGTGTAGTAATCGAGCCCGCGGGCGATGGAGACATCCAGAGCCACCCGCTGGGATGGAATTCCCGCCACCTGGCAGACATGGAAGAGTTCGCGAAGTTTCGCAACCCCTTCCAGACCGCGCTGATTTCCATCAAGGATGGCTTCCACGCGGGTCAGGATTTCATCGGGTGTCCCGGACAAGGCTGCAAAGTCGAGGACCTGATTCGCCACCCCCTCTTCCAGTCCCACCAGAGAGGTCATTTCTTCAATCACTTTGGCGCGCCCGATCTTCGGGAGCTTGTCGAGAGCACGGAGGACGCGGACGGACTGTTCCAGCAATCCGAACTTTTCCAGCACCCCGTTCAGCAACTGACGGTGATTGACCCGAATGGTGAAGTCCTCGAATCCCAGGGCCTCCATCAGGTCGTGAATGACCATCAGGGTTTCGATGTCCGAGGCATTCGCCTCCGTGCCGATGGTATCGAAGTCACACTGCATGAACTCCCGGAACCGCCCCTTCTGCGGCTTTTCTGCACGCCAGACAGTCCCGATGTGGTAGCGCTTGAAGGGGGTTCCAAGGACGCCGATGTTCTGTGCTGCAAAGCGGGCAAACGGCACGGTCAAATCGAACCGCATCGCCACATCCCGGTCCCCCTGATCGATAAACCGGAACAGCTGCTTGTCCGATTCATCTCCTCCCTTTCCCAGCAGGATTTCGGCGTATTCCAGCGCCGGGGTATCAATCGGCTGAAACCCGTAGCTGCGGTAGACGCGACGTGCAATCTCCATGAGGTGTTCGCGGGCCATCATGGCATCCGGCATGAAATCGCGAAAACCTTTGAGGGTCTGGGGCTTGATCAGTTCATTCGACACGGGACCACTTCCGGATAAGTAATATCAACAATTATGAGTCTGGACAGGAACAGAGCAGTCAGGTTCAGGCGATCACCGGCAGCGAAACAGAATTGGCTGCGACAGGGCGGGTAGAAAACCGATGTGGCTTCTCCGGCGGCAAGAGGGCCTGAGCATATTCCCAGAGCTGCTCGGGGGTCTCGAAGTACTTGTCATAAACAGCATCGTCGTCGTACTCGCAATTGTCAGTGGAGTACGCTCGGCAGATATCCGGACGATCCTCATAAATACCGCAGAGATGATCTTCCCGCAGGTGCTTGCAGTCGGCGAACACCATCAGATACCAGACCCCATCTTCGACGAAGACACCGACACGGCCATGAAGCATGAACCATCTCAGGTAGCTGAAGTCCCGGCGATTCTTCGGGGTATCGATCGGGAAGGCAAAATACCGGCAGCACTTGGCGGTGCAGTAGGAACAAAGGACCTCCCCCGGGGGAAGATCTTCTTTCCGCATCCTCGTGATGGCTGACATCCGTCCTCCTGGCCGGTGCTGTGACTTCGGCCTGCTCCTCTGATTTCAATCGTCGAAGAGACCCCTCGCGGGACTCAAACCCAACAGAATCCCCTGATGGAATTCCTCCTGTCAGACTGCTCTGGCAGATACATTTCAGCAGGAGCACCCGGAATCAGCAAGGATGCTCCTGACGACGGGCTGTCGAAGTCGGCCCCGATGGCCCTCGGTTGTTCAATTCAACCATAACGCTCAGTTCGGACCGCTTAGATTCGGGTTGATCACCCCAACCCGCAGGTTGCCATCGGTCCACCAGCGGTCTCCCCCTCCGTTGCGCCCCTGACGAATTTTATGAAATCCGACTTCCGTGCTCACATCAATCAGGTCCCCGGTGGCCTCGAGAGTCTCCATCAGGTGGTCCCGTTCTGCATCAATGTTTCCGGAAATATGATGCGTGATCTGCCCGGTCGTGTGGCTGAATCCGACGCGCTCATCAAACGTTGCTGCTCCCAGCCAGAGGGGGCGCCCGTCGAACTCCCGGCCCGGTGCCTGCCAGAAGCGGACATGATGCCGCTTCTTTGGATCCCGCCCGACAGGCTGCTCAAAGGCGAGATCCTCCTTGCGACCGAACAGATACAGCGAACTGACGGGGGCATTGACATATTCCCGACGAAAAACGGTGTCGGCAGCGATCCGAAGTGAACTGCGAAGCGTAATCGGATCAGCGGGATACCAGCCGGCACGGATCATGATCTGAATCAGCTGCTTTTCGGTTCCGACCAGAGCAACGTTAAGCGGGTCCCCATGAATTCCAGACCGGGTCTGAGTCACCCCGGGGACATTGGCCAGCGACGGATGCCTGCGTGCGCACTCATGCCACACTTCCGGCATGATGAGATAGGCCGTCCCGACATAGGTGAGTAGCAGAATGAGGATCGTCGTCCTCCGTCCGGGGAGGCGTTCACGCGATCGTCCCGCAGAATCAGCTGGGTTGTCTGGAGAATCGGAACTCATCATCCGGCTTTCTGTCAGAAGACGACCGGGGAATTATCAGTGCAGAAACGACGCTGCCCGAACGTCACCGTTTGCGGAGTGCAGGTCCCTCCCAGATCAGATTTGCAGATCTGACAGAAGCGTTCCGACGGGAACCACGCGCAGCTCACACAGTCTCAGACATTCTGCACACGTTGTCCAATCCCCAGCGCTGGTTTGAATGGAAGGGAGATCGACAGACTCACACTTCCCTGAGAACAGCCATTCCGTCCGGCACCCATACAGATTGTCTGTCAGTGGGCAAGGGGCGTCAGCGGGTTACGGGGCGCGGAGGACTTCGCTGGGTCTGTCCGCTCTCCAGTGCCTGCATGAATCCCGCAAAGGCGTCGTTCAGGTAGGGAATCCGGTTCTGAATCCGGGCGATTGGCTGGGATGTTGTTCCAAAGACCTGCACACGAATCCATCGATCACTGACCGCTTTCACCAGAGGACCAAAGAACGGCACGCGGTTGTTGGCCATGGAGTAGAAATCAAGGTTCAGCGCAGAATACCGGTCCCCGGCAAAACCGACTGTCCCCTGCCCGACCAGACTGATCGCATCTCCCCAGAGTTCGATCTTGCTGAAATCGAAGACGTTGTCGTGAATTGTGAAATCGCCGTAAGCGTATTTGAACATCGCATCATTCGGGCGGGTCGGACGGAAGCTCAGCACATTGAAGATCTGGGCAAACACCGGAGCTTCCAGCAGAGCTGCCGGGGTAATCTGGACCCATCCCTGACCGGTGGTGTATTGCGTGGACGCCCCTTTCCCGGATGCCTGCAACACAGCGTTGACTTTCCCCATGAGCTTCTCGCTGTTGAAGCCATGTTCCTGAGCCCATTCTCCCAGCTCGGCATTATTCACATTGATTTCAATCTGATAGAGCATGTTGGCAATGCTCATTGCCGTTGTGATATCGACATCCAGCCCGATCTGCCCGCTGTACATGTCCGCCCGGAGCTGTTCCTGATGATACGGATTCCCGCGATGATGGGCGGGGGGATTCCCCGAGAGCCGAGGCGTTCCCAAGGTCAATCGTCCGTCTTTCAGCTGAAATGGACCACGAGCCTTTCGGAAGGAGAGTTCCAGCGCATTGAGCTTGTCGAGCTCGCAATACCCCTCCATCCACAGGTTTTTTCCATCCCAGCTCCCGCGATGGACAATGTTGCCCGTCACATCATTCAACTGGACACCGGCGAAGAGCGTATTTTCCTTCAGCGCAGCGAGCGTCGACCAGGAGGCGGTGATGAGGTTGCGATCACTGACCCACCCCTTCAACTCCATCCCGATACTGAGGTCGACCGTCCCCTGCAGATTCACTGCTTTCAAAACATCTGCCACAACAGGGGGAACAGCCCGGCGGAGTTCATCATCCGGCTTGAGTTTGATGATGTGCAGGATGCGCTCATCCATATACATCCGCCACGCAACACCCGGTCCCGGTTCAATTTCGATGAACGCGGAGTCCGGGATCGATCCATCGATCAACAGATAGGTGCCATCATGATCCCCATGCAGGGAGTGAATGGTGAGCCGTTTGTCTTTCCAGGTCAGCGTCCCGGAGACATTGTTCCACTGATACGGGAGAGCCTTTGCCTGAAAGTGACCGTGGTTCCAGTGAATCCCTTCCAGCCGCACATCGCAGCCCTCTTCTTCCGTCCAGTGAACGGCGACCTTGTCGATGTCGACGGCTCCCCGAATGTGGAAGTCACTCCAGACAGTCGCCAGTTCGGGGCTGGCGGTGATCGATGCCTTCTCAAGATCCTGATCCAGCGGGGCTTGCAGAACGGTCATCTCCAGAGCGAGTTCTCCCGGACCATTTTCAAGATCGAAGAACCCCTGCCCGGTCACTTTTGTCTCGCCATGTTGCCCCTGAACGTCGGTGAACATCCAGGTGTTTCGTTGTAATGGATTAAAATTCAGCTTGCCGCTGAGGTTTGTAATTTCATAAGGGAACAGGGCATATTTCATTGCCCCATCCTGAAGTTCTCCCGACAGACAGACCATGACCTTTCCGCCTGTCACTCCGCCGCGAACAATATTCACGGTTCCGGTACGAATCGTCCCGGTTAAGGAGAGCGAGTCGAGAATCGTTGCAATCGTCTGTTGTTCCGGCTTCTGAAGCGCTGCACGAATATTCTGGTCGTACGGGAAATCGGTCAGATAAATCTTCAGATCAATATCCCGATCGCGATTGGTCAGATCGATTCGTCCGTCGAGCTGAATCGGGCGGCCATTCGCAACACCGCTCATCTCAAGGACGAACGCGCTTCCTTCCTGCCGGACACTCCCGTTCACCTGCTCGACCGGATACCGGAACTCATCGCAGACTCCCCGGCAATCGATCACCTTGAACGTATTGATGGCATAAGACATCCGCTGTCCCGGTTCCTGAGCCAGATTGATATCAACATCAAATGTCCCGGACGGATTTAGCAGGTCGAAAACTTTGGCAAGCTGGCCCCAGAGGAATCCCCGGACCCGTTTGTCAAAATGGAGCTGGGTGGCTCGAACCTGAAAGGAATTGGACCATCCATTGACCTTTCGGGTGGCTGCCCCGTCCACCAGCAGTGTGCTGGCTCCATTGGCCGCCTTCATCCCGCGAATTTCCAGCCGATCAGGGGTGAAACGGAATCGTCCCTGCAAGTCGTACAGGGGAATCGGCAACAGCTGTTCCGAGATGTGGCCATGGTCGACTGAGCCATTCACATCGTAATACAGTCTTGCCCCTTTTTCGGTCTGCCCCAGTTCAAACTGGATAGCGACATCCGCCCGCACGAGGGATGCCCCCAACTGATCCTGAGACCGGGAAGGGGGAACCGGTTCCGATGCAATGATCTGTGCCTGAACGAGGTTTTGCTGAGACTGCGCCAGTAACTCCCGGTTCGATTTCTGGATTTGAATCAGCTGTTCCTGAACCCTCGGACTGAAGCGGCCAGCCAGTTCCAGGAGGGAATCACTGAGGTGGACTTCTCCGGCAACTCCCCGCAGCTTCCACTCCCCTGTATTGCTGTCCAGAACCCCACTCACCTGAATAGGACCGAGTGCATCAGACATGCTGACCGCCTCAATGGCGTACCGCTTGAACGACTCAGGATGAAGCCCGAGATGAATCCCCTGAAGCTGAATGGTTCGTATTTGCCCATCTGCTGGCGAACTACACCCGATCCGAACCGTTCCATTCTTCACGACCCAACTGGGTGAACTCGCTGAAGCGGGGACGACCAGTCGGACCTCTTCCCAGTTCCATCTCTGGTCCGTTCCCTTGAGAAGGGTGACTTCAGGAGACTGCAATGTAATGTCGCGAATGGCCAGTCGTCGGTAGTCCCGCAGGATTTCCGTCTGGATCGAAAAGACAATCCGGGGAACTCGCAAAAGTTCCTGCTGAGTGGCGCGGGACCGGATCAGCAAATGAGTCAGTTCCAGATGCCCGGTGTCGACAAAGCGGGTTGTTTCAAAATCGACAAGACATTCCGGGAGCGCTTCCTGAAGTCGAGTCCGGATCAGATCGGCAACCAGAGCATCCTTTGCTGCCCACCAGCGCGCAGCAAAGCCCCCCGCTGCGATCACTCCCAGCATTGCCAGAAGGACCATCCAGCGAAGAGTGTTCCGGATTCCTTTCCATGTCATCACTGCGATTCCATCACAGCTGCCGCCCGGGCGTGGGATCTGGATCTACGTCGTTGTTTTGCCGCGAGCCCTCCACTGGAGAAGCCCGAATGCTGCAGGAATCAGCAAGGGATATTCCGCAGGGAGCCGATACCGAAGCGAGCTGACAAAAAACATGTGGATCACAGCAAAATACAATACCGGACCAGCCAGAATTGCTACAGACCAGATTTTCGACGAGAGGAGTCCGGCATCACCAGAACCATGCGCGCCTCCTGAACGCCTGACCAGGATCGTAATCCCCCAGACGGCCAGCAGAAAGATGGGAATCGTGTAGAGCGCCAGCCCCCCCCGCATCCACCATGCTCCAAATTGCGCTGCATTGGGCCACGGACTCCAGTAGCGAAGAA
>CALLWY010000066.1 GCA_938015865.1 uncultured Planctomicrobium sp.
CACGCCTGCCTCCCCCGGCTTCCAGAACGACAGATGAAATAAATGGGACGTTCGGGATCGGCCTGCTTGGAAAGAACTGCATCGGTCTCCAGTCGATTCAGTGGAATATTCCGGGCGAACTCGACATGGACTTCCTGAAACTCAATCGGAGTGCGAACATCGATCAGGAGCACCTCCTGACCGGATGATTTGAGTTCATTGAGTTGTTGAGGGGTAATGGTTCGCACGATCGTGTTATTCATTGGTGGTGTCTCACGACTCATGAGTCGTTCTGGTCATAATCTCATCTGAGCTGAAAGTCTTCCCGGAAGCGAATAGAGCGAGCCTTGGTCTTTAGTTCTATTCGAGGTCGACGTGCGCGCTCGAACAGATTCACAATGTGAATCATCGCAATGTTCATAAATTGTCAGCCGGCGATCAGCGTTTCTGGACCAGACAGGACCAGCCAAGGAAACGAACTGGAACACCGGGCGCTTCATCAAATCGGAACTCTTTCAGTTCGAGAATCTGAAATAAATCGCCGAGTTCATTCCGGATCTCCTCTTCAGACACAACTGGTGGTCCCGGTTCATGAGGCTCGCGCGCATTCCCTGTGAGGATAAGTCCGCGTGCTCCGGGGGCTAAGTGTCGTGCGACCGCAGGAGCGTAGCTCTTCGAACCGTTCCTGCGAACTGCGTGATAACAGCCCCGATCAAAGAAGAATTCAAACGGGGCTCCCAGATCGGGAAGTTGAAGCACATCGGCAACAGCGAAATGGGCAGGAACCCCTGCTTCCTTCGCCCGCTGTTGTGCCCGTTCAATCGCCAACGGTGCGAGATCAATTCCGGTCACATCAAAGCCCTGCGACGCCAGCCAGACGCTATTTGTTCCGGTCCCGCAACCGATATCCAGTGACCGACACGGGGCGATGTTCTGTTCGCTCAGCACGCGCTGAAGTTCCGAAGAGGGACGCCCTGTATCCCAGGGGAGGTCACCATCCCGGTAGCGTTCGTTCCAGTCGTCCTGCTCCGACATCGGAAGCTCCTTCTCGTGGATCGATGATGTGATGAATCAGGCAGCAAGCGAGCGATACACCCTTGCCACATGGTAGACGATTTCGTGAGAGAGGCCACTTCCTTTTGAATCACAATGCAACGTGAAGGCAAGTATGCAAAAGAAATGTCATCCGACTGGTCGAATTCTGGTATGATGACTTCAATCCTGACTGGAATCCCTGCGGGTCTTCAGACGAGAGGTGAATCTTATGACCATGCAACCGAGTCGACGATCGTTTCTGGCGGCGTCCACAGCAGGAGGGCTTCTGGCGATGAGTGGACCATTTGCATTCCTGAAGAATCTTCCGCGGTTGACGGCAGCGGAAGTGGCTCTGTCTCCGGGGATGGTTCGGTTCGATCCCGAGATTGAACCACTCGTGCAGCTGATCGAAGAGACACCGCGTGCACAAGTTCTGGAAAAGGTGGCTGCCCGGATTCGGTTGGGAACGTCCTATCAGCAGGTTCTTGCCGCGTTGTTACTGGCAGGGATTCGGAATGTGCAGCCCCGTCCATCCGTGGGGTTCAAGTTTCATTGCGTGTTGTGTGTGAACAGCTGTCATCTGGCTAGTCTGAATGGACCGGATGAGGACCGCTGGCTTCCGATTTTCTGGGCACTGGACTATTTCAAGGGGGCTCAGGCCGATGAGGCACAAAAGACCGGATGGAAGATGTCGCCGGTCAATGAGTCACGAGTCCCTCCGGCCTCTCAGGCCCGGAAATTATTTATCGATGCGATGGAACGTTGGGATGTGGAACAGGCAGATGCAGCGGTGGCGGGGCTGGCCCGCACTGCAGGGGCCACAGAGATCTTCAACCTGTTTGCCCAGTTTGCTGCACGAGACTTCCGCTCAATTGGACATAAGGTGATCTACCTGGCCAACAGCTGGCGGACGCTTCAGGTGATTGGCTGGGACTATTCCGAGCCGATTTTAAGGTCGCTTGCGTTTGCCCTTCTGAACTCTGAAGGGAGTCGGAATCCGGCGGAGCAGGACCTGCCGGAGGATCGCCCCTGGCGGCAGAATGCCGAGCTTGTTTCAAAGGAATGGCCAGAGGACTGGGAGAACGGCTCGATTGATCCACAGGCAACGCAGGAACTGGTGTCGCAGTTCCGGTCGGAAAATCCTCAAGCAGCGGCCCGGTCCGCTGCGGAGATGATTCAGCGAGGGATTTCCCCGCAGTCGGTCTGGGATGCGGTCTTCGTCGGTTCGGGAGAGCTTCTGATGCGTCAGCCGGGGATTGTCGGCTTGCATGGACTGACGACTGCCAACGCAATGAATTATGTCTGGCGGAATGTTCAGGACCGCACCCTTCGGCAGCGGCTTCTTCTGCAGGCCTGCTCATTCAATACGATGTTCCGCGACGCAGCATCCCGGCGTGGTCAGCTCAGACCTGAGACAATCGATGCCATTAGAACACCCGGGCAGACTCCCGCAGAGGGGCAGTCTCTTGAGGAGATCTTCACATCAGTCTCTGCAGACAAAATGCGGGCGTTCGGGCAGACTCGCGCTTATCTGGCGTCAGGAGGTCAGCCGGAAGAATTCATGGCTGCTGCCCGTCGACTGATTTTCCTCAAAGGACGCGACTCCCATGATTACAAGTTCAGCTCGGCCGTTCTGGAGGATGTTCCGCATGTAAGTGAGCAGTGGCGCGAGCTGTTTCTCGCTCTCTCTGTCTTTAACCTCAAAGGGACGGGCGATCGTGATTCCCCCGTCCTGAACCGGACTCGGGAAGCGTTTGCCTGAACCGGATAGACATCGCTTTCGGTCTGTCATCGTGCTTTGTGATTCCGGTGATCTAACAGAAAAGGGAAAATCAGCAGATGAAAACACCTTCAGCTCATGACGAGCGTATCGCGAAGATGACGTTTGCATCGGTCTATCCCCACTACGTCGCCAAGGTCGAAAAGAAGGGACGCACGCCGGAAGAACTCCATCAGGTGATCAAATGGCTGACGGGATTTGATGAAAAGGAGATCCAGAAACAGATCGAGAAGAAAGCAACGTTCGAGCAGTTTTTCGCCGAGGCAAAACTGAATCCGAATGCCAGTCTGATTACGGGAGTGATTTGCGGATACTGTGTCGAGGAAATTGAAAACCCGCTAACACAACGGGCTCGCTATCTGGACAAACTTGTGGATGAGCTGGCAAAAGGACGTCCAATGGAAAAGATCCTGCGCAGCAGCTCTCCTCCTGAGAAGCAGAAACGTAAATGACTCTGAGTGTCATGGGCTCCCTAATACATCTGCTTCAGAGCACTGCGGATCCCCTGCACTCCTTGGCTCGTGTCGAGATCTCTCTGCCCCTGTCGTCGGCACTGAGAACGCTCACTTCCGTACGGTGATAGTCCCTCCCTGAGATTTCCTGAGGGAGGCCCCAGTCTTCTGTGAGGTCTCTCCTCCCCCAATGCGTTCCCGATTCCCCCTCGTCGAAGGGCGAGTGCTTCGGGTCAGTTGACTCTCGTTCGGAATGTTGCCTACGATCGATTTGACATCGCTTTGAATTGAGGTTTTGCCTTGTCCGTCCCCTTCCTGTGCAACGAGCTTCTTTCGTCAGTCGTTTTCCGACTGATGTTGATGGCATCATTGTGGCAGGGGCCGATTCTCTGGGGGCATTCTCATCAGCAGGTCCGGGAGGGCCTGGCGGACCATATCGCGAAGTTCCATTGTGAGGGGGCCAGCTCCTGGCAGCTTGGCTGGCATTGGCACTGTTCATTGCCGTGGGAGATTTTCCAGACCTCCTCCGATCAAGACGACAACCACCAGAGACAACTTCCCAACCCGCTGGACCGGGCGAGAGTGGGGTCATCGCAATGGGAAAGTGATGTCTCTGGAGACAGGTTTCTTATACCTGACTGGACTTCCTCCAGTTGGTCGACCCTCGATCTGGGAAATGCGCCGAATGAAAATCGGCGAGGAAGTCGCTTGATTGCTGATAGAGAACCCGCTTCGTTCTACGTCCTTTGTCGGATTGTTTGCTGAGCGCATTGCTTCTCCATGCCCGAACCGGGCTGCGCTGTCCATTGTGATCCCGCGGGGAAACTCTCTTCGGATCGCCTGATTGGGACCTGCTGACGTCCCGGTTTTTCTGCTGTTCCTGAGACCCGTTTGCTCAAAAACTGCATCTGGCAAACGGACCTGTTCTGTCAATGTCATTGGAGAGAGACATGGTGTCACGCCGGTCCTTGAATACGTTAACGGTCTGTGGGCTTGCGGTGTTGTTGCTGGGGGCAATCGCGTTCGCCATCAATTTCAACAATCGACATCCAGCGACTGACCATGCAGATTCGCACGTCTCGGCGAAGGAAACGGCTTATGAAGCCGGACCCAGTGCTCAGCAGACGGATTCGGAAGGTTCATTCCTCGAACCGATCGAGTTCCCCAAAAAGCTCTGGGCGGCTGCCGGAATTGTGATTTCCCCGGTTCGAAGTGAACCGCTATCAGAGGAAATTCAGCTGACCGGTAAGGTCGCTCTCAACGAAGAACGACTGGCTCATGTTTTTCCTCTCGTCGATGGTCGGGTTGAGGAGGTCCATGTGCAACTCGGTCAGCGAGTTCAGAAAGGGGCTCCACTGGTTGTGATTCAGAGTAAGGAGGTCGGTCAACGCATGCTCCAGCTCTTTCAAGACCGACTCCGACTCTCCTTTGCGGAAGCGAAAAATGAATGGACGAAGAATGTCGGGACCAACACGCTGGCACTCATTGCCGACATGAGGTCGGGGGCTGAGATCGACGAGATCGAACGAAAGTTCAAGGACCGGCCGATGGGGAACTTTCGCGAGCAGCTCATGACAGCTTACGTCACGTTGTACCGGGCGCGAATCCATCTGGAACGCCTGGCCCCGCTTTCCAAGGATGGTGCGGTTGCCGGAAGACAGGTGGTGGAGGCACAGTCGGATCGCGATGCTGCCAAGGCCGTTCTGGAATCGATGCTCGAACAGGTTTCTCAGGATGTCCGTCAGGCGATTCAGCTCTCCGAACAGGCTGTTGAGGAAGCACGGGCCAGCGTCACGGTTGCGGAGGCGAACCTTCGGATTCTCGGGTATACGAACGAAGAACTGAAAACGATTGATCCACTCAAAGACGACGACTCACTGGCCCATTATGTGATCACTGCTCCTTTTGATGGCACGGTGATCTCGAAGGATGTCGTGATGATGGAGCGGGTGGGGCCGGAGCAGCAGATCCTCACAATTGCCGATCTCTCTACCGTCTGGATTACTGGAGATATTTACGAATCACAGCTTCCGATTCTCGAGCAGCTGGCCGACAAGACAGTCGAAATCTCCAGTAACTCGTTCCCCCGAAAAACGCTGACCGCAAGGATCTTCTATACCGGGGACGTCGTACAGGAGGCGACAAGGACAATTGCCCTGCGTGCGGTTGCCGAGAATCCCGAAGGGCTTTTAAAGCCGGGAATGTTTATCACATTAAAACTTCCTCAACTTGAGTCCACGGAAGTCCTGCAGGTCCCCGCTTCGGCGATCCTCGATCATGAAGGGAAACCGTTTGTTTTCGTTCAGACCGATGAGGAAATGTTCCAGAGAAAGGATGTCACGGTCGGACGTCGGAATCGGGATTCGGTTGAGATCCTTTCCGGAGTCACGGCTCAGGATCGGGTTGTTTCTCAGGGGGGATTTGCACTGAAGTCGAAAATGCTGGCCGATCTGCTTGAAGAGTAAGTCTCGTACGCACGCATTCGGACGGGATTTGGTTTCTTCCCGGTGATCGCTTCCAAACTGGCTGGCATTCAGGATTGGACTTATGGTCAATCATATTATTAACTGGTCGCTGGATAACCGCTTTATTGTCGTACTGCTGGCCATCATTTTGATGGGGGGTGGCTTTTATTCGGCGTCATCCCTTCCGCTGGATGCAGTTCCTGATCTGACGAACGTTCAGGTGCAGATCCTGACCACCTCCCCCACTTTGGGACCTGTTGAAGTCGAGCAGTTCATTACATTCCCTGTGGAGAATGCAATGAGCGGGCTGCCGAAGGTGACCGAGATTCGATCGATCAGCCGCTTCGGCCTTTCCGCTGTCACGGTCGCATTTGAGGACGACACGGATATTTACTGGGCACGCAATCTGATTAATGAACGACTCCAGCAGGCACGAGAGAGTATCCCCGAAGGACTCGGGACCCCGCAGATGGGACCCATTGCCACTGGCATGAGCGAGATTTATCAGTTCGAAGTTCTCCCAAAGCCGGGATATCACCTCAGTCTGATGGAACTGCGGACGATTCTCGACTGGCAGATTGCCTCCCAGCTCCGAAGCGTTCCGGGGGTCATTGAAGTCAATACATTTGGCGGTGAACTGAAGACTTATGAAGTTCAGATCGACCCGGACAAACTGCTCCATTTCGGGATCAGTTTAAATACAGTGTTTAATGCTCTGGAACAGAATAACGGGAACGCTGGCGGAGGATATATCATTCACGGAGCGGAGCAGCGGGTCATTCGCGGCGAAGGACTGGTGAATTCGCTGAATGATATTCGCCGCATTGTTCTGGAAAATCGTAACGACGGGACCGCGATTCGGATTTCAGATGTCGCTAACGTCACGTTCGCACCAATGCTCCGGCAAGGGGCGGTCACCCGGGATGGTGACCGTGAAGCGGTGACCGGAATGGTCATGATGATCATGGGGGGGAATTCGCGACAGGTCGTGGCCGACGTCAAAGCCAAGATCAGGCAAATTCAGGCGACGCTCCCGGAAGGGGTCGAGATCGACACGTTCTACGACCGGACCGAACTCGTCATGAAGACGATTCATACGGTGGCCGAGAATATTAGTGTCGGTGTGGTCCTGGTGATTGTGATGCTGTTTCTCCTGCTGGGAGATGTGCGTGCAGGACTGATTGTTGCTGCAGCGATCCCCCTCTCCGCGATGTGTGCACTCATCGCGATGAGGTGGGCGGGAGTCTCTGCCAACCTGATGAGTCTGGGGGCTGTCGACTTTGGTGTCATCGTCGATGGGGCGGTCGTGATGATTGAAAATGCCATTCGATCGGCCAGTCGTTATCAGAAGGATCATCCGGGGAAGCGCATTCCAAAATCTGTTTTTAAAGAGTCAGCTCAGGAAGTGGGCACCCCAATTCTGTTTGCGGGAATCATCGTCATTATCGTCTTTCTTCCTATCCTGAGTCTGGAGGGGGTGGAAGGAAAAATGTTTCGCCCCATGGCGTTTACATTTATGTCTGCCCTGACGGGAGCGCTCATCCTGTCGGTGACGGTGATGCCAGTCATGGCCTCCCTGTTTCTGGCCCGCTCGGTCTCGGTTCGTGAGACATTCCTCGTTCGCTGGCTGAAGTGGGGATATCGACCGTTGCTGTCGTTCGCAATGGGGCATCCGAAGCTCATGATGGCCTCTGCAACAGGGATCTTTCTGGTCAGCCTGTTCGTTGCGAAGGGATTTGGTGTCGAATTCGTTCCCAAACTCGACGAAGGGGATCTTGCTATTCAGGCCATCAGGCTCCCGAGTGTCTCGCTGGAGAACTCCATTGAAGCGACGAAAGCAATTGAACGAACGTTGTTGAAGTTTCCGGAGGTCGAAAGCGTCATTTCCAAAACCGGACGCCCGGAAATCGCGAATGACCCGATGGGGGTCAATCAGACGGATATCCTGATCCGCATGAAACCGACTCACAGCGGGCGACACCAGAAGCCAAAGGAACAGCTGATTCAGGAGATGCAGGCAGCCTTGGAAGAATCGGTTCCCAGCAACTCCTTCAGCTTCACACAACCAATCGAGCTGCGCGTGCAGGAGTTAGTGGCGGGTGTCCGGTCCGATGTCGGTCTGAGTCTTTATGGAGATGATCTCGATCTCCTGAAGGAACTCGGGGACAAGATCGTCCGGGTTCTCAGTCAGGTCCCCGGTGCAGCGGATGTTCAGGCGCAGCAGATCAGCGGATTGCCGTATCTCCGGGTCATTGTCGATCGGGAGGCGATCTCACGCTATGGAATTAACTCCAGCGACGTCCTTAATGCAATTAACACGATCGGCGGGCAGCCGGTCGGCGAAGTCTTCGAAGGCCAGAGACGGTTTCCCATGCAGGTGCGCCTCGCTCCCCAGTGGAGAGAGGATATTGAACAGATCAAGCGACTGAAAATCGATGATCCACTCGGTCGCCAGATCCCGATTTCTCAGCTGGCACAGATTCAAGTGGAAGATGGACCATCAGAGATCAGTCGCCACGGAATCCGTAGACGCCTGCTCATTCAGTGCAACGTCCGGGGTCGCGACCTGGGGGGATTCGTCAACGAGGCACAGGAAGTTGTTGCGAAGGAAGTGCGCTTGCCCGAGGGGTATTCACTGGAATGGGGTGGTCAGTTTCAGAATCTTCAGGAGGCAACGGCCCGTCTGATGATTGCGGTCCCGGTTGCCCTCTTTCTGATTTTTTCACTCCTCTACGTCACCTTCAGCTCGGTGAAACTGACACTGCTGATCTACCTGAACGTGCCAATCGCAGCCACCGGAGGCATCTTTGCCTTGTGGCTGCGTGGAATGCCCTTCTCCATCTCGGCAGGGGTCGGTTTCATTGCCCTGTTCGGCATTGCCGTGATGAACGGCGTGGTGTTGATCGAACATGTTCGACATCTTCGGGAACAAGGGCATGATCCCTTCTCCGCAGTCACCATTGGAGCGATGGACCGGCTTCGTCCAGTGTTCATGACAGCAACCTGTGGAGCGCTCGGGTTTATTCCCATGGCGGTCTCGGGAAGCGCTGGAGCCGAGGTGCAACGACCATTGGCAACGGTGGTGATTGGCGGGCTCATCACATGCACCATTCTGACGCTCCTCGTTCTCCCCGCCATCTACCGGTGGTTCGACTTCGAGCCGCAACAAAAGGAGGACGCATCGCCGGAACCGGCAGCAGCCGCGCATTGATGAAAGATCGGACCGGAAAAAGAAACGGCAAGGTCCCCCTCCTGATCGAGGACCGGATCTGGCGGGTATTCCTGCGCTGCGAACGCGGCGCAGGAGGAGAATTTCGTCGAGACGAAAGCAATCAGCACGCGGTTTCCCGTACGAGGCCCCGGCGCATCTCCAAAATCCAGCCGGGATAGTTGCCCGAATCGACGTCAATCGTTACCCTGTCGCGCCAAGCCGAAGTGGCGGAATCGGCAGACGCGCTGGATTCAAAATCCAGTGAGGTTAATCCCTCGTGTGGGTTCGACCCCCACCTTCGGCATCTTGAGAGCCTTGGAGCGACATTTGCTCCAAGGCTCTTTTCTTTTGTCTGCCGGGCATTGTGCCGCCCTGTCAACAGAGTTCAGCTCAGTGGTTGGGGCTTCTTGTGTGACCGGGGAATGCCACGGCACTTGAATTGAGAATTGAACCTCGTCTCTGCCTCACTGTCTCTGCCCTACCCGGAGAGTTATTTCCGCACCGGGGAGGCACTCCCGTGTCTCAATATTCATCGAAGTCTTTTCGTTCGGTTGGGTGGCAAGGGATATTCAAAGCTGTCACAATCCGAACGGAAGATATCAGCCGTTTTGGATGAATCTTTTCGGTTGTTTTGGAGAGCTTGCGGGTGATCTGAGTGTCTCAATTGAGTTCGTAGATGCACTCCCGGAATTCCCGTGTCACCTTTCTGTTTCGAAGCGTCAATTGGGGGCACGACATTGAACACGAATGAGATCCTGTTGCCCCGAATTCTTGTTGTATTGGCATTGCTTTCTTCATCTGTTGGGACAGCGGAACTGGCTGCTTCTCAACATCCGGGAAAGCTGTACGCAGGGGCCTCCTCAATCACCATCACCCCAGACGAGCGGGTCGCTCTTGCGGGGCAGATGCATACCCGAATTTCGCAAAAAGTTGAGTCTCCCTGTCTCGCTGTCGCTCTTGCGCTGGAAACACGAAAAGATGACGAGTCGATTGATCAGGCGATTTTCGTCGCCTGTGATCTTGTCTCATTAAGGGAGAGCAACAGCCTCTATGCGGATTTGAGGAGTCGACTGAAAGGAAGCCTGCCGGATGAGGTTCTTCCCAAGATTGTTTTGAGCGCGACTCACACTCACACTGGACCAGTGCTTGTTGCAGGTTCCTACAACATTCCCGAATCCGGAGTCATGCATCCCGACGAGTATCGTGAATTCCTGCTAGGGCAACTGGCGACCGTGATTCAGGAAGCGTGGAAGAACCGGCAACCTGCTCGGGTTGCATGGGGGCTGGGATATGCTGTCGTTGCTCACAATCGGCGCGCAGTCTACGAAAATGGGACTGCCGTGATGTATGGAAAAACGAATGATCCCAGCTTCCGCGAAATTGAAGGGAGCCCGGATCACGGCGTTGAGATCCTTTATTTCTGGAACGACAAGGATGAGTTGATTGCCACATCGGTGAATGTCTCCTGTCCTTCACAGGTGGTCGAAGGGAGGTCAACCGTTAATGCCGACTTCTGGCATCCTGTGCGTGAAATTCTTAAGGAAAAACACGGGGAGAATTTGCACGTTCTGGGTTGGTGCGGAGCTGCAGGAGACCAGGCCCCCCGCCCGATGTATCGGAAAGAGGCAGAACTGCGGATGCAGAAGCTACGCGGGATTGATGCTCTGGAAGATCTCGGCCGCAGAATTGTCGCAGCGTGGGAAGAGGTTCATCAGGCGGTCAAATCTGACCGACATGATTCAATCGTTCTAGATCATCATGTTTCGACCATTCAGCTTCCTCCCCGGAAAATTACTGCACTGGAAGCAAAAGCTGCTCAAGCAGCTGCAGACGCAATCACAGATCCGAATCAGGCAACCCGCAAGACCTGGAATGAACGAGTGGTCAAACGCTATCAGGACCAGCAGGCGGGAAAGGTCGAAAATTTCGAGATGGAATTGCATGTCATTCGATTGGGGGACATTGCTATCGCAACGAATGACTTTGAACTCTTTACGGATTATGGAGTCCAGATGAAGGCCCGCAGCCCTGCGCTGCAGACGTTTGTCATCCAGTTATGCGGGTCTGGGACCTACCTCCCCACAGCGAATGCCGCCGCCGGAGGAGGATATAGTGCGATTCCGCAAAGCAATGCCATTGGCCCTGAAGGGGGACAGGTTCTTGTCTCGGAAACGGTTGATCGCATTAAGGAGCTATGGAGCAATCCCGCTTCTGCAAAGAATACCGCAACAAAGTAGGGACGAGCGTTCAGGACACCTGCAGTTGGGGCTTGAACGTTAAAATGAAGTGGTAAATAACGGGCTGATGGGGGTTCCCTTCGGTCCGTCTGTTTTTTGAGGGGACGGCTGCGAGCGAGCCATTGGAACCCGTCCTCGGACCTGAAACCACCGGATCAGATAAACGCTCCGACATGCACAAACGGTTCACCGTAAAGATTTCCCCCGCACGCGGGAAGACCATGCCCGGCTCTCTTCATTCCTTCGGGCACTTTGACTGAATTTCCCAGCCGACGAGCGCAATGATCGCTCCTACTAAGCCCGCCGACCATGCCAGATCGGGCACAAAGGGAGATCAGTCAATAAAATTGCCCGGCGCGATGGCCGGGCGAGGAATCTCAGAAGCGCACCCGGAGGGGCTCGAACCCCCAACCCTCGGTTCCGAAGACCGATGCTCTATCCAATTGAGCTACGGATGCATCACCTTTGTCAGCTGGTCAGCTGCTGGTGTCACCAAAGTATTTGCGATTCAAAGGAGAATTGCAAGTCGACATCGTCGGCAACTTTTAGTGAACATTTTTTGATGCCGGAATGGGGATTCGAGCCGTAATTTCGTCCCGGAATGGAGAGCATCGTCGTTGAGGCTCCGTACTGGAGAACTTGGTCTGAGGAGACCGGGATTCCTCGTTCACAGATGGGGGGCTCCGGCATAGAATGAGAACTTTCGTGACATGTTTCTGTGAAATCTGGTCGGGAAGGCCTTTCGGCTTTGTCCCGAACTTTTCAGGTCTGGTGGTGTCTCTCCCGCGTCTGAACAGGATCGCCCACCGGATCTCTCCCGACTGTGACCCATTGATGAATCCCTCTTCGTCCTCTTCTGCTCTCCCCCCTGCTCCTTCCCTCGAAACCGCAATTCCGGTTGGAACTTCTGAAGCGGATGGTTCCGCAGGCAATGCCGGATCTCCCTTGGCTGACGTTCGCGAGAAGGCGTCGATGGGGATTCTTTTGGCAATCAGCGCCTCGCATATGTTTAACGACATTCTGCAGGCGCTTCTGGTTGCCCTTTACCCATTGCTGAAGGCGACCTATCAGCTGACCTATACCCAGATTGGCTATATCACGCTGACATTTCAGTTGACGGCCTCGCTGCTTCAGCCGATTGTGGGATACACCACCGACCGCAGACCCCGGCCGTTTTCTCTCTCGGTTGGAATGGGGGCGACTCTGATCGGGCTGCTCATGCTCTCCAGAGCGGACAGTTTCCCTGCCATTCTGGTGGCTGCGTCCCTGGTTGGGCTGGGGTCCTCTGTGTTTCATCCGGAAGCCTCGCGGATCGCACGGATGGCCTCGGGAGGGAAACACGGGTTTGCGCAGTCGCTCTTTCAGGTCGGTGGAAACTTTGGAAGTGCGCTCGGACCGCTGCTGGCCGCACTCATCGTCACGCCTCGTGGTCAGCCCGCCATTGCCTGGTTTGCCCTGTTGGCTGCGTTTACGGTCGTTCTGCTGGCCCGGGTTGGGTTCTGGTATCGGGCGAAGCTGGAACATCTCCGACGAACCCGTCAGACGCTCACTCACCGGGGCCATACACTCCCGGCGCGGACCGTTGCGTTGGCAATTGTTGTTCTCGTGGTCCTTGTGATCTCCAAGTATTTTTACTTGGTGAGTCTCACGAATTATTACATGTTCTATCTGATGAAGCGTTTTGCCTTGAGTGAGATCAATGCTCAGTATTGTCTGTTTGCGTTTCTCACTGCTGTGGCTGCTGGAACTTTTGCCGGAGGACCGATTGGGGACCGGTTTGGACGAAAAGTCGTGATCTGGTTTTCGATTCTGGGAGTCGCTCCATTTTCGCTGCTGATGCCCTATGTGAATCTGGAGTGGACCATCATCCTCTCGTGTGTGATCGGGTTAATTCTCGCCTCCGCCTTTTCCGCGATTCTGGTCTTTGCACAAGAACTGATGCCGGGGCGAGTCGGGATGGTGGCGGGACTCTTCTTCGGGTTCGCCTTTGGTGTGAGCGGGATTGCATCGGCACTTCTGGGGATGCTGGCAGACCAGAAAGGGATTGAGTTTGTCTTCTACGTCTGCAGCTTCCTCCCGCTCTTTGGTCTGGTGACGTACTTCCTCCCAAACCTGAAGCAGATTTCAGACTGATGCGAAGTGGAGGAAATTCAAGTCCGCCCAAGCTCACTCTGCTTTCGCGGCAAGTTGAGAGAGGATCTGTTCGACATGGGTGACCGCCTGACCACGAGTGAGGATGGCGTTGACGCCCGCTGCATGGGCTGCTGCAAACAGATCCTCCCGGACATGAGGGCCATAGGCGATGAGGATGCAGTCCGGGCCAGCTGCTGCACGCAATTTTGAAAAGTCGAGATCGGGAGTCTGGAGATCGACGATAATCGCCGGGGGGCTTGTGTTCTCCAGCTGCTTGAGACACCCCTCAACGGAAAGACAGGTGCGTCCCTGAAAGCCGGCTCGCTTGATCGCTCCATGCAATTGACTGGTAAAAAACAGGTCTTTGGAAAGGAGCAGGACGTTCAGTTCAGAAGGCATGAGAATTTCCGAAGATTGCCCGCGGAGGATCGCTGGGAAACCAGTCTCATCGCGGAATGGAAAAGGCCGTGTTCGTTTGCAACTCTCATCGTAACGGAGCTGGTCAATCGACGAACAGAAATTCGTTGGTCATCAAAAGTGCCTGTGCAAGATGTTCGAGCGGATTCGACTCCAGATAGCTCAGCATCAGCTCTGCTTCGTGCGGCTCGGGATTTCGGGCGTATACTCGCTGTACCAGCGTCTGAACCTGCTGTGGGAGGTCAGAATGGGCACTGCGAACGTCTTCTGCGAGTTTCGTCGCAATACGTGCCACGAACCCGGAGTTCATGGCAAAGAGTGCCTGTTGCGGGACGCTTGTAAGCGGACGGCCAGGGCTGGAAGAATCCGGTGACGGGTAATCAAACGTCCGCAGTAGTCCGGGGAGATTGTTCCGGTCAATTTGGGCATAGACGGTTCGCCTCGGGGGGCTGTCGGCGGCTTCCACGTTGAACGAACGGCCCCCCAGCGCAGGATCAAGTAAACCGGACACCTGCAGCATGGAGTCTCTCATCGATTCAAAGTCGAGACGCTGCCGGTTCTGACGCCAGAGCAGTCGATTTTCCGGATCGACGGCGCGAGCCTCGGGGCGGTCGTCGCTTGCCTGAAGGTAGGTCATCGACAACAGAATCCGGCGGTGCAGTGCCTTCAGCGACCAGTTGTCTTCGTGCATGAAGTGCCATGCCAGATGATCCAGCAGTTCCGGGTGGCTGGGGGCTTCGGATCGAGATCCGAAATCGCTGGTCGTGGGGACAATCGGAGTGCCAAAGTGCCATCCCCAGACCCGATTAACCAGGACACGGGCGGTCAGCGGGTTGTCGGGAGAGACGATCTTTTCGGCCAGTTCGAGGCGCCCGCTTCCCTGAGTGAATGGTTTGGCTTCGTGCGGGTCAAGGATGCGCGGAGCTTGCCGCTCAACGGGATCACCCCGACGGTTTGGATCTCCCCGGACAAAGACGACCGGCTTGACCGGCTTGTCCTTATCCAGCAGTGCCATCGCCCGCGGGGGGGCATGCGGACTCTCTGTGTCCCACTCCTTGACCTTTCGTCGCAGTGCGTTGATCCGGTCGAACTGGTCTCGCTCAAAAAGTGGTGAGCGATCGGCGACCGGGACATCGCTTGCTGATCTGGTCCCGAATAACACCTGTCGAATCTTCTCGCGACCGTCGTCGGCCAACGCCTCTGGAGGCTGTTCCTGCTTTTGAAGTTCGAGCCATTCCCCACGCACAGCAGAGAAGACTCGGGCATACATGCGAGCCACCTCCAGACGGGAACGCGGCGGATTTGATTCCAATTCCGCACGAATCGGCGTAGGAACGGATTCGTTCTCCAGAAGCAAGCGGACAGGTTCATTTCCGGGTTGAGACAGGACTTCATCCCCCGCCTCCATCAGATTTTTCCAGGCCAACATGACCGGGTCGTTCTCATTGAGCCGACGTTCAATGAATTTTTTCCAGTGTTCAACCAGTTTCTCACGCGGGTTCCCGTGTTTGAGCTGAAGATCCGTATCATCCGGGATCAGCTTCATGGACTTGGCGGCTGCGGGAATCAGATCATCCATCTGATCCATGGCCCGCTGAAGCAACTCAGCGTGAGTTTTGGAAATGTAGTCCTCAACAGCCTGTTCCCGCTTGCGTCGTTCTTCGAAAAATGCCTGAACGTCCGGGTTCTCGAGATCGACTTCACCGACCAGCGGGCCTTCCGGAGGCTCGTAGCTGCTCTGGAAAACTCCATAGAGAGAGTAATAATCCGTCGTCGGAATCGGATCGTATTTGTGGTCGTGGCACCGGGCACAGGCGACAGTCATCCCCATCAGTCCTCGGGTCACCACATCGATGCGGTCGTCGATGATATCGGGTTCTCGATTCAGAAATCGCGGGCCGACCGTCAGGAATCCGAGCGCCGCCAGACGGGGATCTTTCTCCGGAAAGCCAAGTTGATCGGCTGCCAGCTGCTCTCGGATGAATTCATTGTAAGGCTTGTCTTCATTGAATGCCTGAATGACATAGTCACGGTAGGTGTATGAAAACGGATAGAAGCGGTTGTCTGTGAAGACATATCCCTTCGTGTCTGCATAGCGTGCGACATCCAGCCAGTGGCGGCCCCACCGTTGTCCATAAAGGGGGCTGTCCAGGAGACGGTCGACAAGATGTTCAATCGCGGCAGGATCGGTGTCCTGAACAAAGGCCTGCACTTCCTCATAGGTCGGGGGGATTCCGTGCAGGTCCATCTTCAAACGGCGAATGATCGTTTCACGGGATGCCAGCGGGCTGAACGTAAGACCGGCGTCCTCTAACCTGGCCGCGACGAAGCGGTCCACCTCATTCCGACAAACTGATGGGTCTTTCGGCTCCGGTGTCGGGACATCCTCGACCGGACGATAGGCCCAGTGTTGTTGAACGGCTTCGACATAATTGATCGACCCATCCTCATTGCGGGGAATCCCGGTTTTCAACGGAGTGCTTGGTTCCGGATCATCCGGCCAGTATGCCCCCTGCTGAATCCAGTGTTTCAGAAGTTCGCGATCTTCTTCCGGCATGGCTCCGGCTGGGGGCATCTGGATATCGAGTTCGTCGTATTTGATGACCTGCCAGAGGCGGCTTTGCTCGACGTCTCCCGGTTTGACCAGATCTGTTTGCGGAGTCTTGCCAAAGACAAGGGACTTTCGGTCCAGCCGAATGGACGATTCCTGTTTCTTTTCGCCGTGACACTCAAAGCAATGTTTGGCCAGAAGCGGGCGAATCTTCGATTCGAAGAACTTTTCCTGTTCGTTCGCCTGAAGCGATCTGTTCGCAGTCAGGCAGAAAGTCAGGGCAGCAAATCCCAGCAACAATTTCAGATTGTTCGGCATTGCGGGAACCGATTCGAATGGGGAAGGAGTCGAAGGCGGGAGTGATGCCCCACGCAAGGCGCGCCATCACGTTCTTTATCGTATCGAATTTTAACAGATACAAGGGTGATTGTACGAACAATTTTCAGCAAAGTCTTCTGCGCACGACTTTTCGAGCGTTGCCCGACCACGCTTCCGCTCCCTTGTTGCCCATTCGAGTTGACCAATAGCGAGTCCCGACTGACTTCGGGCGATTTTTTGCCGTCGCACACAGGGATGATCATCAGGATCTCTGAAGACCTCTCCTGAAGGAATTCCGCCTGAGTTTTTCCCTGAGTCCCTTCAAAGAGCGAAGGTTATAACAGGGGGACGAGCAACTCACTTCGCCCGGAGATCCGTTCAGCGACAGCGACTGGACCTCGGCTGATCAGCCACGAAGCTGACCGTCTCCCCAGGCAACATATTTGTAGCTGGTGAGTTCCTTGAGTCCGCACGGGCCGCGGGCGTGGAACTTGTCGGTGCTGATTCCAATCTCCGCACCCAGTCCGAATTCCCCTCCGTCATTGAAGCGGGTGCTGGCATTCACAATGACAGCAGCGGAATCGACTTCCTGAGTAAAACGCCGGGCAGCATGGAGGTCTCGCGTGACGATGGCGTCTGTGTGATGCGAGCCGTACTCATTGATGTGGGCGATCGCCTCATCCAGACTGTCGACGACCTTGGCGGAGATCTTCCGATCGAGATATTCCGTCCGATAGTCGTCTTCCGTTGCCGGGATCGCCTGTGGGATGTACTGTCGAATTCGGTCATCACCCCGGATTTCCACTCCCCGACTCAGAAGGGCTTCGCCTGCTTTGGGGAGAAACTGTTCCATGATGGCTGAGTGAACAAGGAACGACTCCGCAGCATTACAGACCCCCAGTCGCTGGGTCTTGCTGTTGATGAGAATGTTGAGTCCCATCTCGGGATCGGCATCCTTGTCGATGTACACATGACAGACCCCGTCGAAGTGCTTGATCACCGGCATGAGTGCCTCGCGTGTGACCCGCTCAATCAGCGACTTTCCACCACGCGGAATGGTGACATCGATGAAGTCAGGCATCTTCAGGAAATGGCCGACCGCTTCCCGGTCGGTTGTCTCGACCATCTGGACAGCATGTTCGGGAAGGCCATTTTTGAGAAGTGTTTCCTTCAGCAATTCGTTGAATGCCAGATTGCTATGGAGAGCCTCTTTTCCACCCCGGAGGATGACGGCATTACCGCTTTTCACGCATAGAGCCGCTGCATCCGCGGTCACATTCGGACGGGATTCGTAGATGAAGAAGACGACCCCGAGCGGGACGCGGACCTGCGTCACCAGCAGGCCGTTGGGACGGGGATTGCTTCCAATGATCTCCCCAACAGGGTCTGGCAGCAGGGCAACTTCTTCCAAGGCGCGGGCGATCTTTTCCAGCCCGGAGGAATCGAGTTTCAGGCGGTCGATTTCCGCATTCGTCAGGCCGTAGCTGGGAGCATTTTCCAGATCCTTCGCGTTCGCGGCCAGCAAACGCTCAGACTGGGAACGGATGGCAGCAGCAGAGTCACGAAGCCATTGGTTCTTCTGTTCTCCACGGGCGGTCGCCAGCTTCCGGGACGCGTCCCGTGCCTGCCGGGCAACCTGTCGGCAATAGTCAATTAGCTCAGCCATGAACCTGTCGAATGTGTACGTGTGAAACTGTGGCCTCTTCCGCCGGGAAAGGCCGACGGAGGAGCGATGTGAGATGTGCGGACATCCGCTCGTTACGTGTAGCGGACTTCGCGGTACTGTTCTTCGAAGTATTCGGTCAAAAGACTGTCGACCTGAAGCAAACCTTTCCGGGTCAGGACAACCTCATCCCCTTCGATGTTGAGATATCCCGCCCTGCTCTGGTTCGTAAGTGCTTCCGAAAAGACCTCCAGCGGATCTTCTCCGAATTTCTCCCGGAAGGGGACCGCTGAGAGCCGGCCTTCCTTCATCTGCAGAATCCATTCCCGGATCAGACGCTGGCGGGGCGTTGGAACCAGTCCTCGCTTGACCGGAAGTTCTCCCGAATGAACCAGCGACATGTATTTTTCGAGTTCGTCGTGATTCTGGTAGTGGACCCCCTGAAGCTGGCCGAAGGACGAAACCCCAACGGCCAGCAGGTCGCTGCCGCGAAACAGGTTGTCTCGGTAGACAAACCGGTCGGTCTTCGAATTTTTGACGAGTTCGTTTCCGCTGGAGATTTCATATCCGGCGGCAATAAAGCGATCGAATGCCTCGCTGATCCACCGGCGCTTTGTGGGCCAGTCAGCGACGGGGGATTCAATTCCATGCTCAAGCATTTCCTTCGAAATCACGGTATTCCACGGGAGTTCCATCGGATAGATCGTGATGTTATCCGGCTTCATGCTGAGGGCTTTATCGATGCATCGATGCCAGTTCTCATCGGTCTCTCCGATCATCCCCGCAATCAGGTCGATGTTGACCTGTGGAAATCCGACCTGCTGAATCCAGCCGTAAGCGCGATCGATTTCCGGTGAAAGATGGGCACGGCCATTTTCTTCAAGGATGGTGTCATTGAAGTTTTCCACCCCCAGTGAGACCCGGGTGATCCCGATCTCTTTGAGCGTTTGCACTTTTTCGAGACTGAGGGTTCCCGGCTCGCATTCGAACGTAACTTCTCTCGCGTTATCCCAGGAAATAGAGCGGCTGAGGTGCTCCCGCAGCATCAGAAGTTGCCGCGAACTGAGATAGGAAGGAGTTCCTCCGCCAAAGTATACGAATTCCAGCGGACGCCCTTGCAGCGAGGGACGGTCCTTCAGCAGCTGGACTTCCTTGTCGAGAGTCTCGACGTAGTTCCGGATCGTTTCCGCATTCTGCTGGGTGTAGACGCGGAAATAGCAGAATTTGCAGCGTTTTCTGCAGAACGGGATGTGAAGATACATCCCCAGCGGGACGCTTCGTTTCGGGGGAGCATCCAAGGCTTCAAAGAAGCGCGGAACATCCTCACGATTCCACTGGGAATAGGGAGGATAATTGGAGACAAAGTAGCTGCCGATTTCGGTTTTGGTCTCGGTGGCCATTGTCGATCTTCTTTCGGATTCAGGGAAGCACGTTTCAACGATTATCGCGCATCCGACCGAAGAAGACTACCCCAAGCCCCCCTGCTTTTGCGTCGGGAGCGAAACTCCCCATCCTTCTGTGCTCAGGGGCAAATCACGCGAGGATGACTGGGTCAGCGACCATCCCGCAACCGGTCGCCGAGGAAATTGTCCAGTTCGGGAATAGGGTAAATCTTGGCAATCGTCTTCTCGAAGTCGTAGGAAACGCGGCGGAAGTGGACCGTGTTGTCCTTGACGACGACATAGGAGGGACGCGGATCTCCGTCTCGCGGCTGGCCGACGGACCCGACGTTAACGAGGACCTTCTGTTCCCCCAGATCGAGTTTGAATCCGAGCTCTTCCGGCGTGTGGAAATTGTAATCTTCCGAAAAGACCCCGGGGATGTGGGTGTGTCCCTGAAAGCAATACTTGTCCACCAGCCCGAAAATACGTTCCATTTTCCGCTGGTTGTAGATGTCTTCCGGGAAGACGTATTCATTCAGTGGATTCCGGGCAGAGCCGTGAACAAACAGAAAAGGGCCTTCCCGTCTCATTCGGGGGAGATCGCCGAGAAACTCCCAGCGTCGTTCATTGCTGACTGGATCTCCGGTTTCCAGCATCTGCCGGGTCCAGAAGATTGCCCGTTCGGCTCCGGCATTGAAACCTTCCGGATCGAAGAGAGCCGCCTGATCGTGGTTGCCAAGAATTGTGATTTCACAGCGACGCATCACCAGATCGATGCATTCCCGCGGATTCGGTCCGTAACCGATAATATCCCCCAGACAGTAGATTTGCTGAATCCCCTGTTGGTCGATATCGGCCAGCACCGCTTCCAGGGCTTCCAGATTGCCATGGATATCGCTGATGATTGCTCGCAACGGCTGCTCTTTACTGATACTGATGTTGTTCGTGAATCAGGAATTGCGGAATGACTTGATCAGTCCGATCAGTTTAGGTCACGGATTCGGAAAGGGTCAAGTTCCCGGACCTGTCTCCGACGGCGCCTTTCAACGCATGTCCAGAGGATCAACATCAATGGTCAGTTCGACATCCGGGTGGACATCAAGACGATGAGTTGCTTCCCTCCAAAGAGCATGGAGTTGAGCGTGTGTGGGAGAGGTGAGTTGTATGTGGTATCGAAAAAATTTCCGCAAACGGGTCAGGATTGCTGGAGCTGGCCCGAGAATTCGTGCATCTGAACCGGTCCGCGCACTCGCTTCCCGTAAAATCGCCGCAATGCGACGGGATTCTTCCTGCACCGTCTTCTCGTCGAGCGACCTCAGAATGATCCTCGCCATCGTTGAAAACGGCGGAGCGTGCAGAATTTGACGGTTTTTCAGTTCATATCGTGCAAATTTCTCATAATCGTGGGCAGCTGCAAAACGAATCACCGGTTCGTCGGGAGACATCGTCTGGACCAGGACGCGTCCTTCCCGCTCCCCCCGACCAGTCCGCCCTGCCACCTGTGAGATCAGCTGAAATGTCCGTTCCGGGGATCTCAGATCCGGTTGATGAAGCAAGGTGTCGGCGTCGATGACCCCGACCAGAATGACGTTCGGGAAGTCGAGTCCTTTGGCGATCATCTGTGTTCCGAGCAAAATATCGATCTTACCCTGACGGAACTGTTCCAGGGCGGCATCATGGCTGCCGGGCGCCTTCATTGTGTCGCTGTCCATTCTCAGGAGTCGCGCCTCGGGAAACTTGATCTTCACCTCCGCTTCCAGACGCTGGGTTCCACTCCCCAGATAGCGCAGTCCCGGCGAGGCACACTTGGGGCAATAGACCGGGGTCGGAATCGAATACTCGCAGCTGTGACAGATCAGCTTCCCGGCAGATTTATGCCATGTGAGCGTCACGTCACAGTCCGGGCATCGAATCGCCTGGCATTTCGGGCACCAGAGGACGGGCGAGTACCCTCGCAGATTGAGAAACAGAATAACCTGTCCCTCATCCCGCAGGGCGTGTTGTATCCCCTGCCCTAATGCCCGCCCGATGGAATGCCCCTTGGCAATGAAGGGATCGTTACGGGTATCCACCAGTGCCACACGGGGCAACGGGCGATTTTCGACCCGCTTCCTGAGTGTCAGAAGGATATCCTCGCCCTTCTGGGCCCGTAAGAGTGATTCCAGTGTTGGAGTCGCAGACCCAAGGAGAAGAGGAACCGAATGCCGACGGGCTCGCTCCCGGGCGACTTCCCGAGCGTGGTAGCGCGGTGTCGACTGCTGCTTGAACGTCGATTCGTGTTCTTCATCGATGATAATCAGCCCCAGATGCGGGACCGGAGCAAAGACGGCGCTTCGGGCCCCGACCACCACCTGCACTTTTCCGTCAGCGATCTGTTGCCAGTGCCAGTGCCGTTCAGCATCGGAAAGGTGGCTGTGAAGAACTGAGACCGAATCGAATCGTGCCCGAAACCGACGAATCGTTTGTGGCGTGAGGCTGATTTCGGGAACCAGAACGATGGCCTGCCTCCCATAGCTGACCACCTCGCGGATCGCCTGAATATAAACTTCGGTCTTCCCACTTCCGGTCACTCCCAGCATGAGGAGCGTCTCATGTTTCTGGGATCGTAAGGATTGCAGAATGCGATTCAGGCAGGCGGACTGCTCCGGGTTCAACTTCAGATCCGGTTGCGGGTCGACTGGGCCGATTTCGGCATCGGTCACATGGCTGCGCTTGCGGATCGGGACCAGAATTCCCTTCTTTCGAAGCGTATCAATGGGAGAAGTCCCGCAGCCAGCCAGCTCCGTCAGTTCATCTACTCGAACAGGTCCCTGTCTTTGAATGAGAACGTCGATGATCGCTTGTTGCTTGGGTGTGAGACGGCTCTTTTGCGGATCAAAATCCTCTGCGAGCTGATAATTGAGAATCTCGCGCGTGCCAGCCTGCTTTTTGACCCCTGCCGGGATCACACTGTCCAGAACCTGTCCCCAGCTGCAGAGATAATGCTCCCCGATCCAACGGGTGAGGTCGAGCATCGAAGAGGACAGCAATGGTTCCCGATCCAGGATCTCAAGGACAGGCTTGAGTCGACGGGTGGCAGGAAGGTCCGTTCCGATTCCCACACAGTATCCGAGAGTTTTGTGATCCCCTCGCCCAAAGGGAACCATGACACGCTGACCGGGGGCAATCATTTCCCGGAGCTGATCCGGGACCTGATAGTGGTAAACGGTATCGAGTGGGCGATTGAACACCACTTCCGCCACCAGCCGGTCCTCCGCTGCCGCCTGTTCCCAGTGATCCGGTTCGGGAGTCAGTTCGAAGAGTGCGGGTTGTTGCGAAGGCCGGGAAATGGGAATGCTCCTTGAATCGCGCGGTCGAGCGGACGTGTTGATGGGTGACCGGAATTATTGCGTCGCGATGGCTGCGTGGCGAACGCGATGGACGTGGATCAGAATCGCATCTGATGGTCTCTGACGGAAGGATAACGAAGAAGGACGAGCACTGGGATAAATGGGGTGGATGGCCTGTTCTGTTGAGGTGAAAAAGTTTGGGTGATTGCTGTGATGGGGTGGTCTCGGAGATTTTGGTTCGGTCGTTTTTTGCCGAAGCTCCTGCCAATCCTGCAAAAATGATGGTTGTTTCCGTCGTTGGGGAATGTTGATCTTGTTGCAACTCAAAGGCTTCCGTAAATTCCCCATCCCTTCACCAACACTCATTTGTGATCATCAACCCCTTCCAATTCAACAAGTTCCGCTCCATCCTGAATCTGTTTTCAGCGGAGCGACTTTCGTCCCCATTGATAACTGCCATGGCCCACCGGGCACGACAATTCGTTGTGCTGATGCTGACGTTCAGCATGGGCTGTGCGACCGTACGCTCGCCCCTGGAGTATTCACGGGCTCTTTTGCGACCTGTCAAACCGGTTCAGCGGGAATCGAAGTCGGAAAAGTTCGAAGAAGATTCGGATGAAGATCGTCCTCCACTGATCGCACAAAACGAAGAGCCTACTGAAACGTCCTCGGTCGGTCTGGCTCACGACCCCGCGACCCGAATGCTCATTCTGGAAGAGCTTCGGGATGCAACGCCGGCCGAACGTGAAGAGTGGATGGCCTTCCTGCAGACGGTTCCAACTCCTGAAGTCGCTGGGCTGCTCAAGGAACGTCGGATGGCCATTCGACGTGATGCGGAATCGCTGGCGAAGGCAAAGCAGGAGAATGCTGCCAGTGAAGATGGGGATCGTGTGGTCACCGTGGGTCACAGCGATGTTGAGAATGGAGAGGAAGAGGCTTCCGGAGAGTCCCGGCAGCTCGCGCTCGCAACGGCTGAGAGTTCTTCCAACGCATCTGGGGCCGGTCAGGCGTGGCAGCAGCGGATTCGATCGCTGGCTGATCCAACACGTTTGTGGTCCCAGTCCTCCGGGCACAACGATGAGCATCCCACCCCGCCTGCGAAATCAGAACGAAGTCCGTTTGGGCTTCCTCAAATTCTCAATGGAAAAAATGAGCCTTCTACTGCGAACGAGTCACCGTCGATACCGCAGGCGATGCCTGCTTCTGTCGCTGCTCCTTCAGCGGCAGCCGTCAATTCCAACTCCCGAATAACGCCGGGGGCGGCACTCTGGGAAGATGAAACCGCCCGACTGATTTCTCTTCTGGAAGCGGAAGTCTCCGCGAACGCCAATGGAGGCACCTCCTCTCAACGGGAGGAGGTGCGAAAGCAGATCGCACTCCGCATGCTGTATCTTGTGGCCAATCAGCCGCAGAAAGCGTTTCAGGTGATTCCCGGTCTCCCCGCAGAGGAACAGGAATTCTGGACGGCGATCTTTCAGGGGTTGTATGAGCATCTGGAAGAGGCCGGGACAAGCGATCCCGCTGAGCGTGCCACCCAGACGATCGCGCAGCTCCGCTCCGCCGCTTATCATCTGCAGCAGTCAGCAAACCTCCGTATTCGGAATCTGACGTTCTGCCAGAAGATCAATGGGTTTGGTAACTATGAGACCTTCCCTGTTGACCAGTTTCATCCCGGACAGGGAGTTTTGATCTATAGCGAGATTCGCAACTTCAAAAGCGTGCCATCAGAGAATGGAGAGTTCCTGACACGAATCCGGTCGACGATTGAAATCTATCGGGTCGAGGATGGGCAGCAACTTGTCGACAGAACGACCTTTGATCCCACAGAAGATCGGTGTCGCACGTTAAGAACAGATTACTTTCACAGCTACAGGCTGGATCTCCCCGCGACGCTGCAGCGTGGACCACATCTGGTCAAGTTGATCCTCTACGACGAACTCTCCGGAAAACAGGCGACAGAATCGATTCCGTTTGTCATCGAGTAGTCTTTTCCGCTGGACGAAGCCATCCTCATCGCACTTCGAAGGATGTCAATGGGCAGCTCGGGACGTGCTTCCGATGACATGAACCCCATGGCTCAGTAAGGAGGTCTCACTGAGTTTCATTCGCGGCAGGGCTGGTGACTCGATGACAATATCGTGAGATTCAGGAACCATCATTCAGCGAATGGACGTAACTGTCGATGCAATTCGACAACCACTGCTGATTGCAGCGCCACCAGGGTTGGGAGATTGCCTGCAAGTTCGTATCAGGGGAACATGGATGAGCCCTCGCGACTTGAAATTCGGTCAGAAACTGGTTCTGTGGGGACTGTTCGTTACGTCCTGTCTTCTGCTCTCTCCGGCGGCAGCATTCCCGGAGGATCGCGATGTTGTGGACGCTGCGCTGCTGGGGCATCTTCAGGAGCGTCTGGAACGGTTGGAGGCGGACAATCAGTCGCTGAGGAGCCGCCTCCAGTTACTCGAGCGGGGCAAACTTCCGCCTGCGGTTGCTGAAGAAGCAGAACGTCTGTTTCAGGAGAATGAATCCCCCCCGGTCGTCAGCGAAGAGCAGGTCCGGGCCATCGTCGCTGAGATGAGTCCGATTGCTTCCCCAAATGACTCGAATGTTGTGACGGGGCAGGAAGACCGCCTTATCTCGCTGGAACGGGCCTTCCATGACCTGCTTCAAAGATCGGGGGAAAAAGTCTATCCCACCGTTGCACTCACAGGGGTATTTCAGGCGGATGCAGGATGGTTCAGTCAGTCAGAGGCGAGCCGGTCTGATTATGGTCCCCTTTCTGACGGGGTCGACTTCCGACGGTTTCGACTGGCAGCGAAAGGTTCGATCCGCGAAGACATCAATTACTTTGCGCAGGTCGATTTTGGCGCCTTTGGACGTCCGGCGATTACGGATCTCTATGTCGAACGAACCAATCTTCCATTCGTCGGAAACTTTCGGGTTGGACAATGGAAGCAGCCCTTCAGTCTCGAAGTGGTCAGCAGTTTTCGATACACGACGTTTATGGAGCGGTCTGTTCTCTTTCAGTCGTTCACCCCATTCCGCCATCTGGGGGTGGGGATCTATGACCACTCCGAGGATCTGAACAGTACCTATGCCGCTTCCATCTTCGCTGCGGGACAGGATCAGTTCGGCGGTTCCATCAGTCTGAGTGGTGGATACGCGACCGCAGAACGTGTGACCCATCTTCTGCAATATGACTGCGATGGCCGCGAATATCTGCATGTGGGGCTGGGCCATTATTTCAGCGTTCCCAATAATCACATTGTCAATTTCCGCACCCTGCCGGAAGCGTTCGTCGGAGTGAATCCTGCAGACTCAGGAACCAGTGGACAGGGAATCGCCGGCGTCCATAACGGGACCCCGTTCTTTGTGGCCACCGGGAATCTCTCTGTCGATTGCTTCAATGTCATCGGGACGGAATTGCTGTGGGTCCGAGACCGATTTTCGCTCCAGTCAGAAACGATGATTAATTTCGTCAATGCACGGACCCACTCGGGGAGTGCGACTTATGTTCCAACTCAGGAGGGGACCGCTGTCCTGCCGGGGGCGTATGTGCAGATCGGGTGGTTCCTCACGGACGACTATCGCCCCTATGACCGAAAGTCTGGAGCGATCGACCGGGTCATTCCGCGCCGGAGTCTGACTTTCTGTCGAGGGAATTGCGACCCGGGATGGGGAGCATGGGAGATTGCCGCACGGTTCTCTTATCTGAACCTGACCGACAAGTCGGGAGGGACACTGATCAACGGCGGGTGGATCACGGACTACACGCTGGGGCTGAACTGGTACACAACCCCCTATACCAAAGTGGTGTTTAACTACATCCATTCGGTTGCCGACCCGGGAACCTTGTCCGGATCAAACAATCCCGGAACGATTTTGAATACGATCCGGTCCGACACAAACATCTTCATGACCCGAATGCAGGTCGACTTCTGACACCAGCTTCGCCTTTGTTCACGGCATATCTTATACAATCGTAACGTATGAAATTTTTGGTCCGCGAGGTGAGGCAATGGAGTCCATCGATGACAAGGCCGATCGCTGGCGCAAACACAGCGGAATGCGTCATCATGGCCCCGGCAAAGTCGATGGGTGTCGTGTTTTAAAGCTGGTGGAGCTATTGAAAAACTCCAGACGCAAATGACGCCCAAAGTTCTGGAATGTTCTCTGACCTCGGAACCATGCGGCGTTTGTCTTTGGTGTCATTGCCGCGGTGAATTCAACACAGTTTGATCTGTGTGGGCTAATCCGTTCATGCGGCGAATTGCTCTTCATTCGCCTGGCTGATTCATCTTGAGTCGACGGCATGATCCGCTGGTGCTGGCTCTTGTCGCGACCTCTCATCGTGCCTGTTTTTCTGAATCAACAGGAGTGCGGGGACTGTTTCCAGAGGGAAACGTGCTGCGCTGACAACGCCCGACATGCCGACGCCCAGTGCTGCAAAAAATATCAGTAGAATCTCTTAACTGTCAGGGCAACTTGCACAATTTGCGGAAATTTACTCAAGCCAATTTGCCTCCCTCAAAACCCAAGCTAGGTTTCGGTGTCGGTTCTTCCAATTCACGGAGGAGAACTGATGGGACAAGAACTGATCCCGCGGGCATTTGTACTGGAGATCCTGGTGCGAGTCAGTCCGGTTGTATGGACGACCTGATCTCCTGAATGTCGGTCGGAGGTGAGAGCCCGATCGAACTTTTGTCAAGAGAGAGTCATCCCATGAAGAACGTTTTGCAGAGCGTCAAGAAGTTTCTGAAGTCAGAAGATGGACCAACCGCGGTTGAATACGCCGTGATGCTGGCCCTCATCGTGATCGTCTGTCTGACAGCGATTCGTGCCGTCGGAACCAACGCGAGCGCACGATTCGACAAAATCGCGAACGAACTGGCCACTCCATAATCCCGGATCAGCCGTTATGGCTGACTCTGTGTTGTCAGGTCTGACCGCTCATTCGGACAGCTGAATGAGCGGTCCCCTGTGATCTGTGCCCCTTGGGTTTTGCTTTTTGTTAGAGGACTTCAGAGATGTTGCCGTTCTGGATTGATCTGGGATCGCTTCCTGGTCTCGAGTTAATCCCCTTCCTTGTCTCAGGCGTGGCGATGTTTTTCATGCCGCTGTCGGGATTGGGTGTGCGGAGCTGAATCGGACTTCCGAAGCATCTGCATCAAGACAGTTGACATCCACAATGTCATGACATTGTTGCGTCACATTGCTCGCAAGGGCCATCTTTCCGCTCGATTTCAGGGAAGACAGATGACCCTGACGACCACTGTGCTGCACATCAGTACGCTGTCCTGCGAATTTCATCAATTCTGAAGGCAGGTCTGGAGAGAGCCTGTAGACACCTTTGCTTTCCCCCCTCGAAAGGTCATTAAAAATGGACTGGCATGCGATCTTCATTGATAACTGGCACGTCAAACTGGTCTGCCTGATCCTCATCGTGGCAGCATATATTGACGGCAAACAACTCCGTGTTCCGAACTGGATCACGTTCCCCATGGTTCTCTCCGGCCTGGTGTACTGCACCTGGACAGAGGGCTGGCAGGGACTCGGATTTGGTCTGATCGGAATGGTAGTTGGGTTGCTGACACTCCTCCCGC
>CALLWY010000067.1 GCA_938015865.1 uncultured Planctomicrobium sp.
CTCCTCGTCGGACTCTGGTTCCACGGCAGCTTGCGCCGCGATTTCACGTGGCCGACCATCGTCGTCATGTTGTGAAGTTCGAGAGACTTCTCGGTCGGCATCGCGTTGTGCTGCTGTTCTTCGATGCCACATTGGGAGCGGAACACGATCCCACTCTTCAGAAGCTGATCGAATGTTTTCCAGCGATCAGGCGAGCCGGTATTGAAGCTCTGGCCATCAGTGATGCTCCCATCTATGCGAATCAGGAAGCGGAGAAGAGAAGGGGAGAACCCTTTCCGTTTCCGCTGTTGACGGACATTGATCTGAATATTCCTGCGAGCAGCCCGGTTCACCGCATGTATGGACTCTTTGACGAGCGGACCCAGAAAACAGCGAATGGACTGTTTCTGATTGCCCGAGATGGAACCCTCCCGGTCGACGAGCACGGTGTTCCTATCCCCGTGAGTGATGTTGATGCAGCCCTGGCTGCTCTCTGTGCGGGAGAATGGCCTGAGGCAGGGAGATAAGCCTGACTCTTTGAACGTTGCCCCGTTCAAGGTTTGATGTCACGCCCCCGCGTCTCTCCGTCTCTGCGCTCTCTTCACCAGGCGACAACGGATTGACTGGCAGCAACCCATTCCACACTGGGGAACGGTTCTCGATCGGGAAAAGAGAATTCATCGCACAGACGCGAAGGCTGTGAGAGGCAATGGGTGAAAAGAACAACTCTTTTAGTGAGAGCGCATCTCCCGAACGGATGGCGTTCCAGCGGTGATCAAAAGTGTGATAGAGCAACAAGTGACCGTGGCATTCTCCTGAGGCAGTCGATAAAAACAAAACAGCCAGGCATCCTGATTGATGCCTGGCTGTTGCCCCGCACTACGCATTCACAGGGGAGAGGTCCCGAAGAACCTCCTGTATTCGCGGGTTAGGTCACCGGTTTCAGCACCACAAATGCGGCGCTATTGCCTCGTTTGATGTGCAGCAGGATTCCCGAGCTGAGGTCTGCTTTCTCGATGGCACTGGTGAACTCATCGAGATTGTGAACCGTGGTTGTTCCCACCCGCTGGATCAGGTCGCCCGGCTGGAGTCCCGCAACATCTGCGGGGGTTCCCCCCTTCACATTTCGAACGACCAGACCTTTCAGGGATTTATCGATCCCCAGCTGGCGAGCCAGTTCGTCAGTCAGGGGAGAGACTTCCAGACCGAGTTTGGCAATCTCCTGCAGATTCGACTTTCCGCTCTGCCGGGTCGAATCATTGGATCGCAACCGCTGAAGAGCGGGGGTGTAATCCCGCGGCATCGGTTCGAGCGTGACAGTGAGAGTTGTCTCCTTGCCATCTCGAATGACCTTCACGTCGTAGTTGCGATTGGGGACGGAACGTTCCACGATGTCGACCAGATCGTCACGATCACGAATCACCTGACCATTGAACTCGATAATCGTATCGCCGGACTGAATCTTCCCCTTTTCGGCAGGAGTTCCGGAACCAACTTCAGCCACCAAAGCCCCTTTCCCGAAAGGAACGTTCAGCTGCTTCCGCAGCTCCGTTGTGAGTTCCTGCAGATGGACACCGAGATAGGAGCGTTTCACTTCCCCATGGGCGATCAACTGATCGGCGACCCAGCGGACATTCCGGGCCGGGATGGCAAAGCCAATCCCATCGTATCCCCCGCTGCGGCTCGAAATGGCAGTGTTCACTCCAATCACTTCTCCGTACAGGTTCACCAGCGGGCCACCACTATTCCCGGGGTTGATCGCAGCATCTGTCTGCAGGTACTGCTCCCGCTCGTTGATTCCGGGACCTCGTCCTGTGGCACTGATGATTCCGGAGGTCACTGTCGTTCCGACATTGAATGGGTTTCCGAGGGCCAGAACCCAGTCTCCGACCTGCATCTTGTCGCTGTCACCGAGTACCAGATACGGAAGGGATTCTTCTGTCTGGATTCGCACGATGGCGACGTCAGATCGTGGGTCATAATCCCAGGAGTCGGCCGCGATTTCCCGTCCGTCATGCAGACGAACGATCACCTTGTCGGCCCCTTCAACGACGTGGCTGTTGGTGATGATGATCCCTTTCGGATCGACGATGAAACCGGAACCGGTTCCCCGCTGACGAGGCATCATCCGGGGAGATAACATTGGTCCCCGACGGAAAAACTGCTCCAGTCCGGGCTGGTTTCCAAACAGCTCCCGAAGCATTCGTTCCTGTTCGCTGAGGACCTCGCTGTCCTGATCCCCAATCTGCGCCATTTCCGGCGGACGTGATTCCGTCGAGATCGCGACGACAGCAGGAAGCACCTTGTTGGAGACCTCACGAAACGCGATTGAGAGATCTTCCGGAGTGTGAGCGATCGGCGGTGCCAGTGCCTGTGTCACGGGCGCGGGTTGAGAAAATCCAACGGCAGCGGCTCCCAGGCAGATCCCGCCCACGGCGGTCAGTACCCATCCAACATTCTGTTTTATCATGATGAGATCCTTCACTCTTCTGGCTTAAATTTGAATATGCCCTTTCCAGTGCTCGCCGGTCACTCTAAGTCCAAGTGGCAACGAAGGTTCTGGGATCAATTGGGCCAATAAACGTTGCTTGTCATGTACGAAGCATTTTGACAGTTGCCTGACCGTGAAGATCTCGGGAAAAAATCTGCCAAAAAGTGTCGCAAGGCGCGCAAAATCGCCGGGCAGTTTTAACGTTTCCTTAATTCTTACTGCACAACAGGTTAACGCACTTCAACAAAGAGAGCCGCCAGTACGGAACGGGGGATTCCGATCGGAATGACATGGACCTGACCGGACATTTTCTTTCCGGTTTCGGAGTTAAAGCCGATCTTGAGTGCCATTAACGTCCCGGTCACATTGGCCCGGACGCAGCACTCCACCGGGTCACCACGGTCACAATCGAGACCGGAGGGGAGGTCGATCGCAAAGACGGGGCGCTGAGAAGCGTTGATCGCATGGATGACCGCGTCAAATGGAGTCTTGACCTCACCTGTGCATCCTGTTCCCAGAAGAGCATCGACAACCCATGACGCCCGCGAAAGATGATGCTTCAGCACTGCTTCATCTTCCGGGAGTGTGAGACGGTGAATCGGGATGTCCGAGTGAGACACGATCCGGTAGTTAATTCCGGCGTCTCCCTTCAGTTCCGCTGGATCAGTAAACAGGAGAATCTCAACGGGATACCCCTGAACCTCCAGATGACGGGCCATGACCAGTCCATCTCCGGCATTATTTCCTTTCCCGCAGCAGATTATGACGGGAGAGAGGGGGGATATCCCTTGCGAGATCAGCAGGTCTGCACATCCCCGTCCGGCATTTTCCATCAGGACAATGCTGGGAATGCCGTAATTTTCGATCGCGATCCGGTCAATTGCCCGTACTTGTTCACGGGAGACGTCGAACTGATCGGCCATTGCTGGATTCTCCTTCCAAGTTGCCATTGCCATCGGAGCAGAGCCCGATGAGCCTGTTGTCCCGTCGCTGACACTGGAGTGAAACTCGCTCCAGGGATGACGGGGAATAACGAGCGGGATCATTCTGATCGCAAAATACCCGCGAGAAGCCTTCGTCGGTCATGGGGAAAAGTCATTCACATTGATCATCTTAACCGATGTTGTGGCCTTGACGCTTCAGTGGTGGCTGACAAGGGGATAGGATCTCGCAGAGAACGATGCTTTGAAAAGTTCACATTCCAGTGAGGAACAGCCATGCGCGCGATTCGACTTGAGCAGCCTCGTCAGCTCAATTATGTCGAGATCCCTGAGCCGCTGCCCCCCGGTCCCGGACAAGTGCTGGTGCGAACTCACAGGATGGGAATCTGTGGGACAGATTTGAGCGGTTATCTCGGGCGGATGCCCTTCTTCAAGTATCCCCGAATTCCCGGTCACGAACTCGGTGTCGAAGTGATTGCGGTGGGGGAAGGAGTGACGCAAGTCTCTCCCGGCGATCGATGCAGCGTGGAACCGTATCTGAACTGCGGCTCCTGCTTCCCGTGTCGACGGGGACAGGGGAATTGCTGCGAGAATCTCAATGTCATTGGAGTGATGGTGGATGGCGGACTCTGTCAGGAATTCCTGATCCGGGCCGACAAACTTCATCCTTCAAAATTGTTGAACTACGAACAGCTGGCACTGGTGGAGACATTGGCCATTGGGTGTCATGCAACCGATCGGGGGGCTCCGCAAGCGGGGGATCATGTTCTCATCATTGGTGCAGGGCCCATTGGACTCTCGGTACTGGAGTTCACCCGGTTGACCGGGGCCCAGATCACGGTCATGGATCTGAATGAGGACCGATTGAAATTCTGTCGGGATGTTTACGGCGTACCGAACACGATCCGGTTTCGTGGAGATGGTTCTGAAATCGAAGAGATGAACCGGATTACCTGCGGTGACCGCTTCCTTGTCGTCATTGATGCCACTGGAAATGCCCAGTCAATGTCGTCCGCGTTAAGATTTGTCGCTTCCACCGGACGGCTGGTTTATGTGGGGATTACAACTGGGGAAGTCCAGTTCCCGCATCCACTGCTGCATCGGCCAGAAATGACAATCTACGGATCAAGGAATGCGATGCCCGACGACTTCCCCCGCATAATTCGGTTGATTGAAGAAGGGGTTATTCGCACCGATCCGTGGATCACGCATCGTGTCCCGTTTGACGATCTGGTTCGTGAATTCGAATGCTTCACTCGTCCAGAGACAGGCGCAATCAAGGCGATTGTGGAACTGACCTGATTTGGAACGAGTGAACTCCTTCAGCCAACCGATTGAACAATTTCAATTTGTTCAATTTGCCGGAAGGAAGTCCCGAGTGTTCTGAGGCAGGTCGTGTCTGCTTCTCTGAGGTGGATGAGGAGTTGCTTCAGAAAGGGTCCGCGCGACTTCGTGCATCTCCTGCGTCTTACTTCTGTTTTGCTGATACTTGTAGATCCCCACACCCAGGCAGACAACGGAAATGAGGATGGCGTAATGCATCCACAAGGTCGCTAACGGACTGATTACCCTCTTTTTGCCAAACGTAAAGTAGCGTTGATCACACATCCGGCAGCGAACTGGCCTGTGAAGAAGCATCAGGGCCGGGAGGTCATACCAGCGCAGTCGCGACCGCGTCAGATCCTCAGGCAGATAATCGACACACATGATCGTTGCATCCAAAGGCGTCAGATGACGCAGCTGCTCTGATCTCTTGAGTGTCGGTTGAAGCCGACAACAGAGCCAGGATTTCAACAGGGAAATCATCCTGATATACGGCCCACACGACATCATGATTATCCCATCTCTTTCCGCCGAACAAGTGCCTAAATTTGAATCGGCACAAGAAACTTCATATCCAAAGCGACTTGTGCATCAACACATTTCAGCGTCAAAAACCCCATTGAGCACGGAAAACGCTCGAGAGATCTGATGTTTCAAAACATCGGAGATTTTTGAAAAACTAATGATTTCAAGGGAATCTTCGTGAAGGCCCTTGCATCTCTTGTTGCGTCAATTCTGTAACGCCCTCCCGGTTTCTCATCCTCGACCACAATGTGCAGGCGGTAAATTCGCCACAATTCATCGCTTTCAATCATTGTGGAAAGGGTGATATCATTCGCTTTGGAAGTTACGGAGGATAGGGGAGATGCAGAGAAGGGGAATGCCAATGAGTCGTCAGAATTCGCTTTTCTGCGCAATGATTTGGGGACTCATTGCATTGGCATCTGCGGCGCCAGCTTACGCCCAGATTAACGAGAAGGAAGAAGCAACTGCTGGCGTCCCGCGTCCCAGAACAATTTACGTCCCGTTCTCCGATCTCAATTCTGCTCTGGATTCAGGTGATTCAAAGGTCGTGATCCCGCAGAGCGAATATCGACGGCTGCTGGAGGCGTTGAAGAGCGGGGAGAGTGATGGCAAGGTCCCTTCCGCGATTATTTCGAGTGCTGATTACCAGATTGACGTCGAAAATGACCTCGCCCGAATCAAGGCTGTTTTCAAGGTCGATGCGTTCCGGGAAAGCTGGGCCGATGTCCCTCTGCAGCTGGGGACGGCCTCAGTCGGGGGGATTGTTTCCGAGCCTGAAGGGGTCATCCTTTCCGGACAGGGGGATGGGAAATATCTACTAATCCTTCCAAAGAAGGGAAGCTACGAGATCACGCTGGATCTGGCGACAAAGGTTCATCAGTCCCCCGAATCGAAAAAAATCGAAGTGGAATGCCCTCCGACCGGGCAAACGACCGTTCAGGTGACCGTTCCGGGGACGGAACAGAAGATCAGTCTTCAGCCGGAAGGTGTCCGTCAGCCCGTTGATGACCCGTCTGAGGACAAGACCCGTTTTGCAGCACGTCTGGGAGCGGTTTCCAGATTCACCATTCACTGGCAACCTGCCAAAAGTCAGATGCCTGCGATGGATTTGTTGGCGAGTATTGACAATCAGACACTTGTCAACGTTGCTGATGGACTCATCCATACCGAATCCTGGTTGAAGTACGACGTCCTTCGGGGGGAACTGTCGGAAGCCAGGGTTGCTATCCCCAAATCGGCCCGATTGCTTGATGTCCTGACGGATCGAACTCATCGAGGCTGGACGACTGCTGAAGAGGGGGATCAACAGATTGTCACAGTCAATCTGAATCCGCCGGTCCGTGGGCCGCTACTTCTGACGATTCGAACAGAGGGCAAGCTTCCTGAGGGGGAATTCACCCTGTTCGGAGGGGGAGGTGCCAGCCCCGTTGCTGGTGTTCGGACCCTCGATACCGTTCGTGAGAGTGGGCAGGTCGCCATCCGACACTCCGCAGATCTCTCTGTGCAGGTCCTGCAGCAGCAGGGACTCGTTCGAATTGAGAACTCGGAAGCGGGGACAAAACTGACCGGAAACAATGCGCTTCTCTACAAGTTCTATTCTCCGCAGACCAGCCTGCGAGTGACCGTTCGCCCATTGGAACCGCGAATCAATGTTGTACAGAACAGCACGGTGACACTGCAGGAACAGGACCTGACGCTGTCGAGCCAGTTTCGCTTCGATATTCAGCAGGCCGGAATTTTTGAACTGGTCTTTCAATTGCCACCGGATGTGATTGTCGATCAGGTGCAGTGTCCGGAGATGAAGGAATACACTGTCGATTCCGCAGCGAAAACATTAACGCTCTCTCTTCGGCAGAAGACACTCGGGGCATTGCAAGTTGATCTACACGGTCATCAACCTCTTTCCGAGGAATCGACCGCTGAACTCCGGTTGCCCATTGTGGAACCTCGTTCCGTGGATCGCGAGAGCGGGACAATCACCATGGTGGTGCAGGATGCCCTCGAAGTGCAGGCCATTCCCGAGGGGGTCGAAGCGGCACAACCACTCCCTGTTTCGCCGTCGGCTGTCGGTGCCGGATTGAATGCGGCGGCAGCGTGGTCTTACTCACGCCGATCCCTGTTCGGGTGATTCGCAAGCCAACCCGCCTGTCCGCGACCGTCGGAACGCTGGTTCATATTGATCCCGAACAGGCCAATCTCAAATCGACTGTGGTTTACTCGATCGGATATGCCCCGGTGGACACGTTCCGTCTGGAAGTGCCCGAGGCTTTCTCCCGGGGTTTGCAGATTGAACTTGCTCCCGGATATTCCTCCTCTGCTCCGATCAAGCAGAAGGTGGCCTCCGCTCCGGAGAATGGAAAAGTCATCTGGACGATTCAAACCCAGCGTCGTGTTGTCGGAACGCAGGCGTTTCTGCTGACATGTGATGTCCCATTGACAGAAGGGGACGATGCATCCGGGGGAGAGAAGTCCCTGAATGTCGAATTCATTCGTCCGCTGGGCCTCGTGAATGCTCAGGGGGAAGTCAGTACCCCGCTGGTCGATTTCCGCGGTGAAGTTTCTTTCACCAGAGACCGGACGTTGGCTTTAAGCACGACGGCAGCCGGAAACGGCATCGAGCAAATCGATCTCCGCGAGCTGACACTTCTTCCGCAGGATGGAACGCTTGCGTATCGGTACTTCCGGGATGACGTTTCGAATCCTGTCTCCGTGCAGGCGCGAGCCGGGAGATTCGATTTACAGGATGTTCTTGCAACCGTCGTAACACGTGGACTGATCGAGATTGTGACCAGCGAGGACGAGTCCGCCACGTATCGTTGCCGGTTTCTGATCCGGTCATCCGAACGTCAACGGCTTCTGCTGGCCCTTCCCAAAGATCTTGAGGTGCTCGGAGTCTTCGTCAACAACCGTGAGGTGAAACTGGAAAAGGCAGATGTTCCCCTTCCGAAGGATCTGGATCCGTCACTGGCCCCGTTTTGGGTGAATATTGTGCGGACAGAATCCTCGGAAACGCCGTTCCTTCTGACCATTCAGTTTTTGTGGAATCTTCAGGCGGGAGCTCATGCCTCGTTGCTGGAAGAAAGTCTGCTCCATCTCCCGCTCCCTGTTGCTGCTGTTGGCCCGAAAGGGGGCGTTCAGGAGTTGAAAGTCGTGATCTGGGTGCCGGAAGAAACCGCGCTGGTGGGAGACCCTTTTCCGTTCCTGCTTCAAAAGAAACGGCGATCCTGCTCCTTCCTGCTCGGAACTCCGGCGGATCATCATGTTGCGTCGCTCGACCAATGGATTACGGACGGTCAGACATCAGGAGCGTCCTTTGGAGAACTCCCCACTCAGGGACGAGAAGCATTTCAGTATTCAACGATCGGGAGTGCGAGTTCCATTACAGCCCGGATGTGGAACCGGACGTGGATGACAATCCTCATCAGTGTCACGCTGGCAGTGATCGGCTGGATTCTGTCCGGGACCTCCTGGGAGAACAAACTGGGAGTTCTGCTTCTGATGGGATTCGCAGCGACCCTCTACGGGCTGTACGACAGTCATGGCCTGGCTCTGGGAATTCACGCTGCCCGATTTGGAATTGTCTTTATGCTGGGGCTGTGGATCGTACGGGGCCTGTTCCATTCCCGTCGTCCATCTCCTTCATGGACTCCCCGCGAATATAACCCCACCGATATTTCCTACGCGGTGATTCCTCCGCCCGGAGTGTTCGATCACCTGAAATCCGATCCCGGGAGCGCGCCTTCCACATAGGATGCGTCGATGGCTCAGCAGGCTCTGAACAGAGCCTGTCAGATGAACGGATTCTGGCCCTGATCACCCCACGGAACTTCAAGTGAATCTCATGCGAGTTCTCTTTCTGAAACTGATGCTCATTCTGGTTCTGGCAGGAACCGGGCTTTCTGTTCTCGCCCAATCTCCAGCGCCGTCCGAACCAGACTCGCCGCGAGTGTATGCGGAGGCTTCCGGGCAGGAAGAGACAGACGCATCCCAGAGCCCGGGGGCAGGGCTGAACCTGAAGAAGCTCGAATATCTTTACGTTCCCGAATCACGACTCAGCGCACTCTTCAAGAAGGATCACGTTGCAGCGATCATGCCGCTGAAGGACTTTGAATCGCTGGTGCAAAAGGTCCGTGACGCCCAGGATGCTGCATTCCCCGGCGGAAAGACTCCCGTTCTCCAGACTGCCAACTACAATGCGCGGCTGGAATCGGAACATCTGGTGGTCGATGCCGAACTCACGCTCTTCAATCTGTCTCCCGATTCCGAGTTCGATTTGAACATCGCTGGGTGGAATGTTCTCGCTGCGAAGCTCGACGGTCAGCCTGCGATCTTGGCCCGTGTTGGAAAGAATCTCGATACGCTTCGGCTCTTTCTCCCGAAAACAGGGACGCAGCAACTCTCTCTTCAAGTTGCAACATCGCTTCAACATGCCGGAAACGATGTGCTCGCTTCGTTTGGGCTTCCGCGTGCCGCTGCGGGCCAGTTTGAAATCATTGTTCCTGCTGGGAAATCGCTGCAATTCGATGGCATGACTCCCGTGCGCCCTGCAGGTCTCGATGAAGAAGCGGTGTATCGCATTCCGATCGGAGGAAAGTCGACGGCAGCGATGCGGATCACTGACGGAGCAGACCAGTCCCGGTCCGATGTACTGACGTTTGCCAGTACTGCATATGGAGTCAATATCGCACCCGGTGCCGTGACATGGAATGCACGGACGGAACTTCAGGTCTTCGGGCAGAAGATTGATCAGCTTGTCTGCCGGATTCCGCAGTCACTCGAATTAACCGATGTTGAGTCGGAAGGGCTGGATTCGTGGGAGCTGGGGGATGATCCCGAGCATCCGGGGCGGGTTCGGTTGACGTTGAAATATCACCAACCATTCGATGGAAGTCGATCCCTTCTGCTTCAGGGGATTCTTTCGGGGGCAGGTCATCAGCCATGGCAGGTGGCCGATCTCCAGATCGCCGAAGTGACATCACACACCGGAATTCTTCTGATTCAGCATCCAGCCAATGTGCGGTTGCAGATTCTGGAATCGCAGGGTGTTCGCCCCATTGCCGATCCGGACGGGCAGGGGAGTGTCGATGCGGGGATGGAACGGACTGCGTTTGCCGTCTGGCAGGAAGATTTTCGACTCACCTTTCTCGCCCCCTTGAAGGAACAACAGGTGCAGGCGGCTGTGACGACGCTGCTGTCGGCACAGGATGAAGGGGTCAACCTTCAGTTTACCTTGACGCTCCAGACCCGGCAGGTCCCACTGTTTGAAGCACGCATCAGGCTTCCTGCTGACTATCGGGTTCTCGGTGTCACTCGAGATGGGACCTCCGTAGCATGGAGTGTGATTGCACAGGACGCAGGCCGAAACGAAGTCCGGATTCCGTTGACGCCGCCGTTGCGTCCCGGGCAGTCATCGACCTTCATTCTGGACGCGCAAACGCTTCCCGAAGGTTGGCCGGTTCAACAGGACGCACTGACGCTCGCTCTTCCTGATGCCCTCCTCCCGCAGGTGGATATGCTGGAAGGGATGCTGGCCATCAGTGCCCCTGAAGAAATGGAACTTGTTCCCGTGGAACTGGTGGGGCTTGAGCCTGCGCAGTTGCAGGAAATGGAGCTGCTGAAAGAGCGACTCCAGGCGCAAGGGCAGAATCTCAAGCTCGGTTTCATCTATCAAGATGCAGCGTATCAGGGGCAGGTCCGGATCGCTCGCAAACCAACGCTCTTCACCGCAGAAACATTGACCAGCTTCCGAATTGATCGTGAAACAGTCTTCACGGAACTGGATGCCACTCTCTCGTTCAGCGGAGGGGGATTCCGTGAACTTCAGGTGCAAGTCAGCGAATTCGCCGGGGACCAGATCCAGTTTCGTCTTGTGCCACGGACCCCACAAACTGAGCCCGCCCGGATTGTGGAACAAATCCCTGGGCCGACGAACAACGGATTTCGAGACTGGACGTTGAAGTTCGATCGGTATCTGCGCGGGGAGTATCTACTGACGACGCAGGTCAACCTCCCTCGCGGGGATGCCGCCAGTTATTCTCCGGCACGACTGTTCTTTCCACGGGCCAAAGCACAAAGTGGCTTTGTTGCCATCGAAGGGCCGGAGGACCAGCAGGTCCAGATTTCTGCAAAGGAAGCTGATGGAACGCCGCTGCCGCTGGTTGATCCTGTCGATCTTCCCGGCGGGAGCAGTCAGTCACTTCAACGGATTGTGGCAGGCTATCGGGTGATCCGTCCTCAATGGGAGATCTCCGTCACTCCGACCCTGTTTGAACGGGAAGCAATTCCCACAGCGATCGGGCATGATCTTCATCTGCAGAGTGTCTGGAACCCCGGAAGCCCCTTTCAGCATCAGGCTCGTTACCGATTCAGTGCGGTTGGCATGCAAAGTCTACTGATCAGACTCCCGGAAGAGGGGGAACTCTGGTCTGCCATGCTTGATGGCAAACCGGTCGATGCCAGAAACGTGGGAGGGCGAATTCAGATCCCGCTGATCGGGCTTTCCAGTTCGCCGGAACACACTCTGGATGTGATTTACCATACCCCCGGCGCTCCTGCTGCGGATCGGGGAGACATTCGGAGCATTCCTCCGGCGGTCGAAGCGGTTTCCGGTAGTGGAGAGATCACCCCGCTGGATGTTTTAAAGCAGGAGTGGACTCTGCATTATCCTCGGGAATTGATTCTGTCCCGGAGTGAGGGGAGCTTCCGACCGGACACCAGCCTCCTGCAGCAGACATACCTGTCGTGGTTCTGGAATCAATCCCGCCAGAAGGACGGGGGAGACTTATGGTGTTCGGCGGCGCTCCTGTTTGCCGTTGCTGTGGCTCTGTTCATTGTCCGTATTTTGTGGACAGGACTTCAAAAGATTCTGTCTCCCGGTCGATGGACGGTGGGGACGACCGTTCTCACCCTGATCCTGATTGCCCTGGTTCTAATTGGAGTCATCCTGCCCAGCAGAGAAGTTGCGAGAGTTGCCAGATCGTCAAAAGATTTTCATGCGGACGAGCCGATGGCTCCTTCCGCAAATGTGGCTGCTGATGATGCAGCCCTGTCGTCCAGAGAATCGCTCGATCAGGATGGAGAGTTGTCCCGAGCGAATCTGGCAATAGACAAGAGCGAGACAAGTCCGGCCGTTCCTTCGTCCCCAGCATCTGGAGAGAAGCCTTCTCCTCATCCCGTGCCGAATATCGGGATGAATTTCAATCAGATCGGGGATCTGTCCGGACGGGGGGCTTCGTCCAGCGAAGTCGTTTCTGTGGACGGGAAGTCGTCTCGTTCGACCGGGGGACTTCTGTCCATTCCTGTCGAGTTGCAGGTTCCTGATGATTCCCGAGTCAGCCGTTTCGAGTACAAGGGGAGTCACTCAGCGGATCAGCCTGCTGAACTCCGGGTGAACTATCTGAATCGGACGACCGCGGGCGTCTTTATTTGGGTACTTGCTTCAGGAACGGTGCTGCTGGGATGGTGGCTTCGGCATTCTTCAAAATGCCTGAAGCTGCTTTACTGTTTCCTCACGCTGGTTCTCCCGGTCGCGGTGCTGGGTATCGTCCCAATGTTGATCGGGCAAGTCATTCTTCAAGGCCTGTTTCTCGGCGGTCTGGTCGGGATCCTCAGTTGGGGACTGACTTGCTGCATAGCGAATTGTCGTCTGAATCGCAGCCCGATTTGTCGCTGGTGGCAACGGTGCTGTGCGACGGTCATCCTGACGGTCGCTGTCCTTGGCGCAAACGCTCACGCTCAGGACGTCCCGGCTGTCTCCAAACCCGAAGAAGGAACAACATCCCTACACGTCATCATTCCTTACAAATCTCTCAGCGAGATTGATGAGGCGGAGCATGTTTACGTTCCTGCTTCCCTCTACAAGCAGCTTTGGGAACTGGCCCATCCGGAGGATGCCCGTCCGGAAAAAACCTCGGTTCCATTTACCGTGGCCGATGCCAGTGCGCTGGCGAGTGTGGTCAGGATGGAGAATGGTCTTCGTGCACAGGTCAGATTTCGATGGGTCGTGGTCAACTTCACCGATCAGCAGCAGATCGTTCCGCTCCCGATTCGCGAACCGGGCCTTGAGTCCCCACAGCTCGATGGAGAGCCAGGAATCATCAGCCCGCTGTCCGACAATCGTGTGGGAATCGTGGTCCCCGGTCGCGGAACATTTCTGGTGGATGCCATCTATACTTCTCCAGATGAAGTCACTCCCGAGCAGGGATCAATCGAACTGAACCTGCTCCCCTCCGCTTCGGGAACGTTGACGGTGCAGCTCCCATCAGGAGAGGAACCCTGGCAACTCAAGGTGAATTCCCGCCGTGGGGACTATCAGAGAGCAGTTGGCGATGGTATGACAACATTCAAGGTCCCCATGGACCGGGGACCGATGAAGCTGGAGTGGGGGACTTCCTCACAGGTAGACGTTCCAACAGAGAATGTGCAGGTTGAATCATTCACGCGAGCCCATCTGGACGATGCCGGTGTTTCGTTGTCGCAGCACATCACTCTGGATGTCAAAAAGGGAACCTTACGGCAGTTTGTCTTTGATGTCCCGAAAGGGCTTTCTGTCCGGCAGGTGAATGGGAATGACATCAGTGGATGGGAAGTCCGTTCCGAGGACGACGGGAATCGTCTGGTGATCGCGCTCCGTCAACCGCGAAATGGAAAGGTTCAGCTGACCGCAGAACTCTTTCAGCGTCAGATCATCTCGGATGACAGCAAGCCATTCGAGTTGCTGTCGCTGGTCCCGCAGGGAGTCGAACGGGAGACCGGGGTCATTGCCATCAGTACTCCCGAACAGTTCCGTCTCCGTGCCAGTAATACCTCGGGATTACAGCAGATTGACGTCGAGCAGATTGAGCTTCCGCAAACGACGAACACAAGTGTGGAACCACAACTCGGATTCCGCTTTATCTCCCGGCCTTACCAGTTGCAGCTGGATGTCTCCCGAAGAAGTGCTGAAGCCATCGCAACGGTTGATCATGGAGTCCAGATTCTTCGGCGAAAGATCCGAATGGCAACGCGGATCTCTCTGTCATTAACGGAAGTCCCCCGACGAGTGCTGGAAATTCAGCTTCCTGCGGACTATGTCCCTTTGGATGTCGACTGTGACCAGGACTGCGACTGGTATGTCGCTCAGGGAGAGCCATCGCGGCTGATTATCGAATTCCCCACCCCCATTCTGAATGATGTCGAAATCAACCTTGAAGGACAGGTTGCCCGCAATCCTCAAACCGATCTTGCCCGCATCACTCTCCCCACGGTTCTCCATGTCAGCAGGATGACCAGTTATCTGGGGGTGTGGTGTGATTCCGTCTATCAGCCGAGTCTGTCCAGCGGAGGGAACTGGCATTCGCGACCAACCAACGAACTCCCCGCAGTCTTCAGGACACTCCGGCCGACACCTCCTGTCTTCGGGTTTCAGGCCTCCGGGACTCCCAGTGAGTTGACGTTTCAGTTGCTGCGGGCAGTCGCCGATGTGCAGGGAGATGCAGCCATTCTCATCGCGGCAGGAGATGCGATGGTTGACTATGGTCTCACGCTTCGATGGAGGATTTCTCAGGCAGCGACCGATCAGTTTGTTCTGGCCGTTCCAGACTGGCTGGGAACGTTGGAGTTCACTGGTTCCGGCATTCGACAGATTCATTCGGAGTCCACAGGGGATGGGCGAACGCGGTGGTTTATTTCGTTAATCGACCCGGTCCGTGGAGAGTATCTCGTCACCGCAGCAGCGACAGTCGCAATGCCGGACGATGGAGTCATTCGGACTCCCCGACTCGATTTCGAAACCCCCAATGGGGTCGGAGTTTTCCACTCCCTGCCGATGCAGCGGCAGTTTGCAGTTCTGGTCAATCTGTCGCCGAATCAGCTGGTTCCGGTTGATCTGGCCCAGTTTGAAGCGGTTCAGGTGGATCAGCTTCCGCTGAATCTTCCGCCGCAACTGGTCCAGCAGGCGATGGAAATTGTTCGAGTCCGTACGGATAAAATCCCTTCCTGGAAGATTCAGCGGATGGAACGGGCTGCAGGAGCTCAGGCCATCATTCCTGCCTGCACGCTGACAACCGTGCTTCAGATGGATGGGAGTTGGCGGACGCAGGCGGTCTTTGCAGTTCGTAACCGGGGACAGCAGTTCCTGGCTCTTGAGCTTCCCGATGCGAGCAGAATTCTCTCCGTCTTCGTTCGCGGGGAGCCGGGCCGCGCGGTCGTGACAACACTCAATGACCGGACCATTCACCTGATCGCATTGCCTCAGACCAGCGCGGCGGATCTGACCTTTGATGTGACACTCCTTCTCTCCGGGAAGCTCTCTCAGCCACTTCCGGAAGGATTTCAGTTAATCCCCCGGTCCATTTCGCTTCCCGTGGTTCAGGTGGTGAGTCCGAAGGAGTCGGCCGAGTTTGGAGTGACTGTTGCGAAGACTGTCTGGAATGTTCTGGTTCCAGATGAAGTCGAAGCATACCCGGTCGAAGAAGGGGGAGCATCGAATGTAACGTTCCTTCGGAGCTCCGGGTGGTTGGCGACCGAAGAGCAGCACCTGGCCCGGATCCGAAGCGACATCGCGGAAATGCGTCGAATCGCGCTCAGTCTGGCAAGCCCAACCCAGCAGCGGCAGGCGGTGAGAAATCTCAAGCAATTGCAGGCGGAACTGCAAACCCGCATGGATCTCTCGTCGGAATCGTCTTATTCCATCAAGCCCTCGAGGAGTTTCTCGAGTGATTCCTTCCGTTATCGGACCGAGAGTCAGAAGGCGATTGAAGAAGCTGTCAGTGCGATTCAGGAATTCGAGTCACAACAGTCTCCACAATTAGGGGTGCCGAGCGACCAGAACCAAGGCATACAACGAGGGTATATCCTTCAGAACAATACTCTTTTGCTGGAGTCCAATCGGGCTGGTGAGAGTTTGTCAGCAAGCAAGTCCTCAGGCGACGATGAGTTCAATTTCAGAAAGAAAAATGCGCCACAGGCTCCCGGAGAAGCGGGAGCAAAGCAATCCGGACCGAGTGAGGATGCCCGTGGGGTCCTCCGGCAACAGATTCTGTCGCAAAATGCGCTGGACCCTGCTCCGCAAAATGCCCCTTTTGCCTCCCCGCCGTCGTTAGGTCAATCATTTCGAGTAGAGAGTGAGGAGAGGCGCTTTCAGAGAGGTGCGCCACCTGCTTACTCAGCTCCCGTTGAGAGTCGATCCGAGCAGAAAGAAGAAGATGAGGTCGGCAAGACAGGGAGCGTTCGGGGACTTTCCATTGCAATGGACCTTCCCCGGAGTGGGAATGAACTGACGTTCGAACGGGCAGGGGGAAATCCTGTGCTCACCCTTGCGGTCCGACCGAAATGGACATGGAGAATTGTCGCGGGGGGGATCTGGGGATTGATCTGCCTTGCCTCTGGGGTCTGGTTGCTCCGGCAGATTCGGTTGGGATTTGTGGCAAATCTGCTCCGAGGTGTCAGCCTGATCGGAATGGTGTTCGGAGCAGCGGCGTTTCTGCTGTTGGCCGGGCCGATCTCAAACCTGGGCCTGCTGATGTTCATCGTCTTCGGTCTGATGCGAATCATCATTCCAAATCCGGCATGGCAGCGTGACATGATGGCTCAACGTCCTGGGCTGGGATCGATTGCTACGAGTCCCCCCGCACGTTGAACCAATTCCTGCAGTGGGTGCATTTCACATCCCCAGATGGAGAAATTTCCGACGCATCGCTCACTGGAGCCCCGCATTGCGGACAGGAAGGAATGCGTCGCTTCTGGCTCCCAGACGGGGAGTGCTGATCATACGGACGCCCTTTCTTCCGCAACTGCTGATCGATGAGATTGATTCCGTTCATGGCGATGTATGCGGATGCGATTGACGGAATCACAAATCCCAATGCAATAAAGCTCATGAAGATCCGGAAGAAGAGAGGCAGACTTCCAAATTCCCTGAAAGGGCTTGTCCAGACGAATGCCAGAACCGTCAGACTGATTCCCAGTGGAATCAGACTTCCGAGGATCGTGACGACTTTGATGACGTGTTTTCGTTTCAGTCCATCCGGGTCTGTCGGCTCGTTCTCGTGCATCGCATCCTCCACATTCGATACGGATCGAGCCTCGGGAACGATCAGAATTTCCCCAGAATTTTCTGAAAAGCCTGCAATGCGTCTTTGACTGCACGGACATCACGAACCCGCAAAATGTCCACATGCTGCCTTGCCAGTGCGAGCGAAACGCCGATCGTCCCCGCCAGCCGTTCATCCAGTTCGCGGTTCAGCAGTTTCTTGAGAAACCCTTTCCGGGAATGACCAATCAGCACTGGTCGGCCGAAATTCCGAAACGCAGCGACGTTTGAAAGGATGTCCAGATTATGCTGAGCGGTCTTTCCGAATCCGATTCCCGGGTCGATGACGATCCGCTCTCGGGCGATTCCTCTCGACTCGAGTTCATCACAGCGGTTGATAAGCCAGCTGCGAATGTCGTTGACCGCATCGTCATAATGCGGGTTGAGTTGCATCGTCTTGGGGGTTCCCTGAATGTGCATCGCGATCACCCCACAGGAATGAGCGGCACACACGTCAATGATCTTCGTGTCAAACGTCAGCCCGGAAATGTCATTGACGATCGACGCCCCCGCGGAGAGCGCTTCGGCTGCGACTTCCGACTTGGTGGTGTCGATCGAGATCGGGACCGACACCCGCGATGCCAGTTCAGTAATCACGGGAATGACCCGGTTAAGTTCTTCCGAAACGCTCACAAAATCGGAGCCGGGACGGGTTGATTCACCGCCGATGTCGAGAATGTCCGCCCCCTCTTCCACCAGCTGAAGGGCATGCTCGACCGCCGCCTCATGCGCCAGCCACTTTCCCCCGTCAGAAAAGCTGTCCGGGGTGACATTCACGATCCCCATCAACCTGGGGAAATCGCCCAACTGCCAGAGCTCGTCACCAATGGCCCATTGGGTCTGTATGAACGATTCACTCATGCAATGTCGCTCGCTTGTCTTGCTGAGCAGGATGGTCACCGTGAGAAACCTGTCGCCAGAAGCAGGGCAATCCGGCAGGCGTCCAGGAACGTGTCGATATGAAGGACTTCTTTGACGGTATGGATGCCATCCTGTCCACATCCCAGTGTGACTGTCGGGAACCCATGTGCGAACATCCAGTTTGCATCCAGCCCCCCGTTGCTGATCTTCAATTCAGGGGTCAGGCCCGCCTCACGGATGGCCCGCATGGCGACCTGAACGACTTCTGATTCCGGATCCAGCCGGAAGGCTTCGTATTTGTGTATGGCCTCGAATGTGACGCCGCCTGTCTTTCCTGCGGAGTTCTTGATTGATTTGGCGGCTTTTACAAACGCCTTCAGATAGGCTTCGACGATTTTCTTTCGGAAGGCGGCATCGTGGCTGCGGGCTTCTGCTTTGAGGAGGAGCCGGTCCGTCACCACATTTGTCGCTTCGCCCCCATGGATGATTCCGATGTTACTGGTCCCGGTCTTTTTCCCCTTAACAATCTTGCCGTGCCAGCCCTCTTCAACCAGTGAGGTGATGGCTTTGGCAGCGATGGCAATGGCACTGACTCCCTCTTCTGGATGAGCACCGGCATGGCTCGCAATGCCGGTCACTTCGATTTGAATGGCATCATCCCCGGTCGCCCCAATCGTCGCGAGATGGGCCGCTCCTCCATCCCAGTTGAAGCACAGTTTGGGCTGGCCCAGTTTGCTTGCCTGCACATATCTCGCTCCGATGAGCCCGATCTCTTCCTGCACCGCCCACAGAAATGTCAGGGGAGGGTGGGGGAGGTTGTGCTTTCGAATGAGCTTGAGTGCATTCAGAATCGTTGCTGCTCCGGCCCGATCATCTCCCCCGAGTGCGGTGTTGGGGTCTTTTGAGCGAATCAGGTTCCCTTCCCGGATGGGCTGACACCCGGCACAAAGCGGAACAGTATCAATATGAGCCATCAGCAACCGCCGCGGCCCTTTGATTGTACCGGGCAATTTCACGATCAGATTGCCGACTTCGCCGCCGATCGGGCTTTTCTTGTTGGCCTGATCGAACTGAATCTGTGAATCGCTGATGCCGGCGGCCTTCAGCTCAGAAACGATGAAACTGGCAATCGCTGACTCCTGCCCGCTCTTTCCGGGGATTGCAAGCATGCGGGTCACCAGATCGACAGCCGATTCATCAACATACGATTTGAGTTCGTCAGCAGTGGACATCATGTCTCCAGGTGGGTGGGTCTAGTCCGGTGTCATGGGCCGGCAGGGTTGTCCGGTTCCGTCAAAAATTCAAACAGAGAATCACAACGAAAACACCCCCGACAAAGTCTGCCGGGGGTGAATGCTGGCTGCAACCAAGAGGTCAGAAATTCTCAGCTCTCAGGATGTGCGGGAATGGTTTCATCTTCGCTGGAGATCGCGTCGGCTTTGGTCCCCGCGAGATGAATTGGCTTGTAGCCTCCGATCGCCCGGAAGTAAATCGCCAGACACAGGTAGATCACTGCCATTGTTGCCGGAATCAGTGAGTCGGCCACCAGAGTGTCACGATCCCCCTTGATCGATGCATCCATGACGATGCGCGAGGCTTCCGGAAGATCAGCTGGAGTGGCATCAGGTTTGGTTTCCCGCAACTTGTTCAGCTCCTCCTGAACCTGGCCGAACTTCTTTCCGTCCAGTCCGGTTGCTTCCGGGAAGAAGAGGAACTTGCTCGGGGTTTCGCTCTTGTATTCTTCGTAGAGGGCCATGTTGCTGGCCTTCAGTGCTTCTCCAGCATAGCGATCCTTGAAGTATCCCAGACCCGCCGAGCCGAGAAGACCAGCGGACATCATCCCGATCCCTCCGATGATACTCATGGCGACGGCCCCGGTACGTGGGAAGCGGTCCCCGACGACCGCCAGCATGGTGGGCCAGAAGAAGGTTTTCCCGATTCCGTACACGGTCAGGGCGACCATGGCGGCAGCAAAGGTGGTGGCCCGGCTGGTCATGTTCAGTCCGATACATCCGAGAATGGCACAGACCAACAGAATGCCGATGGGGGAGAGACCAAGTTTCTTCTCAATGAATTCCGCACAGAACCGGAGAAGGAACATCACCGTGGAGGTGTAGACGAAGAGAATCTTCCCTTCCTGTGAGGAGAAGAGGTTTCCGGTAATATTCTGAATCCATCCATCGGTCCCCAGTTCAACAGCACCCACGAGGGCATGTGTCACGAACAGGACGAACATCAGCCAGGCACCAATGGAGAACTTTGTCACAATCGCAATCGCGAGCAAGGCTGCGCCGGCAATGCCGTAGCCGAGTGCCTGATTGACTGATCCCCCGGAAGGATTCAGCTGATTGAAGACCCCGCCGAAGAAGAGGGCCAGCAGGAAGCAAACCACAAGCCCCCCGAGAATCCCGACATCCTTGAGCATCTCTCCGATGGACAGGCCACTTTCGCTAGCCTCAGATCTCGGGAACTTCTGGCCGAGGAACATGAGTCCATAGATGACGGTCGGAATCAGGAAGAGAGAGAGCTGATACTTCCATGGCCACTGATACTGGTCATCAAGTACCCATCCAGCAGCTCCCCCGAGGATCAGTCCTGCAGGCCAGCTGGCGTGGAGAATGTTCAGATAGTGGGTGCGGTTGTTTGGAAAGATGGTGGCGACCAGAGGATTCGCGACCGCTTCCAGTGTTCCGTTTGCGATCGCGAAGAGGAACGTCCCCCAGTAAAGGAACTTGTATGCTGTCTCCACTGATTGTCCGGGAGAGGCAGCGAATGTGACAAATGCAGAGAGGACATGGAACAGGAAGGCCGCAACGACCAACTTTCCATAGCCGATCTTGTCGACGATGATCCCGCCAATAATGATTCCAAAGCAGAAGCCTGTGAATCCGGCCCCAGCTATATCCCCTAGCTGACTTCCAGTGAATCCGTATTCACGGCCCCAGTTGTCGAGAATCCCCCCACGAATCGCAAATCCGATGGCAGCGGCGAAGATCGCTGCGAAACCAGCCCAGAGGAGTCGCTGGGCATTGGGGACAAGAGGGGCAGAAGAAACATGAGACATCAGGTGACTCTCCAGGTTGTCTGTTTCAAAGTGCTGAACGTGGAACGGACAGAGTCGCAGGTCCATGCATCAGGCAGAAATCAGACCAACACCACCTTGGCTGGCACCGCTGGCCAGCATGGTGAGATCCTCATCCGAGCGCAAACGACGATCCTCCCATCGACAGCAATCGATTAATGCGTCTGATCGTATCGATCAAGGAACATGTTTGCCACAGTAGGGGGCGGGATCCGCGCAAGAAAAAACGCCGCAGGATTGCGGCGTTGGGCGAGTTGATGTTTTTCGCGTTCAGTCGATTTGGTGAAGACGGATCTTCCTGCAGGAATTGCTCACTCCTGGGGAGCCGCTTCGTTCACCGTGCGATCAGGTACCGGGACATCGGGAGCCGCTTGCAGCTCCCCATCCTGATGCATTCGCTTCAAAGACTCATAAATTTCATGGCGATGAATCGCGACGTCACGAGGTGCTTCGATGCCTAGACGGACTTTGTCCCCACGGATCTCAATCACCGTAATCACAATCCGTTCGTCGATGACAATGCTCTCGTTCTTCTTGCGCGAGAGGACCAACATGGTTGACACCTTAGGTGGGCGACTGCTGAGAAGAGCAAGCAGCACGCGGTCACGATTCGACTGGATCTGTGGGCCAAGCGACAAATCCACTTTTCTCGCTTGACATCATAGAACCGTTACTCTAGGGAGTCAACGAGCGAATCGGCAAGATTTGCCGAATTCATTTCCTGTACACAGACTTAGGTCAAAATATAACCAGCTGGACACATGGGAATTCACTTCGGCAATCTTACTTGTTTTCCGGTGTATTTCCTTTCTTGACAACGACTTCCGGTCGGAGGAGCGGAAAGAAAATAACGTCGCGGATGCTTCGGCTGTTTGTCAAAAGCATCACCAGACGGTCAATTCCGATTCCAAGACCTCCAGCGGGGGGCATCCCCACCTTGAGGGCCTGAATGAAATCCCGGTCCATTTTCGCCATCGAGTCTTCTTCGGACAGTCCGGCCAATTGGTTTAAGAACAGCTCTTCCTGAAGCTTCGGGTCATTCAACTCAGTGTAGGCATTCGCCAGCTCCATTCCCTTGACGAAGAGTTCAAACCGCTCCGCGATCGCGGGGTTTGACTGCTTCCGCTTCGTTAGTGGGCACAATGATGCAGGGTAGTCGATCACGAAAACCGGCCCTTCGAGCGCGTCTTCCACGCAGGCTTCGAAGACCTCGCTGATGATCACATCGGGATGGACCTCCGAAGTCTCCATCGTCTTGATGAACTCGGGCTTGATCTTGCCCAGTTTCGCCTGTTCCCGTGCTTTCGCTTTCACTGCCTCGGCATCCGACATGGAGCAGCCGGCGTAGGTCTCAAACAATTCGGTGTAAGTCCGTCGCGGCCATGGTGGGGTGAAATCAATTTCGCTCTCTCCCCAAGGAAGGATCAGCCGGCCGTTGCCGGTCAGGGCAGGGTGTTCCGGATCGCGTGCTGCCAGCACCACCCGTGCGGCATCACAGACGATCGCTTCGGTGACATCCATCATCGATTCGTAATTGCCGTACGCCTGGTACAGCTCGATCATCGTGAATTCCGGGTTGTGAGTCGCATCAACCCCTTCGTTCCGGAAGACGCGACCGATCTCATAGACCCGTTCGATTCCCCCTACCATGAGCCGCTTCAGGTGCAGTTCCAGAGCGATTCTGAGAAACAGCGGAATATCCAGCGCGTTGTGGTGGGTAATGAAGGGGCGCGCAGCCGCTCCCCCGGCAATGGCATGAAGGACCGGAGTTTCCACTTCAACGAAATTTCGATCCGCCAGCGTCTGCCGGATCGAATTGAGGATCTTGCTGCGGAGAAGGAGCTTGTCGCGGACCCCATCGGTATAGATCAGGTCCAGTTCTCGGTGTCGCAGCAGTGTCTCGATATCAGTGAGGCCGTGATGCTTTTCCGGTGGCTGGGCAAGAGACTTGCACAGAATGGTCAGCGTGCGGACCTGAATGGAGATTTCTCCTGTGTCCGTTCGCTTCATCTGTCCATCTATGCCGACCAGATCACCCAGATCCAGCTGGGACATCAATTCCCACTGTTCATCGGAGAGATCCCCGCGGGAGAAGAGGAGCTGAATCTTGCCTGTGGCGTCTTCGATATCGAAAAAGCGGAGTTTTCCCGCCTTGCGACGTAGCATGATTCGGCCAGCAACCCGGACTGACTCGCCGAGGACCCCGTTTGCTTCCGGGGCCAGCAGGCGGGCCTTGGCAATGGCGATGTGGTCGTCGAAACGCTGTCCGAATGGGTCATGTCCCAGTTCGACAATCTTTCGGAGTTTTTCCAGACGAGCTTGCTCAAAACGGTCTGACATGGAAGCAGGGAATCAAAAAAGAGGACAGAAGATTTGTGGCCAGTAAGTTCAAATGTGTCGGAATTTCAATTGGAAAACTGATCAGGATGACAGCTGGACCTTCAGTTCTTTCTCCCCAACGGTCAGGACCGTCAGGTCTTTAACAGGAAATCGACACGTGTAATCGATGACTTGTTCGACGGTCAGGTTGTTGACGGCCTGATGAACCTCCGCCAGAGAGTTCACCCGTTTCAGGTGAAACCAGTCGCGGGCGATTGCCCCGGCGCGGGCTCCGGTCGACTCCTGTTGCATGACAAGCGAACTTTTCGCCCGGGCCTTGCACCGATCCAGTTCTGCCGGCTCGATCCCGTCTTTCAGTGTCGAAAATACCGCCAGCATGACGTCGAGTGTTTCCTGAGCATGTTCTGTCGTCGTCCCGGCGTAAGCCAGCAAACGTCCTTCCGTCAGCAGACTGTTCAGTGTGGCGTAGACGTTATAGCTTAGCCCCCGTTTTTCACGGACTTCGGTAAACAGCCGGGCGCTGCTCCCTCCCCCAAGCACCCCGACGGCAGCCCAGGCAGCGTAATAGTCGGGATGTCCATACGGGACGCTGGGGTAGGCCAGTCCGATGTGGGTCTGGGTCGATTCATGCGGAATATGGTGATAGCCGCAGGATGCCGGCTTCACACGGAGTTCCAGTGGAGGGCTCGCTGCCCAGTCTCCAAAGGCAGCGTCCACAGCGTCCCGAATCTCTTCTGCACGGACATTGCCTGCCACTCCGATCAGTGTCTCATTTGGTCGCACTGCCCGCTGGTAGAAATCACGGATTCCCTCCATGGTGATCTGGCCCAGCTCATCAAGGGAACCCTCTGTCGGCCGGTTCCAGGGAGAGTCGTAGCAATGCCGACGGAGTTCGGTAAGGACTTTTCGCTGGGGTTCATCTTCTTCCGCGAGAAGACTCTGCTCAATCCCGTTCATGACGGCGGGAAACTGGTCTTCCGGAAGAATCGGACGACGAAGGATGTCCCCGTAAAGCGGGATGGCCTTGATCAGATTGTCTGCCAGAGTCGCTCCGGAGAAGGAGAGGAAATTCCAGCCGACGTTTTCGCTTCTCTGGATGCCTAAATTCTCGAGTGCATTGGAGATCTGTCGACTGTCGCGGTCGCCGGCCCCACGGGTCATCATATCACACAGGGCGGCTGCGGTTCCGTTACATCCTTCGGGTTCGTAGATCGCCCCGGCGGGGGTCATGATCGTAAACGCCGCTGACTGGACGTGCCGCATCTCCTCGACCAGCAACGTCAAGCCGTTGGGAAATTCGAAAACGTGGATCGACTGCTCGTTCATGGACTTCCGATTCCAGAAAAGCGGAACAGTCTAGATCATCCGTCCTGCCAGCGTAAGCGAACAGCAGAAAGCTGTGGTTCCGGCGCAGTCCGCCGCCACGGAAGCAAATCCTTTTTTTCGGAAGCATCGCATCGGATTGATCGTGGATGTCGGAGGCTCCATCGCTCCTTCAGGCTTCGTCGCTGACGCCCGCTGATCGTGGCTTATCGTGAGGTCGTTGGTTCGGTTGGAGTCGGTTGCATGAGGTAATGAAACAGGGCGGTCACTTCCTGATCGGAAAGATCCTTCAGCAGGCCTTCGGGCATCAGGGATGTTGTCGTTGCCTGAAGAATCTCGATCTCTTCCCGGGGGATGGTGGTCACCTGATTATTCGCTCCCCGAAGGGTAATCGCTGACGGGGTCTGGTCTGTGATCAGACCGGTCAGGATACGGCCATCTTCGGTCGCCACCTGAAATTGAATGTATTCTTCCCGGATCCCGGCGGAGGGGTCCACAATGGCGAGCAACAGAAAGTCGAGATTGGAACGTTCGTATCCCGTCAGATTGGGACCAACCTGTCCCCCTTCCGAGAAGAGGGTGTGACAGGTGGCACACTGCTTTGTGAACAGCTGCTTCCCTAAGGCCAGACTCTCCGGGGAAAAGGTCGCTTGGGAAAGCAGCTTGCGGAGCCGTTCCATTTCGGCGGCCTTTTCCTGGGTTGTCTCCCGGGTTTTCCCCCAGATCCGGTTGATCCGCTCCTGCAGGGAGTCATCCGGGTGCAGACGCAGCTGCTGGATGATGTCGTGTGGAATCGCTGCGGCTGCGAGGCGGTGCTGCTCAATTTCCTTCAACAGTTGATCGGTCCAGACAGTCCGGCTTGCGAGAACCCGGTAGGCTGCTTCCCGAAGACCATGTTCATCCGGCAAGGTCGATTGAAACAGAGCGCAGATCTGCCGCCCAATTTTGGGATCGGAATAACGCATCAATGCCTGAAGGGCGGCTTTCTTGATCCCGCTCGATGGGGAACGGAGCAGATTGAGCAGAACCGGGACCGCCTGAGGAACATCAATCTGTCCGAAGGTCTCAATCAAGGCAAAACGGGTTGGAAGATCTGCGGCTTCATCCCGGATTGTGGCCAGCGCAGAGGTAATCGCCTCCGCTTGTCCCAGGCGAACTCCCAGCACCAGATCGGATTCCCCCAGAGAGTTCTGGTACTCCTGAATCGACTGTTTCAGCGTGTCCGGAAGGGCAGCGATTTCCCGCCCCTGATAGGCCTCAAGAAATCCCGCCATCAGAACAGGCTTGGCCTCCTGCGGGGCCAGCTGAAGAAGCTGTTCACAGGCCAGCAGAGCGGGAGAGGGGGTGCTCGATTGCTTCTGCTCCTGAATCCCCTCGAGTGCAAATCGTCTCATGAGTCGGGAGGCAATGACCTTCCGCACGATTGGTTTTTCCCAGAGAGTCGAATCACGAAACAGTTCGAGGACCTGGGAGCGCGGGAGTGTCTCCGTCTGGGAAGCAATCGTGACGCCGACATGAGGAGAGTGATTCAAAAGAGTCTGGCCACAGTGCCCTTCGAGTCCCCACCAGATCAGCAGGGGGAGGTGTTTGTCGGACAAGTCTTCGTCCCGTTCCATCAGTGCCTTCAGAATCGGCAATGCAACGGGAGTGTCAAATCGCTTTGCGGAGGAAGCGAGTTGCGAGCGGACCTGAATTTCAGGCTCCGACCGGGCCAGTTCTGTTAACCGGGCGGCTGTTCCGGAAGTCATGGTGCGGGCATCGCCGAGTAACCGGACTGCCCAGCGACGGACATGCTCCTGAGGATGGTCGAGAAGTGAGGCCAGTTCCTGCTCGCTGATCTGTCGCGACGAAGCGAGGGTCCAGAGTGCCTCGATTGCCCCCGGTGCATTGGCTGTCATCATTCGTCGCAATATTTGGACTGTAGGCGAATCCTTCATTCCGCGAAGTCGATCCGCCAGGACCCGGACTGCGGTCTGTTGCACCCACTTGTTCGGGGATGTGAAGTTCCTGATCAGTTCCTCATCAGCGAGAGTGGAAAGATCGCGGAAGGGAGCATTGGGAGCATCTTCTGCCTGAAGGCGGTAGATGCGGCCGCTGGTCTTGTGCCAGTTGTCACGAGGATCGACATGGGAGAGTCGGGTATCGTACCAGTCTGCAAGATAAACTGCTCCATCCGGTCCCACCTTGACATCGACCGGGCGAAACCACGTGTCATCGGTTTGGCAGAGAACCGGGATATCAACGGTTTTGTAGGTCGACCCGTCCGGGAGGAGTTCACTTCCCCAGACACGATGATGCAGGGCATTGGCGGCGATGATTTTCCCGTGATAGCGTTCGGGGAGTGTTCCCCCTTCATAAATGACAAATGTCTGGGGGAAGCGGTCCTTGTCCCCCTGATGACTCATGTGGGAGAAATACCCGAAGGCATATGGGTTGGTCAGCGGGCCATGCTTGCCGAAGTTCTTTTCGCCATAGGACCCCTGCGGATAAAACATCCCACGCGTGTTGCCATGATTGGTCCCGGAGAAGAGTCGGCCAACGCGGTCGAATTCCAAAGAGAATGTGTTTCCGCCCCCTTCGGCGAAGACTTCAAAGACATCGTCTTCCGGGTGATATCGCCAGATGCACTGGCCTTCGAACCGGACGTCCTTTGTGGTTCCGGAGGAGACTTTCGCCGTAGTGGTGGACCCCATGGCTCCATAAAGCCAACCATCCGGTCCCCACGCGAGGCTGTTGGCGACAGCGTGTGTGTCTTCCAGTCCGAATCCACGCAGTCGGACTTCGGGGTCTCCGTCTGGGACGCCATCTCCGTTGGCATCCGGATAAAAGAGGAGATAGGGGATGTTCAGGACCCAGATCCCGCCGCGACCTGACAGGGCTGCGGTGGCAATGTTCAGTCCAGTAATGACATCGCGTGAGGAATCGTATCGCCCGTCCTGATCTGTATCCTCAAAGACCGTAATCCGGTCTTCTCCCGGGACGTGGTGCGGAGGTGGAAGAGGGACGTTATCGAAGACCGCCCGAAGATACTGGTCATAGCGAACGATTTTCAGGCCTGCGGGGAAGGGGTACTGGCGATATTGAGTCACCCACATTCGCCCGTGTTCATCGAACGAGATGTAAAGAGGCTGCATCACTTCTGGTTCCGCAGCGACAAGCTCAATCCGAAGCCCCTCATCAAGCTGAAACCGCCGGACCGCCTCTTCTGGAGGGAGAGGATCGGTTCCATCTCCAAGTTGTCCCTGTCCGTCAAACTCCCGCATGAGACGTTCGACCTCCGCATTTCCAGCAGGAGAGGAGGGAGCGGTCTGTGCGAAGACTTCTGTTTGGAGGAACAGAAAACAGACAAGGCCGGAGCGGACGATGAATCGAGAAATCATGTCGGGGAATCCAGATGACTCTGAAATCTCAGCGGGGAGGAAAACGACCGCTCCTTTTTATCGCATCAGCCAATCTACATGCTACTACAGTGGAAAAATAATCTCGGAAAGCCTTCTCAAACCGGTGCAGAGGTGTCTCCAGCTCGGAAACCGCACTGCACCGGTGAGAGGAGAAGGCGGGATCAGGACCCTCCTTGGGCCTGTCGATTGGAGGACTGCACAGCGAGGACCGGCTGTGCCCGTTCGCCACTACAGAGAACGAC
>CALLWY010000068.1 GCA_938015865.1 uncultured Planctomicrobium sp.
GTCGACATTGCTGCTGCTGTGGGAGCCGATGGGGTTCATCTGGGACAGGACGATCTCAGCGTTGCTGCAGCACGAAAGATCCTGGGCGGGAGCGGATTAATTGGAGTCTCGACCCATAACCTTCAACAGGCCCGTCAGGCTCTTTTTGACGGGGCGGATTATTTGGGGGTGGGTCCGGTCTTTCCTTCGAAGACAAAAGAGTTTACGGATTTTGCCGGACTGGATTATGTCCGTCAGGCTGCGGATAATATTTCGATCCCCTGGTTTGCGATCGGGGGAATTCAGGCGGAGAATCTCAAGGAAGTCCTTGCGGCTGGAGCAAGACGGATTGCAGTCAGCAGCACGATCTGCCGTGCTCCGGACCCGCGAGGAGTGACGGAAACCCTGAAGGAGATACTCCGTAACGCCAATTCCGCAGGAACGCTGGATCGTTCCCCAGTGGAAACCGATGATTGAAAAACGACCTGCGTCGAATGAATGAAACAGGCGTTCATCAGGAAAATGGCAGGGGGAATGTCCCCTGTCTATGGCCTGAGCAGAGACGACCAGTTCAGCGATGGCCACTTCGGTCGAACAGAAGAAATCTCGCCTTGGGCGGATTGATTGGCTACGATATCCAGTCTTTTGAGGTTCGATGGAGTGTGTGCTGGTGCTGATAGAAGGATGCCAAATGCGATTTGATTTCGCTGCACGATGGACAGCGTTTTGCCTGCTGGCATTGTGCCTGACTTCGACCACATGGGGACAGGAGATCAAGGGGGAACTCTACCCTCCTCGAGACACCTTGGCGCAGGGAAAGCCCAAAACCGAGGTCTCGGCGGCCATCGTCCCGACTGAGGCTGTTGGTGTCATCACCTTGCAGGTGAAGGTTGATCTTCCCGAAGGGGTGAACACATACTCGATGTCTCCAGACCTCCCGAAGCCGACGCGAATTCTGTTCACCCTTCCGGATGGATGGAGTGAAGTCGACAAGGAATTCAAATCTGATCCGGCTCCGAAGAAGGAGTACGACGAAGCCTTCGAACAGGAGATGGAGAAGTTCTATGATGTCGTCATCTTCTCCAGGAGATATCGGCTTCCCGCCGGAGTGAATCCCGCGTTAGTCAAGCTGCCCGGCAAGATCAACATGTTGATCTGTGATGCGGGGAGCTGCATGCCGCTGACGCTGCCGTTTGAAGCCACCTTCAATCCGAAGGGACTGAAGAAGAAAGCCGAGAAGGTCAGTCTGCTCGAAGAGATTTTTTTCAGCGACAATCCGGTTTATCTCACCAGTGAAGAACCGGAACGGGTGTCCAATGTTCCGCTCACCACGGGATATCAGATTACCCCGAAGCGCAACGACAAGCCCGATCATGTTCAGTTGCAGTTTGAACTGACTCCCGCCGATGCGAAAGCGGGGGAGACCGTCACGCTTGCCATCACGATGACGCTGGAAGATGGCTGGAAAACCTACGGTCTTGAGAAGGCGGACGAGTCACAAATCGAACAGCCGACGGTGGTGAATGTCACCCCGTCGAACCTGAAATTCGTGGACAGCATGGTCTCCGTTCCCCCTCCCGAGGTCGTTGAAACCGACTTCGGCATAGAGATCGCCCGGTCCAACACGCACAAGCATCGGGTGACCTGGCAGCAGAAGTTTCAGGTCGTTGAAGATGCCCCATACGGGGTGGCTGGGAGCATTCGCTATCAGATCTGTTTTGAAGACAAATGCCTGAATCCTGTCACGGTGAAATTCGCTCTGGGGAATCAGCAGACCGCAGCCATCGTTGAAGGGGCTCGTCCAATTACCGAGTCGTTCGCCGCTGTGACGGCCGCAGTGACCGCAGACGAAAAGGAGCTGAGCTTCAAGGGGGCCACTGTCGGGAGCGATCTCTCCATGTTCGGCGCGTTTCTGGGAGCCTTCATTGCCGGGCTCCTCATGAACGTGATGCCCTGCGTCCTGCCGGTGCTGGCGATCAAGATCCTCAGCCTGGTACAGCAGGCGGGCGAAAAGAGAAGCCGAATCATTGCCCTGAATTTCGCCTACACGCTCGGGGTGATGAGCGTGTTTATGGTTTTCGCCGTCATTTCATGGGGATTGGGGCACTCATTCAGCGCGATCTTCCAGAACGAAACGTTCATGATCGTGATGGCGTGCGTGGTCTTTCTGATGGGCCTGAGTCTTTTCGGGGTCTTTGAACTCCCCGTCCCTGGAATCCTCCCCTCAGCTACCCACCACACAGAAGGATTGGGAGGGGCATTCAACACCGGAATTATCGCGACCGTGTTAGGGACTCCCTGCATCGGACCGTTCATTGCTCCAGTGTTTACTTGGTCTCTTTCGCAGCCTCCGGCTGTTGTGTTTTCCATCTTTGGGATGATGGGGATTGGAATGGCATCGCCGTTCCTGCTCACGGGGATCTTCCCGGCCATGGTGAACTGGCTTCCCCGTCCGGGAGACTGGATGGTCAAGTTCAAGCAGTTCACCGGTTTCGTCCTGATGGGGACGGTGATCTGGCTCCTCTTCACGATTGACCTGCTCTGGCGCGGACCAGTTCTCATCCTGCTCCTCGCGCTGGCCATGCTGGTCTGGGTAAATGAGAATCTGGCTCAGAACCACGACCCTCGCTGGAAACGCTGGCGTGCTCACATTCTGGCCCTGGTGGCTTCGGCACCTGTCTTCCTGTTCGGGCTGTGGATGTTACAGCACGTTCAGCCGGACTCCTCCAAGATGCCTTGGGAGCAGTTTTCTGAGGCTCAGCTAACCCAATTCCGCGCGGAAGGGAAGCCGATGCTGATCGACTTCACTGCGGACTGGTGTGTGATCTGCAAGCTGAATGAAACATTCGCTCTTGAGCACGACGAAACCGTGAAGTTCGTCAAGGAGCACGGATTTATTCCGATGATGGCAGACTTCTCACGGCCGGAACCGGAAATCCTGAAGTGGCTTCGGAAGTTCGGGCAGGAAAGTGTCCCCCTCACACTTATCATTCCTCCCGGAAAAGACAGCGAAATCATCGCGCTTCGCGGTCGATACTCGCAGGCCGAGCTTCTTGAAAAACTGAAAGAAGCGGTTTCTCAGCAGTCGGAAGTTTCTTCGCAAGCGAGCCTGAGCGGCCGTTCGACCACCCTCTGAAACGACTCCCTGACAGGAATCGGGGAAAAATCTCCCCCCGATTTCTCGCGACAAATGGACGCAGGAACGTCATACTCTCCCCGTCCTCATTTCGGGAGAGCCCCCTTGCCTGCGTTTGTCTCTGTGCCTGCGTTTCGAAGTGTGTTGATTCTTCGTGCATTGGCCATCGTTGGCGCCTGCCTGCTCTGGTCGATCGATCTTCAGGCGGGCGAGGGGCTGAAGCGGGTTCTCCAGCGGGGAATCCTCATCTGGGGGGCAGATCAGGAGGGGGGCGGGCCGTTCGTCTATCCTTCCGCAGCCGATCCGAACAAGCTCGAGGGATTTGAAGTCGATCTGGCGCAGGTTCTCGCGGATTCAATCGGAGTCCGCCCACAGTTTCAGCAGGGGCAATGGGAGAAGCTCCCGGATCTGATGGAGCGGGGCGATATCGACATCGTCCTGAATGGTTACGAATGGACGCCCTCCCGGGCAGAGCGGTATGGAGTCTCTCTCCCCTACTACATCTACGAGTTACAGCTCCTCGCCCGCAAAGATGACAAGACGCTCACCTCCTGGGACGATCTGATCAACCCGAAGGACGGGCGGAAAAAACGGGTCTCCGTTCTCGGCGGTTCGGCTGCCAACGACTATCTCGAAGCCCTCGGCGACAAGGTGCAGATTGCCCGTTTTGACGGGACCTCCGATGCCATGAGGGCCGTTGAGCTCAATGCCGATGGCGTCGATGCCAATCTTCAGGACCTGCCCATCTGGATTTTCTATGAGCAGGGATTTCCCCGACTGACTGCGATTGGGAACCCAGTTGGACGGGGATACTACGTGGCGATGGTTCGCAAGAACGAACCGGAACTTCTGGCAGCGGTGAACAAGGCCATCTTTCAGGCCCTTCAGGATGGGACGCTCAGAAAAATTCTTGCGAAATACCGTCTCTGGAATACAACCCAGATGATGCGGGCCCTGGAACTCAATCCGAATGGAGAGTTCGTGGGGGATATTGATGGGGCCAAATCGATCGAGGTCGAAGGGGAAAAGGCGACGGAAGAGACTTTCCATGCGGTTTCCGGCTGGGAAGTGATTCGTCAGCGGGGCTGGCTTCTGACTCAATCCGCAGGAATGACTGTTCTTCTGGCAGTGACTGCCATGCCGCTGGCGATCCTGATTGGTCTCATCATGGCGGTCACACGTCGTTACGGTCCGTGGCTGCTGGCCCGTCTGGCAACTGCCTATGTCGAACTGGTTCGAGGGACTCCGCTGGTCCTGCAGCTGTACGTCATTTTCTTTCTGCTTCCAGAGATCGGAATTGCCATCAATGCATTCTGGGCGGCGGTCTTCGGACTCGCAATCAACTACTCTGCCTATGAAGCTGAAATCTACCGCGCCGGACTTCAGGCCATCCCGAAGGGACAGCTGGAAGCAGCGGAAGCACTCGGATTTGGAAAATGGCTGGCCCTCAGGCGGATTATCATTCCTCAGGCGACCCGGATCGTCATTCCGCCAGTTACCAACGATTTTATCGCGCTATTTAAAGACACCGCTGTCTGCTCGGTGATTACCGTCGTCGAGCTGAGTAAACAGTATTACATTCAGGCCCGCAGTACCGGGGCGATCATTGAGCTGGGGATTCTGACCGGATTGCTCTATCTGGCGATGAGTTATCCCCTTTCGCTTCTTGCCGCACGACTGGAACGTCAGCTTTCACCCGATCGACACATATGATCTCACTGCACAACATTGTGAAGCGTTATGGTCAGAACGAAGTGCTGCGCGGGGTCTCCCTGTCTGTGGCCAAGGGGGAGGTGTGCGTCCTGCTCGGGCCTTCCGGGAGCGGGAAAAGTACGCTGTTGCGGACCATTAACGGGCTGGAAACGTTTAATTCAGGGGAAATTCAGGTCGGGGATGTGACGCTGCGTGCGGAACCCGGAGCAGCCCGTGATGCAGCGCTCCGGCAGATCCGCCAGCGAGTCGGAATGGTCTTTCAGCAGTTCAATCTCTTTCCACATCGGACGGTGATTCAGAATGTAACGGAGGCTCCAATCCATGTTCTGAAGCGTGATCCGGAAGAAGCCCGCCAGCTTGCGAAGACACTGCTGGACCGTGTGGGACTGGGGGACAAATGCGACATGTGGCCCAGCTCATTGTCCGGGGGGCAGCAGCAGCGCGTGGCGATTGCCCGGGCACTGGCGATGAATCCACAGGCGATCCTCTTTGACGAACCGACCAGTGCTCTTGATCCCCGGATGACAGCAGAAGTCACCAGCGTCATGACCGATCTGGCTCGGTCGGGTCAGACGATGATCGTTGTCACACATGCCATGGGCTTTGCCCGAACGGTGGCGAACACGGTCCACATCCTGCACGCCGGGACCATTGCCGAATCAGGGTCCCCACAACAGATTTTCGAGTCTCCTCAAACAGAAGTCACCCGGGAGTTCCTGGCGGAAGCCAAACGGGCCTGAACTTCTGCTGTCGTCCGTTCCAGCGGCACGCGATCCGCATCATCCAACTTGTGGGGCCTGTCTACTGGATCGGCTATTGACCGCTCAGCGTCTGCCCACGCAGCCCGTCGTCCATTTGGGTGTCGGTCACGTCATTCAGACCGCCATCGAGGAGCAGGCCATCAATCAGCCACTTAGCCTCGGCAAGTTCAATGAGGGCCTGGTTGTATTCCAGATTCGAGTCGAAATACGTCCTGCGGGCGACGAGCACCTCCAGAAATCCGAATTCTCCGGCAGCGTAGGCTTTCTCGGACAGCTCAAGAGTCTGGCGAGCCATCGGGAGAATTTTCTCTTCATACCGGGAAACGGTCACTGCAGAGGAATCATATTGGCGGGCAGCTGCTGCCAGCCGGGACTGGAGTGCCAGTTCCAGTCGTCGAACTTCCTGCACACTTCGGCAGTATTCCGCCTGAGCTGCGGAGATATTTCCCTGATTCTTGTTAAAGACCGGCAAGGCAATTCCGGCCTGAATCTGAATCATCCCGCTGTTGGTCCCGTTATCGTAGCCGGCACTGGTGACCGTCTGCAGATTGGGGATTGCCTGCACTTCCTGTCGGTTGAGGTTGGCAATCGCTCGTGAGATCCGTGCCCGGGCGGCCTGAATGGCCGGGCTGGCAGCCAGAAGCTGTTGATATGTCGAGTCCCAGTCCCGGGATTCCGGGGAGACCCGCAGCTGACCTTCCAGACGGACAGGAGTCAGGTGAGGAACACCAGTTACCGCAACCAACTGTTGCCAGGCGGCATGGTAGGCAATTTCCGCCCGCTGACGGATCAATTCCACTTCATTGAGCTGAATTTCTGCCTGCAGGACTTCCGGGACCGATCCTTCCAGAGCGTCTTTCCGCAGCTGGGCAATGCGGACCCCTTCCTCTGCCACCTTCTGGAACTCGACAGCCAGATCATAGCGCTGCTGGGCAGCGAGCGCTTCATAAAACCGTTGGCGAACGTCCGTCAGCACGCGAAAACGCTGAGCCTCAACCTCCCAGAGCTGGGCCTGCACTTCCTGATCAAGGACGCGCTGATTGAGCTTGAGTTTATGAGCAGAAACAAATTCCTGCTCGATATAGGCGAGATGCTGGTCTGTGCTCTTGTCTGCCAGTTGTTGCCCGGAATAGCCGACATTGGGATTGGGATAGGCTCCCACCTGCTCGCGGAAACCGGCAGCCTTACTTGCAGCGGCGCTCGCTTCGAAAATGGCGGGATTGTTCTGGATGGCCAGTTGTTCGAATTGTTCCAGAGTCAGCCCTGTCCCATTCGCAGCAGCAATTCCGAGAGGGGATTCGGCAATCGGCTGAAGTCCTTCCAACGAAGGGGCTGGGGGGATTTCTGAATCATCGGCACGGTTCAGCGACGAAGCACTGGTCAACTGAATTTCGGGCGACTCGGTCTGACTTGATTGGACCGACGATCGAGTTGAACTCGCCAGAGACTCGGCGACGATCGGGGAGGGCCCTCGATAGGCCGTTGCGGGAAGTTTTTCGGCACTCTGACATCCCCAGACGAGGCAGAGTCCTCCCCAGCAGACTGCCGTGCGATATCGGGAAGACGTTGACATCGTGTCGATTCGTTCGCCGGTGAATCCGACGCACGTCCTTGTGGTTCAAAGGCGGACATGGCACTCGTATGAACACGCCGCTTCTTCGGGAATGACTTTTGATCCCGTTTTCCGAAGGTGATGTGATCAACATCGGAGTTTTGCCGGTCGAAGCGGAGTTACGACACCGTTTCTGAAGAGTTCGTCACTTAAGTTGTGCAGTTGAAGTCTCAGAATCGAAACCGCCGGCAGCCATGGAGTTCCCCAAAGAACCGGTAAAAGCGGAATGAACGGGATTCCCGTTGTAGTGATGGCAGGATTGTATAAAAGAATCGTGATCGATGGGTTGGGTGGAATCTGTTGAAAGTGATGAATTGCACGGATCGGAATGAAGCCGGTGTCCACGTAGTGGGTTGCGTCAACTCCACACGCCTGCCGATGCGCCGTCGTCGCGAGTGGAAGAAACAGATCAGTCCCACTGTTAACCAATTGCCTAGTAGCGGATTGATGCGTTAGGCTGTCAGAACAGGATTTGGTCGATACCCTGGCGGGTTGCCGGGGTTTGATTCGACAAGAGCCTGAGAGGTTCGTTTGCAGATCGTTGAAGGCACCGTGTCAGCCAACTCTGTGGGGTCATCCGCCTATCATCGTGATCCGGACGTGCAACTGATGTTGCGGGTCCGGGAAGGGGATGAGAGTGCGTTTGAACAACTGGTCGCCAAATACCAGGATCGTCTGATTGGAATTTTCACAAATATGTTCGGGGATTCAGCATTGGCTGAAGACCTGGCGCAGGAAGTGTTTTTGAGAATTTATCGTGCTCGGCAGGGGTACGAGCCGACCGCGAAGTTTTCCACCTGGGTCTTTCAGATCGCGAGCAATCTGGCAAGCAATTCCCGTCGAACAAAGGGGCGAAAAAAAGAGGTTCAGTTCAGCCCCAGTATGTCCGGGTCTCAGCCGGTTCATGCAGGAGAAGCTCTGGTGCCGGATAAATCCGCCCTGATTCCGACACGCCAGCTGGATACGGAAGAACTGCGGGAACATGTTCTTTCCGCCATGGAAACACTGAATGAACGGCAGCGCATGGCTGTGCTGCTTCATAAATTCGAGGGATTGAGCTATGTCGAGATTGGCAACATCATGGACATGACCCCGCAGGCGATCAAGTCCATGCTCTCCCGGGCGAGGGAGAATCTTCGTGTGGCACTGGAGAAATACATCACCTGAAAAGAGCCTGCATGTGTTCGAATACCTGAGCAACGTACGATCAGTTCTGTTCTGAAGCAACTTCCTGATCCCAGACTGTCCCGATGGACAAACTCGTCAGACTCACCGCCGAAGACCGCGACAATCTCACCGCCTATCTGGACGGTGAGCTTGATGAGCAGGCGACGCGCCGGATCGAATCGATTCTGACCAGCAGTTCCGTTGCAAGGAACGACGTCGAAGCACTCGCACGAACCTACGAGTTACTCGATCTGCTCCCCCGCCCTGTTGCGGGAAAGGAGTTCACAGAAAAGACGCTGACGACCGTTCGTCTGGATGGTCAGAAGCAACCGCTTTCGCAGCGGGAATGGGTTCGAAAACTGCAGGATGCGATTCCGCTGGCTTGCTGGGTCGCAGCGATCTTCTTCGCAGCGTGTTTGGGGTATTCGGTCACGAACCACTGGATCAGGTCCAGAGATGACCTTCTTCTGGAACAGTTTCCTTTGATCCAGAATCTGGATCTTTACAGCGAGATCGGGAGCATCGAGTTTCTTGAGCAACTGGCGGCCGACCAGGCACTGCTGGACGAGATTCAAGGGGGAGATCAGCAATGAAGTCTCGCGTGATTTCCTCCGTTCTCCTTGCATCAGTTGTGCTGGCGATTCTGGCTGCCCCCTATCTCGTGCTGGGGAACCAGTCGGAGCGCGAACGCCAGAGAAAACATGTCGAACAGATTGCCCGGCTGTCGGAATCGCAGCTGGCTCGGCTTCGTCAGAATGAATCGCGTTACCGCCTCAGTTCTCCCCAGCAACAAGCAGAATTTCATGCCTTGCATGATGCACTGGAAAAGGATCGCCAGTCTGGGACAGGAGAACTGAACAACGTTCTGCAGGCCTACCACGACTGGAGAACGTCGCTGGAGCATTACCAGCGGGAACAGTTAGACAATGCTTCAACCCCTGAAGCACGAATCGCACTGATGAAAGAGATTGTGCGCGCCCGTCAGGAAAGTCCGGGGCGGCCTGGTCTGAGGCGGTTTGGTCCCGGGGGCGGACCACAACTCGGTGAAGCCTCATTGGCAAAGGTCATGCAGGCCATTGAGTCTGAATCGTCAGCACGACTTTCAGAAGAACAGAAGGCAGAACTCGCCTCGCTGCAGGGATTCCCCCGCTACATAAAGCTCCTTCAGTTTTTGAAAGAGGCCAGTGGGGTCAATCCCAAGCCACTGATGGTGGAACCTCCAGCGGAGTTCAAGACAGTGGCTGCGAGTATCGGGAACTATGTCGATGATGAACGGATTGTCAATCTGATCCAGGGTCAAGGAGGAGCTTCTGGTCCCGGCGAGCGCTCCGGAGCCACGCCCGATCGAGTGCGTTCTCCGGAAGTCCGCCTTGCGGAGGTCCTCGGCATTTCCTTGATCCGCGAATCGTTTCGTCTGCGGCGGGCTGAACAGCAGAAGGTCGATTTGTCGAGCCTTCAGAGTTTTCTTGAGTCGCTTCCTCCTGATCGTCAATTCGAGTTGCTGGCGCTGGAAGCACCTGATTTCCAGAGCGAGCTGAAAACGTTGTATCTGGAGTCTACTGGCCAGAAAGTCACGCCGGGATGGCAAGACCTCAATGAACTGTTCGGGTTCCGCTTTGGTCGGGGCGGTCTCGGACCTGCAGGAGGTCCACCTGGTGGGGGAGAGGGGCCAGGCGGCTTCCGTGGAGGATTTCGTGACAACCGGGGACGCGGTCGCATCGGAGATGACCGGAGGATGGAGCTTGGGCCGCCGCCTCGCGGTGAATTCGGACCACCGGGACGACCATTCGGCCCTGGCCCCATTGGTGATGGTCCCATTGGTGATGGTCCCATTGGCCCGGAGCCTCCACCCCCTCGCAGAGAGGAGTTCCCGTGACAGATCACGTCCCTGAATTACTGCTCACCGGAATCACAAAAACCTTCTCCACCCCAGCGGGGGACCTCAACATTCTTTCGGGGGTCGACCTGTCGATGCGGACTGGTGATGCTGTGGCGATCGTCGGTCCAAGTGGATCGGGGAAAAGCACGCTCCTGTACATCATGGGCCTGCTTGATACCCCCTCTTCGGGATCGATGGTGATACATGGAGAAGAGCCGCTTCAGTTCTCACCCGCGCAGCAGGCCCAGTATCGCAGCTCCAGGATGGGGTTTATCTTTCAGGATCATCACCTGCTTCCGCAATGCACGGTTTTGGAGAACGTCCTGCTTCCTGCGATGGCTGCTGGAGGGATAGGAGACGCTCAGCAGGCCCGGGCGCGTCGCCTTTTGGAGCGAGTGGGACTCAGGGACCGCATGGATCATGCTCCATCTCAACTCTCTGGCGGTGAACGTCAGCGAGTTGCTGTTTGTCGGGCGCTCATCAACGAACCCGGCCTTCTGCTGGCTGACGAACCAACTGGGAATCTGGACCGACGGACTGCCGAGACGATCGGTACTTTGTTACTGGAGATGGCTCAGGAGGAGCAGACCATGCTCATCTGCGTGACGCATAGTCAGGAACTGGCAGCACGCATGCCCCGATGCTGCGAACTTGTCGACGGAAAACTGATCGACGTCGGGAAGACTGCAACGGCCCCAGCCGGGTAAGCGTTTCTACAGAGGGAACCTTCGCCGAAGTTCGTTTAACGTGGTGATCAGTGCGCTGACGTCTTCGTCACTGTGAGCGGCACTCAGCGAAATGCGGAGCCGGGATGTTCCCTTGGGAACAGTCGGCGGACGGATGGCTCCCGCGAGGATTCCTTGTTCTTCCAGTTGCTTCGCTAGCTGCATTGTCGTCTCGGCGGCCCCGATGACGATTGGAATCACTGGTCCCTGACTTTCTGCCGGGATAGTCCAGCCCTGCTCGCTGAGTTCCAGCCGGACTCGCTCACTGATCTGAAGCAATCGGACCCGCCGTTCCGGTTCAGAACGAACAAGGGAAATGGCGGTTGTTGCTGCGGCACAGGCGGGAATGCTGAGAGCCGTTGAGAAAATCTGTGTGCGGGCAGAATTCCAGAGCCAGTCAATCAACGTCTGGGGGCCGGTGACAAAGCCCCCCTGCCCTCCCAGCCCCTTGCTCAAGGTTCCGACGGGGATAATGCGATCGGAATGGACGTTCTGCTGTTCGAGAAGTCCGGTCCCTCGCGTTCCAAAGACCCCTGTTGCGTGGGCTTCGTCGACGAGAAGCATGGCATCCCACGTTGATGCCAGTTCGTTCAGTTCATGGAGAGGGGCATGGTCTCCATCCATACTGAAGAGCGAGTCGGTCACAATCAGCCGTCGTCGATAGTGACCGGCCTTTCGAAGTTCTCGCTCCAGAGCCGCGACATCGCGATGGGGATAGACCCGGAAGGTGGCTCGGGACAATCGGCAGCCATCGATCAGACTGGCGTGATTCAGCCGGTCGCAGAAGACAACGTCCTCCGGACCGACCAAGGCTGCAACAGTTCCGAGATTGGCGGCAAATCCTGTCGGAAACAAGATGGCGGACTCGGACTGCTTGAATTCCGCCAGAGCCTGCTCGAGTTGAACGTGCCAGGATGTGCGGCCTGTCACAAGGGGACTGGCGCGCGCTCCTGTTCCACTCTCCTTCATCGCTGCCACTGCGGCGTCAGCGAGTCTGGGGTCCCCCGCCAGCCCCAGGTAATCATTGGATGCGAAGTTGACGAACGTCCGGCCGCTGACAACGCATTTCCCTGCGGGGAGAGGATGGACTTCCCGCCGGTCGCGGAGCAGATTCTGGTCCCGCAATCGTGCCAGCTCGGCTTGAGTCCAGTTCATCAGGCTCATGCGTGAACAGTCCGATGGGACGCTCCGGTTCATCTCGATCCAGGAGAGGGTCAGTTCAGGCGGATGTCATGATGGCTGAGGATTTCAAACCCGTCTGCCGTGACCAGATAATTCCGCTCGATGCGCATTCCCCCTACACCCTTGACGTAAGCTCCCGGCTCGATGGTGATGACGTTCCCTGCCTCAAGCGTATCGGTACTCTGTGGGACAAGAATGGGAGGTTCGGGGTGAGCCAGTCCGATCCCGTGTCCGGCATGGTGCGTGAAGACGTCCTGTCGTCCGGCAGCCACATATGGACTGGCGACAGCTTTATAGACGTCGGCGGCACTCACTCCGGCCCGGATGACTTGTTCTCCTGCCTTCATTCCTGCCTGACAGAGGGCAAACAGTTCCTGCACTTCTGCACTCGGTTCACCGACGGAGACGGTATTGGTGAAGTCGCTGCGGTAGCCATCCAGAACGACCGAGTAGTCCAGAATGTACAGG
>CALLWY010000069.1 GCA_938015865.1 uncultured Planctomicrobium sp.
CCCGGGCAGCTGTGGCTGCGGGGGCGGATGCTGTTTTCATGGAGACCCATCCCGATCCGGACAATGCCAAATCCGACGGCCCCAATCAGGTTCGCCTCGATGATCTGGAACGGGTTCTGGAGGAGCTGACCCGCGTCCGGACTCTGATCAACGAATTCCAGTCCGTTTAGCCGCACACGGTGCGTGCGCGGCTAAATGGACCTCGGGATCGATCAAACGGTCTTCCAGGCGTGGTCCTTGGCACTGGCCAGAACCGCATCACAGACCTTCTGGGTCTCGAGCGCATCGCGGAAGGTTGGGGAGCAGGGTGTCCCGTCTTCAAGGCTCTTGAGGAAGTCGGCCACCTGATGCACAAAGGTGTGTTCGTAGCCAATCTGCAGGCCGGGGACCCACCACCGGTTCATGTAGGGATGATCGCCGCTGTTGTCTGTGACGTGGATACTCTTCCATCCCCGAATCGGACCTTCGTCCTTGTAGTCGAACATTTCCAGACGATGCAGGTCGTGGAGGTCCCAGCGGAGTGACATGTTCTCCCCGTTGATTTCAAATGTGTATAGGGCCTTGTGTCCACGGGCGTAGCGGGTTGATTCGAACAGCCCCAGCGAGCCGTTTTCGAAGTGACACAGGAACGCACAAGCATCGTCGATAGTGACCTTCTGCTTCTGGCCGGTTGCCTGATGCACCCGTTCCTTGACGAAGGTCTCGGTCATCGCGGTCACATCGGTGACCTTCCCGTTCAGCCAGATGGCGGTGTCGATGCAGTGGGCCAGCAGGTCGCCGGTGACGCCGGAACCGGCGGCGGCAGCGTCCAGACGCCAGAGGGCGTTCCCCCCCTGTGGGAGATCCGCATTGATCGTCCAGTCCTGGAGGAAGTTGGCCCGGTAGTGGAAGATCCGGCCCAGACGTCCGGAATCGATGATCTGCTTGGCAAAGGTGACGGCCGGAACCCGTCGGTAGTTGTACCAGACCGTGTTGGGGACTTTGGCCTCTTCCACCGCCGCACACATTTCCTCCCCTTCGGCGGTGTTCATTGCGAGAGGCTTTTCACACAGGATCATCTTGCCAGCCTTGGCGGCCGCAATGGCGATTTCCTTGTGAAGGTTGTTTGGCGTGCAGATATCGACAGCGTCGATGTCCGGCCGGGCAATCAGTTGCCGCCAGTCTGTTTCGATCGACTCATACCCCCACTGATCGGCGAAGGCCTGAATATTTTCTCTGTTCCGGGCACAGGCCGCCTTGAGAACTGGACGGTACTTGAGCTCGGGAAAGAAATCACCGACGCGCTTGTAGCCGTTGGAGTGTGTACGGCCCATGAAGCCGTATCCAATCATGCCGATGTTGAGCGGCTTGGTCATAATGGGGTCTCCATTGAAAGAGAGGTTTGTGATCAATGAACTGGAGGGGCTGATGGCCGGGCAGTGTCCCCGGGGCGGGGATGCCGTTCCTGAGGATCTGGACCAAAGTGACTGTCCCGGTTGGTGGACACTTCAGATCAGCCGCACCCAGTTTCGGGGAACCAGACTGTATCAAGAAGTGCGAGAATGTTCATCACATCCGGCTGCGGTTCGCACTGACAGAGGCTCTCTTGGGAGACCACTGGGATTTGTTTCACGTGAAACAAATCGAGCCTGTCCCGAAGATGCCCGGAAGCGGTGAGAGGCTTCGGGAATTGGGTGTCAGTGCGGCGAAGGGACACGGTATCAGGGGCGGTCTGAATTCAGATTGAAGCGGCCTGTCGAATTCCTGACACTGAAAAAGGGGAGGGGTCTGCTGGTTGCCCTTCAATTTGTTCGTTCAGCGTCCATTGCGACCGGAAGGAAGCCGAACCGGTTGGACTGCGTTTGGGATCGATTTGTCCCCAAGCTTGTTTTTCTCAGTCTCCGTCTGGAATTTCGTTTAATTCAACGTTTCCCTCACACGTTGGCATGGTCATTGCAAAACTGAATAGCACAGAAGCGAAATCACAATTTAGGGCAATCTGAACTCCACACACAATTACGATGAGGGAGCGAGCAATGAGAAAGTTTTTAATCGCGATCGCTGCAGTTGGGTTATTCAGTTTTGGAATGGGGGCAGAGCAGGTTGAAGCTGCTCGGGGCCGCGTCGTGATTCGGGGAGGCACCCGAGGAGTGAATACCTATTATCGGGGATACAATCGCGGTTATCGCCGCGCCCAGCGTTGGGACCGAGGCTACTACTCACCGGGATATTACGGCGGATATTATGGCCGTGGATATTACGGTGGGAACCGCGGTTACTACTCGTATCCAGGCTACTATGGTGGATACGGTGGATCCGGGATTTACTTCCGCTTCTGATCGACAACACCAGATCGAAGCCACTTCGTCCATTAATAGCATTGATGACGCAGTAGTACGAATCTGGTGCTGAACATCAACAAGCGGAAAAAAGAGGCCGGACAGGATTTTCCTGTCCGGCCTCTGCTTTTGTGATTGTAATCAGACAATGGTGCGGGAAGTCGTCGTCCGCAATTGGGGCGACTCGTACTGGGGCCAGGATGCGATGTATTCCCTGTGCGAAGTCGCGAGATGGTCCCATCTAGAAACATGGGGACCAACGTTGCGTATCAATTGACGTTGCGAACTGGAACGGTCATTTGTAGCCTGGTCCCGACACGTCCGCGCTCTCCAGAATAGGACCGCCTGAGAATAGACAGAACAATCGTCTCGCCGATCTCAGTCAACCCGGTGAACGGGGGTGTCGACCATACGACGCCGCAGTGGGTCGAGAGCCGGTCGTCCGTCCTTAGGACCGAATGGGATTCGAATTCGGAAGTAGCCGAAAAACTGCTCATCCCGGATACGGTCGTAGCTCAGTTCAGCTCCAATCTCCAGACGCGACTGCTGTCCGCACCAGGGGAGATCAAAAATCCGCATCTCAAGACGTCCTCGCGGGCCGGCAAAGGTGGGGAACGTTCCCGAGTCTTCGCCGAAGCTGTAGCCCCCTAGGAACCAGCGGACTTCGTACTTGTCATTGTATCCCCAGTTCAGGAAGCGGTGCCCGATTTCTGCTTCCAATCCGGAATACGCTCGCTCCCGAAAATCTCGCGTGACGACAGTGCCGTTGGAGATTCCTGATTGAGTGATCGTGCCAGCAGTGGTGCTCTCTGGCCCATATCCATTTACGCGGAACTCCCAGTTCACGGACATCAATTCGATGCTCAATTGGCCTTGGGCAAAGAAATTGTCCTGATTGGTTCCGATCAGATCTGCATAAATGGAGATCCCAAAGATCCAGTAGGGGTCCATGTAGGTACGGTACCCTAGTCCGATGTAACCATCCCCGGAATCGCGATCGTCGACATTGCCGCGAAGTTCGGTAAAGAACAGGCTGTCTGGAGACTGCCAGAGAGGGATGAAAAATCCTCCGCCAGTGATGACGCGATCATTCCCCGGCTTCACCCCGAAGTTCCCGAACGGGAGGAACTGACCGAGGGGATCTGGCTCCTGGAAGATCTCCGCTGGGAACAGATTTCGATAGCTCACACCATCGTCGACGCAGTCATAACAGTCGAACGGTGGCTCCTCATAAAGCACGTCTCCATGCACGACGGTTGAATCACCGCCATCGCTGTACGGCATCTCCACAAACGGTGCTGTGTGATTCACGGTGTCTTCATGAGTCGGCGCCGGAGGAATAATGCACGCGGGTTCTGGAGCCGGGACCAATGATGCCGACTCTGGAAGCATTGTCGCTG
>CALLWY010000070.1 GCA_938015865.1 uncultured Planctomicrobium sp.
AAACAGTAATCCGGATGCTGGACAGGGAACCGGAAATGGGATTGTCGATGCTGTCGCTACCACAAGCTATGTGGGCGTTCTCGGGCCTTACCATGCGGAGGTCTGCATTCAGGATCCTGCTGATCCGGACTATCGACCAAACTTTGAGAGCCCGAGAAACCGCGGGATCTTCGGTGTGAATGTCGCTAAGTCGTTTGCTCATGTCACTGACGGGTTGTCAAACACGATTATCGTCGGTGAGACAAATGAACCATTGACCGGGAACAATCTGCTCTATGGGTCCGTGACCAACTCTGGCGGGGCCGACTGCACCAATGCAGCGCAATTCCAGCCGGGGCCCTTTCACCACCTCCGTGCCACCAAGACCAAGCTGAATCCTCCTCCGGGAGCTGACAAATACTGGCGGGCCTTTGGAAGCATGCATTCAGGAGGAGCGCACTTCCTCTTCGGCGATGGCCGGGTCCAGTTCATCAGCGAAACGATCGACCATACGTCATCCGGGTGGCCCGCCAATGGAAACCCGACGTTCGTGAACATGGGGATCTACCAGCGGCTGTCTGTGATCGACGACGGTCGCCCCTTGGACTCCTTCTAACGTCAGGTCAGTTTGAAGTCTCACTTGATTCAGGTTGTGAAGAAGCGACGACAACGATGCAAACTTCCCGGAAATTTCTCTTTGCCACATTGATCGCCAGCCTGGTCCTGACAGTTGGGTGCGGGAGCAAGGGACCAAAGCTCTCCAAGGTCTATGGAGTTGTGACGCTGGATGGAAAACCGGTTCCGAACGCTGCGATCACGTTTGTCCCAACAGATGCGACTCCCCGCTCTCCATCCTATGGAAAAACGGATTCAGAAGGGCGGTACACGCTGGCCTTCAGTCGGGACCGTTACGGCGCGATCCCAGCGGTTCACATTGTTCAAATTGAGACCGACAAGCCCAGCAAGAGCGAACTCAAGGAGTTAAAGGAGATCGAAGCTGCAGGAGGGCCTCCGGTGCCCGAGTATGTCCCGATTCCCAAGAAGTACCTGCAGGAGGGGGCGCTCACAGCCACTGTGACCAAAGGGACCAACGAAATTAATTTCGAACTGACCTCGAATTAGGTTACCAGTGCGGGCGAGAACGGACTGTGCCTTCCCGGGAGGCACAGTCTAACGCTCTCACAACGGAAATCATTCCGGGACGCTTTTGACTTCAATTCACCTGCCATTCTCCTGATTGAGCTGAAAACATCATGTCTTCCAAACGACTTTCCAAGGCAATCGGAGTTCTCTCGCTGCTGATTCCCGGATTTGTGACCGGTGCCGATCGCGTTGAGAACGAAGCTCATGTCGTTGAGGGTTCTCAGGAACAGAAGTTGGAGTTCTTCGAAAAGAAGATTCGTCCGCTTCTGGTGCAGAATTGCTACACCTGTCATTCCGCCAACACCAATGCCAGGGGAGGTCTGCGGGTTGACGACTTCAATGGGTTGTTGACCGGGGGAAACAGTGGTGCGGCACTGGTTCCGGGCAATCCGGAACAAAGCCTGTTGTTAAAGGCAGTCCGGCATGAGGATGACGCTCCAAAAATGCCCCCCGGAGGGAAGCTGAGCGATGAACAGATTGCCGATCTGACACGCTGGATCGAACAGGGAGCGGCATGGCCTCAGCCCAAGATTGAAGAATACCTCTCGGAAGTTCCTGCCGACTACGAGGATCTTGTGAAGGAACATTGGGCCTGGCAGCCTCTCGCTAAAGTCGCTCCCCCCGAAGTTCAGGACAGCGCCTGGAGTCGTCATGAGCTGGATCGGTTCATCCTTGCCCGGTTGGAGCAGGCGGGACTTCAGCCGGTTTCAGATGCCGGCAAGAGAGAGTTGATCCGCAGGGCCACGTTCGATCTGACTGGTCTCCCGCCGACCCCGGAAGAGGTCGAAGCGTTTCTGAACGATACCTCAGAGCAGGCATTTGAAAAGGTTGTTGACCGACTTCTGGACTCGCAGGCCTATGCCGAACACTGGGCCCGCCACTGGCTGGATGTAGCCCGATATGGAGAGTCGACCGGCTCGTCCAGAAATCTCCCCTACCCTCATGCCTGGCGCTATCGGGACTATGTCATCGATGCGTTCCAGTCTGATAAGCCGTTCGATCAGTTCCTCCGTGAGCAGATTGCAGGAGATCTGCTTCCCGCTGAAACAGAAGAGCAGAAGTCCCGGCAGATTGTCGCGACCGGATTCCTTGCTGTGGGGGTCAAGGATGTCAATCAGCGATTCAAAGTCCGGTACATCATGGACAATGTTGACGAGCAGATTGACACCGTGACCCGCGCTGCACTGGGACTGACCGTCAGTTGCGCCCGTTGCCATGACCACAAGTTCGATCCGATTCCGACCAGTGATTACTACGCATTGGCCGGGATCTTTGAAAGCACCGATTTGTGCGATGGACTCCGCAACAAGATGGGAGGGGGAGGTCTGGACTACTATGACACATCCAAACTGATTTCCATCAAGGCGGAAGGCGAGACCGCAACCGTCGATCAAGAAGCGATTGAATCACTCAAGAAGCGGTATGAGAATGCGGTGAAGGAATTCAATCGGCTCAAAAACAACCCGGAAGGGGATGAAAAAGCCCCGAACGGGCGCCCCAAGCGACAGGTTGCCCGACAACGGATGAACCGGCTGAAAAACGAGCTGGACCTGGCCACCAATCCGGCACTCCATGGGCCAATCGCTTTGGGAGTTCGCGATGGAACAACGATTCGCGATACGCCAATCCGCTTGCGGGGAGAGGCGGAGATGCATGGACCGGTCGTCCCACGAGGAGTCCTGAGTCTGGTTCGGAATATTCCCGCGCCGGAGATTCCAAAAGATTCGAGCGGTCGTCTTGAGCTGGCTCAGTGGATTACACATCCTGACAACGCACTGACATCACGGGTCGCTGTCAATCGAATCTGGGCGCATCTGTTTGGGCGAGGGATTGTTTCCACCGTCGATAATTTCGGAGTGACAGGAGACAATCCGACCCATCCGGAACTTCTTGATTATCTGGCCATCCGGTTCATTGAGAATGGCTGGTCCGTCAAGTCGATGATTCGGGAAGTGATGCTCTCCCGGACCTATCAGCTCGGTTCCGCCGAATCGGTGGCGGGACTTCAGATTGATCCTTCCAATCGGCTGCTGTGGCGACATTCTCCCCGCCGTCTGACCGCTGAGGAGATTCGGGATGCGATGTTGTTCACCGCAGGGACATTGAACAAGGAGCGACGTAAAGGATCTGATGCACAGACGCTGGAGGTCAGAGAGATTCGAAACAACGGTCCCGAGGCCCGTAAGCTCACCAGCCAGGCGGACTCCAGCTGCCATCGGAGCATCTACCTCCCGCTGCTGCGGGGACTTGTCCCTCATGCCCTGCATGTCTTTGATTTTGCTGAACAGGGGATGGTGACCGGCCAGCGGGACTGCACCACAGTCGCTCCGCAGTCCCTGTACCTGCTGAATGACCTTTTCGTTCGCCAGCAGTCTCTGGCCCTCGCTCAGGAGATTCTGGGCGTTGATGGTCTGACCGACGAGGAGCGGATTGATCTGGCGGTTCGGAAAGTCCTTAATCGCCCGGTTGAACAGGATGAACTTCAGTTATTCAAGGTGGCCCTGAATTCCTTCGAGTCGGAAGCAGTTCTGCTCGCGGAGGAGGAACCTTCCGTTGTCCCGGCTTCGGCAGAGGCGCTTGTCGCGGTCAACACGGTTGAGGATGTTCAGGACGCGACCGATGCCAATGCCAATCCGGATGAGGCGGATCAAACCGATGCTCCGATTATCGAGGGACAGATCACTTATCCCGATGCCCGAAGTCATGCCTGGGCGATCTTCTGTCAGTCTCTCTATGGCTGTGCCGAGTTTCGTTACCTGAAGTAGCCCGTCCTCGCTCCTGATCAAGGAGTGCGGAAGGAATTTGTTCCCCGAAAACACCCACAAACGCTGCCAACACCGTCTTCAACGTTCGAGGTTGAGTCCCATGTCGATTCAAGATATTTCAGGTCGTTATGCTCCCATCTCCCGTCGGACGGCATTGAAGTCCGCCGGTGCGGGGATTGGATATCTCGCTTTGGCCAATCTGCTGGCACAGACCGCGCCAAAGCCGGTTCGTGCTGCCGAAAATGCTCCGCTCGCTCCACGCCCTCCTCATTTCCCTGTCAAAGCCAAGCGGCTGATCTTTCTGTTCATGCAAGGGGCCATCTCACAGATGGATACCTGGGAATACAAGCCGCAACTTCAGGCGGACCACGGCAAGATTGCTCCCGGTGGTGGGACGCTGACTGCGTCAAAATTCAAGTTTCAGCAGTACGGGGAGACCGGGACCTGGGTCTCGGAACTCTTCCCACACACTGCCCAGCATGTGGACAAGCTCTGCTTCCTGCGGGGGCTGCATACCGATACTCCTGCTCATCCCCAGGCGGTGATCCAGCTTCATACCGGAACCGCACTGGCCACCTTGACCCGACCATCAATGGGGGCATGGCTGACCTATGGGCTTGGAACTGAAAATCAGGACCTGCCCGGTTACATCACCATCAATCCACCCCCGAATTTTGGCGGGGCAGTGAACTACGGAAGTGCCTTTCTTCCCGCTCACTATCAGGGAACCAGGCTGAATGACAGCGGATACCTTCCGAATCTCAAGGCGGCGACTCATTCACGTCTGCAGCGACGGCAGATCGAACTGATTCAGTCGCTCAATCATCGTCTGTCCGATCGTCCCGGGGCTCCTGATGAGCTGGATGGGGTGATTCAATCGTACGAACTCGCTTACCGGATGCAGGACAAGGTCCCGGAGCTTCTGGATATCTCGTCTGAGCCAAAGCACATTCAGGAGGCGTATGGCATCAAGGATGGGCCTGCGGGAAGTTTTGCCCGGCAGTGCCTCATGGCTCGCCGTCTGAGTGAAGCTGGAGTCCGATTTGTCGAGATCTGCCATCCCGGATGGGATCAACACAATAACCTTCATCAGGGACTGATTCGAAACTCCCGTGCCACCGACCAGCCGACCGCAGCCCTGCTCGCGGATCTGGAACAGCGAGGCATGCTGGAGGACACGCTGGTCCTGTTCGGAAGTGAATTTGGTCGACTCCCCACTGCCCAGGGGCCGGATGGCCGGGACCATAACATTACCGGATATCCGATGTGGCTTGCGGGTGCCGGGGTGAAAGCGGGATTCACATATGGAGCGACCGACGAGTACGGCCTGCACGCCGTTGAGGGGCGGATGCACACCACTGACCTGCACGCCACGCTGCTGGCACTCATGGGGCTCGACCATGAGCAGCTCACCTATCAATACGCCGGTCGGGATTTCCGGCTGACCGATGTGGCTGGGAATGTGGTCCGGGAAATTTTCGCCTGACCAGTCCTGTCACCTCTTAAAGCGTTCCCGTAATTCCAATGAAGCGACCCATCTGAAGAAGATGGGCCGCTTTTTTTGTGTAGCGACAAATCCGCAGGAAAAGAGAAAATAGTCCACCCATGTGGACAGGACTTTCCTGACCGGGGAAATCGTCTGCCGACACCGATTCCGGGAGGTGGGAACTGTCTCCGCTGGTGGGAGGCGGATTCGGAAGATACAAATAGAAGTGCTGTCAAAGGGGACCTCGTCGGGAGGAACCATTGAGAGCGGAGACGCAGTGCCTGTCAGCATACACGGTGTCTGGAATACGTCGGTCCGGGAGCGGTCACATGAAAATCGTTCAGCAGTTGAGCCTTCTTCTGGTGCTGGGAGGGATGGTTCCTCTCACAGCCATCGGCTGTATTGATCCGTCGATGGTGAAAGCCAAGAAAGCCCCCGCATCGCAGTCGGATGAGGGCGATGCCGCCCCCGCTGTGGGAGGAGTCGTCGAAGCCCCCGCTGCAGACGGCGGTGCGGCGATGGCACAGGACAATACAAAGCTGGTGGATAAGAAGAAGGCCATGGCAGAGAACCCGGGCTGGGTGGAAACCCAGAACCGCATCAATGCGACCGACCCGGTCACTGCCGCCTCTCAGGCCTATTATGCTCTCCCCTCGAAAGCGCAGATGCTGAACATGAAGCATCAGATCGATATCATCAAGGCCGACAACAACAACCGTCCCCCTACGTTTGAAGAATTCAACAAGCTTCTGGTTGAAAATCAGGTGAAGCTCAAGGGGATTTACCGCTGGCAGGTCTACGCCTACGATGACGAAACGGGAGACATCGTGATTCTGGAAAACCGCGCGATGAAAAAGGCCGAATACGAGAAAGCTGGACTCAAACTCGACGAGTGACATATGGTGTCCGGTTTTGGGCCACACCTTCGGATCTGGTCCCTGTAGCGACGGGGACCATGTTCGTCTGCGGGTGATCTGGGGAATGGAAACGTGATCCTGCGGAAGTGTGTTGAGCTGTCCCCTGCCGGCTGTCCGCCATTTGTCCCGTTGAAAGTGTTCACTTCAAAATGATCAGTCTGGTTCGACAGGAGGTCATTCACTCGGCACGTACGATCGTCATCAAGGTCGGAACGAACGTCCTCTCGCGCGATGATGACCGTCTGGATGTCGATCGCATTGCAGGACTTGCAGAACAGATTCACCGGATTCGTCAGACGGGACGTCGGGTGGTTCTCGTCTCCAGCGGTGCTGTTGGAGCAGGAATCGGCTTGCTGGGACTCAACGGTCGACCCAAGGACCTTCCTCATCTCCAGGCTGCTGCTGCCACAGGTCAGGCTCATCTCATCCGGACGTACGACGATGTGATGAAGCAGTATGGTTACCATGCGGCCCAGCTGCTGTTGACTGCGGATGATTTTCGCCATCGGGACCGGTATCTGAACGTGCGAAATACGCTGCACACTCTTTTTGAGTACGGCGTCGTCCCGATCATCAATGAAAATGACACGGTCAGCGTCCGGGAGATCAAGTTTGGAGACAACGATCGTCTGGCGGCCATGGTGACGAACCTGCTCCCGAACCCGCTGCTGGTCATCCTCTCAGTCGTTGATGGACTTTACGACGGAGACCCCTCTTCTCCTGATGCCCGCCGTATTCCTATTGTGGACCAGTGGAATGACTCCCTGATGGGGCTCGCCAAGGAGGTCAAGAGTTCCCGCGGGACGGGAGGGATGTTCACCAAACTGGAATCGGTGCGTATGGCCACCGCAGTGGGAGAATGCGTCATCATTGCCAACGGCAAGGACCCGCGCGTTATCGACCGGGTAATGGCGGGGGAGGATGTTGGCACACTCTTTATGGCCAAGGGGGGGATCGTTCCCGCGTGGAAACGCTGGATCGGGTATACGGTGACCCCTCGCGGACGATTGACTCTCGATGCCGGTGCGGTGAAGGCTGTGGAACACAACGGGAAATCACTGCTTCCGATCGGGATCTGTGAAGTCGATGGGAGCTTCGAGAAAGGGGAACTCGTTTCGCTGGTTGACCCGGATGGGCACGAATTTGCCCGGGGACTGACCAACTACGATTCCGAAACCGTCAGGAAAATTGCCCGACAACGCACTGAGACACTTTCCCAGACGCTGGGAACCACCCTCTATGAAGAGGTGATCCACCGGGACAATCTGTGTGTGACAAGATGAGTCTGCCCGGCTGATCGGGGACAGCATCAGCCTTCCAGCGATTGCGAATCACTATTAACGCATTTCTGAAAACATTTTGATCATGGACTTTCTCCAGCTGCGCGGAAAATCGATTCTTGTCATGGGAGCGGCCAACAGGAAAAGCGTCGCGTTCCAGATTGGTCGGCTCCTGACGGAATTTGGAGCGGATGTGCTCTATTCCGTTCGCAGCCAGGCTCGCCACGATCAGCTTCGGAAGATTCTTGGAAATGATGCTCCGATCTATGTGTGTGATGTCGAGCGTCAGGAGGAGATTGACCGGCTGCGCGATCAGGTGGCTGCTGACCGATCCCAGCTGCACGGGATTGTTCATTCCATCGCCTTTGCAGACTATTCAGCGGGATGGTTGCCGTTTCATGAGACCCCGCGTGAAGCCTTTCTTCAGGCAGTGAACATCTCCTGTTTTTCACTGATTGCAGTGTCGCGGGCGTTTCAGCATCTGCTGGACCCGGAGCAGGGGAGCGTTGTCACAATCTCCATCTCCACCACACGAATGGCTGCCGAAAACTACGGGTATATGGCTCCGGTAAAGGCGGCGCTCGATTCCTCGCTCTGCTTTCTGGCAAAGTCGTTCTCCCGGTTCTCGAAGATTCGATTCAATGCGGTCTCGCCGGGGTTGCTGAAAACGAGTGCCTCTGCGGGGATTCCCGGGTATGTGGACTCGTATCTCTTTGCGGAAAAGGCCACTCTCCGGAAATCGGCGGTTCAGACGGAAGAAGTTGCCAATGCCGCAGCGTTCCTGCTGAGTCCTCGCTCCTCCGGCATCAATACGCAGGGGCTTGTGATCGATGCAGGGATGTCGGTCAATTACTTTGATCAGCAGATTGTCAGCCCGGATCGTTCCTCAAACGAGGTGGAGTGAGCGATTCGATGATGTCCCTGCATCTGGAAATGGGACCAGTCTATGCCTGAAGTCTCCCCGTCCCCGTTTGTTCTGCTCCATGAAGCGGATTCGGTTGTGCTGGCACGGGTGCCGGTCTCGCCGGGAATGGTCTGGAACTCTCCCGATGGGACGCTGGCTGTGCCGGCCCGGGAACGGATCGAGATGGGGCACAAAATGGCCATTCGCCCCATTTCGCGGGGAGAGACGCTGTACAAGTTCGGCCAGCCCATGGGGTTCGCGACTCAGGACATTCCCGCAGGGGGATGGGTGCACACGCATAATGTCGGGATGACGGAGCGTTCCCGCGAGTACGAGTTCGGCACTGCCATTGTCGAACTCCCCCGCCCTGACGAGATTCGGACGTTTCAGGGGTATCGTCGGGCGGACGGGCGGGCAGCGACACGAAATTACATCGCTGTGATTTCAACCGTGAACTGCTCTGCGACCTCGTCCCGTTACATTGTCAACGCCTTCAATCGGGAGTTGTTTGCGGAGTTTCCCAATGTCGATGGAGTCATTGCCCTGACCCACAAGGGGGGATGCTCGTTTGCCTATGGGGGGGCAGATCATCGTCAACTCGCCCGGACACTGGCCGGTTATGCGCAGCATCCCAACATCGGGGCTTATGTGATTCTCGGTCTGGGGTGCGAAACCGGACAGGCATCATTTCTGGATGAGGAATATCAACTGGTTCAGCTCGGCAATTCAGCCGCCCCGTTCCGTCCTCCGTTGATCATGAATATTCAGGATGTCGGCGGAGTGGCGAAAACCGTGGAGCGTGGAGTCGCTGCCATCAGGGAATTGCTTCCAGAGGTCAACCGGGTCCAGCGAGTCCCCATTCCGGTTTCGGAACTGATTCTGGGAACCAATTGCGGCGGAAGTGATGGTTACAGCGGGGTCACAGCGAATCCGGCACTCGGAATCGCCAGTGATCTGCTCGTGGCTCAGGGGGGGACCAGTATTCTCGCTGAGATTCCGGAGATTTACGGCGGAGAGCATCTCCTGACCCGTCGCGCAATCACCCGGGAGGTGGGAGAAAAGCTCCTGGAGCGGATTCGCTGGTGGGAAGACTATGCCGCCAAGTTCGGAGCGACGATCGACAATAACCCGAGTGTCGGGAACAAGGCGGGCGGGTTAACCACCATTTTCGAAAAATCACTTGGAGCAATTGCCAAAGGGGGGACCGCTCCGCTCAGTGCGGTCTATGAATATGCGGAGAAAGTGACAGAAAAAGGATTTGTGGTCATGGACACCCCTGGAAACGACCCGGCGTCCGTGACCGGAATTGTGGCTGGGGGAGCGCATGTCGTGGTCTTCACCACCGGGCGGGGAAGCTGCTTCGGCTCCAAACCGGCTCCCACAATCAAGGTTGCGACGAATACAATGACCTATCGCCGCATGGAGGACGATATGGACCTGAATGCGGGGGCGATTCTCGACGGAGAAAAGTCGGTTGATGAGATGGGGCGGGAGATTTTTGAAGCCATCATTGATGTCGCCAGCGGGGTCAGAACCAAAAGCGAGGCACAGGGGATTGGGGATGAAGAATTTGCCCCGTGGGTACCCGGTCCCATTTTTTAGGCATTTTAGGTCTGTTTGCGACGGGCCATTTCAGTCAGCGTTGATGGGTTTGGTCCCCTTGGAGGGGTTGCGGTTTCGTAGACGTCCGGTTCCTCGCTACACTGTGTAACAGACCGACCTCAAACGAATATTGAAAGAGAACACAAGTGGCCGGTTTCCTGCTGCCGACAGTACGGAAACGGACCAGAATCATTTCGAAGAGAGTATCACGATGCGTCGACGAGTCGTAGTGACCGGAGTGGGAACTGTCTGTCCTGTTGGCAACGATGTTCCCACAACATGGAAGGCTGTTCTGGAAGGGGTTTCCGGAATCAGCCGGATTTCCCATTTTGATCCCACTGGGTTTCCGACCCAGATTGCCGGAGAGGTCAAGAACTTTGATCTTAACCGCTGGTTCAGCCCGGATATTGTGAAGTCTCTGGAAAAGGCTGGTCCGAATATCCGCTTTGGTGTGGCTGCTGCCGCACAGGCCATTGAGGACTCGGGTCTGGATGTCGCATCGCTGCCTGATCCCACCCGGCTGGGCGTGTACATGGGGGCCGGGGAAGGCTCGCAGGACTTCGACATCTTCATGTCCCTGATCTCGCAGGCAACTGCCGCCGATGGGACGTTTGACATGGAGGAGTTTACCCGGATGGCACTGGAGCGGCTCGATCCGGAATCGGAACGCCATCAGGAACCGAACATGCTCGCAGCCCGGATTGCGGGGATGTTCAATGCCGCAGGCCCCAACGCCAACTGTCTGACCGCCTGTGCAGCCTCTGCTCAGGCCATTGGGGAAGGGACCGAGTTCATTCGAAATGGTTCCGCCGACATGATGATTGTCGGGGGTGCCCACAGCATGATCCATCCTTATGGGGTGACTGGCTTCTGCCTGCTGACGGCTCTTTCGACCCGCAACGATAACCCTCAGGCAGCCTCCCGCCCATTTGACCGGGAACGGGATGGGTTTGTGATGGGTGAAGGGGCAGCCATGCTGCTTCTGGAAGAATACGAACACGCGAAACGTCGCGGTGCTCGAATTTATGGTGAAGTGCGGGGATATGGCGTTTCCTGCGATGCCTACCGCATTACAGACATTCCTCCCGATGGCAATGGGACCAGCCGCGCCATTGCGATGGCTCTCGAAGATGCCGGACTGAACCCGACCGACATCGACTACATCAACGCTCATGGCACCAGTACCGGGGCTAACGATCGTACCGAAACACAGGCGGTCAAAACCGCACTGGGAGAACATGCCTACAAGGTTCCGATGTCCAGCACCAAGAGTATGACTGGACACCTTGTGGCAGCTTGCGGAGCGCTGGAAGCGATCTTCTCGCTGAAGGCGATTGCGGATGGGGTCCTGCCTCCCACAATCAACTACGAGTATCCTGACCCGGACTGCGATCTGGACTACGTTCCAAACGTTGCCCGCGAAAAGGAAATCAAGACGGTCATGTCCAACAACGCCGGCTTCGGTGGACAGAACGTCTCCCTCATTCTGTCCCGAGTGTAATGGCCGGACTCCACGGAACGCCCCTCGTACCATGGGGGAGTCCGAAATGCGGGCATGTGACCGGTGTGCGAAGATTTCGCGAAATTGCGCCTGTCTCAGGGGCGAATCGCGGTCACGTGCCGTTCCGTTACAGTCGTTCCATGACAGTGTAGCTCATCGCTGGTACGTCAGACATTCGTGCGATGCGCTCGAAAGAAGTTGTTCTTTTCTCCCTTTGCGCCTCACCGTCTTCGCGTCTCTGCGTTCAATTCTTTCTTCCCTATCGAGAACCGTTTCGGATCGTGGGTATTGGCTCCTTTTACCGGCGCCGGGCAATCAGTTAATGACTGGTGAAGAGAACGCAGAGGCGGAGAGACGCGGAGACGCAGAGAGACTTTACCACTGCCTCAGGGGGGCCGCGGCAACCTGTTAATCAAACAGGTGGGTGATCACCTCTGGAACGCCCTAAGTTCGTGCGATGCGCTCGAAAGAAGTTGTTCTTTTCTCCCTTTGTGCCTCACCGTCTTCGCGACTCTGCGTTCAATTCATTCTTCCCTATTGAGAACCGTTTCGCATCGTAGTTATTGGCTCCTTTTACCGGTGCCGGGCAAATTGTTAACGACTGGTGAAGAGAACGCAGAGGCGGAGAGGCGCGGGGATGCAGAGAATGACTTCGCCTCTGAGACAGGAGCTAATCCTGCATTTCCTGTCGTTCCGGATCTTCATTCAGCACCGAGCTGTCGAACTGGCAATCCAGAACCAGCCAGAGGGACCGGGCATGTCGGAAAAACAGTGTGGGAAAGATCAGGCAGAAGGCGGCGAGTGGCCAGACAAGTGTTGAGCCGGGGATGTTGAACCGGAAGCGTCCGATCATGAACGCTGCAGTGGTGATCCACGCGGTCAATCCGTAATTGATGTACGTCGACCCGAGGTAAAACCCGGGGGGACGTTCAAATTTGAAGTGGCAGTGGGGGCAGGCTCCATTCATCTTGATGATGCCGCAAAAGAGTTTCCCCTGACCGCAGCGGGGGCATCGCAGTCGCAGCCCTCTCCAGACGAGAGTTTCAAACGTTGGACGCGGCCATCGGGAGTTCCCCGGCGCCGGCTCGTTTGATGTCTCTTCCCCAGTGGGGTCGGTCGGGGTGTTTTCAGGCATCAGTCCACACTCCACTGAACGGGGTCTGATTCCGACTCGCTGGCCCAGCAGGTCAATTTCGGAAACTCTTTCTGAAGGATGTCACTCAGGGCTTCCACACCATGCCGCTCGGTGGCGTAGTGCCCAGCGAGAATCAGTGCAATTCCCCGCTCCCGGGCTTCCAGAACGGTATGAAAGCGAGTCTCTCCTGTGATGAAGAGATCACATCCGGCGGAGATGGCATCATCCAGAAATTCCCCCGCAGCGCCACAGGCGATGGCAACGCGAGAGATCAATTTCTCGAGAGAACCGGTGTATTGCAGAGGGAGCTGCTTCGGACCCAGGCTCGTTTTCACCCGTTCCAGAACTTCGGAAAGTCGCTGGGGAGTCTTCAGGATTCCCTGACGTCCTTCCCCGAGATGCGGATCATCACATTGCTGGGAAACGCGAAGTGGTTGAATCGCGCTGAGGCCAAGCCGATCTGCCAGCATCTGGTTGATTCCCAGCTGTGCGCTGTCGAATGCAGTGTGGGGGCTGTAGACCCCAATCCCGGCCCGCAGCAGTGGAAGCAGAATGTTTCCCGGGGGGGACGACATCACCAGTTTCTGAACCGGTTTGAACAGGACCGGGTGATGAGAGACGATCAGGTCGGCCTTTTTCTCAATCGCTTCCTGTGCGACGTCAGATGTGAGTGTCAGGCAGGTCATCAGTCGCGAGACACTCGCTGATTCATCTCCGAGAAGCAGACCGACATTGTCCCAGCTGGCAGCCAGTTCCAGAGGAGCAAATTTCTGGAGAAACGCTGTGATGTTGTGAAGTGTTTCAGCCATATTGGATGCAGCACCTGAATCTGCGGGAATGATTTCAGTGTCGCTGATCCCTTTGGGGAAATCCAGCAGGCTCATTGCGATTCAGGACAATGACATTGGGCATTCTCAGAATCTGGCACAGCCGGACCTATGTTGACATCAGGGGATGGCCGGTATGATGTCTGCGGTAGGATCTCTGTTGGATTCCGTCTCCAGTGAAGTCCATGTCGAGATGGAACGCTCTTCCTGAAATCAGCATGTGATGATCTGAGCACCGTATGTTCCGAGTCAAAATCTCTGTACCGACCAACCTTTTTTCCCAGAACATCCGTAAAGCGATCGATGCTGCGATGGCGTTGCGTGTTCATGGGGTGCAGATCAATCTGTGGAATGAGGTCCGACCTGCGGAGTATGGCGAGACGGCACGTCGGCAACTGATGCATTACCTCAATGAGCGGGAACTTCAGCTGGCATCGACCCATTTCCCCCTCCGTAATCCGCTGACAGCGTCCGAGCGACTGGATGAGCGTATTGCCGCCCTACGGGAAGCGATTGAGTTTTCGGGGAAACTTCGGGTTCGCACCCTGACTCTTCGTGCCGGACGAATCCCCCCTCGGGATGACACGGAGACCTATAGCCTGCTTCAGCAATTGCTGAGCGACCTGGCCTCCTGCGGGAACCTGCACGGTGTTCAGCTCTGTCTGATCCCCTGTGGGGATTCCCCAGAGGAACTTCGAACTCTGATTGATTCAATCCAGACCGGCCCTGTTGGA
>CALLWY010000071.1 GCA_938015865.1 uncultured Planctomicrobium sp.
GGACGATGAACTCATTGCCCAGTTCCGTAAGGAAGCGCCTGCGCTTCTGGCTCAATGCGAAGCCGCGGATGAGTCAGTCGCTTCCAGCCGTGGTCGATCCGCTCGATCATCCCGAAGAGTTTCGAAACCGGCTCGTCCTTCCCGGAGATGACAACGTTCTCTTCGCGAATGTCATGCAGCCCTGGCAGGCACGGGACCTTCAGGCCATGGATCAGGGCTGGATGCAACTGGCCGGTGTCCCGAATGCTCCCAAGGTCGGCTTCGTGATCCGGCGGGCGTACATCGAACGGCCGCGAGGACATTCCAAAACGTCAGACATGGCCGCTCAAATTGCCTGGATTCTGCTGGCAGCCCGCAGGCCAGTGAATGGGCTTGCTGCTGCTGCGGACCAGGCACAGGCCAGTTTTCTGCACGATTCGCTGTTTCGACTCGCCTGTGCCAACGAAGAACTGCTGGCCCCGCTGAAATTCGTCAAATACCGCGTTCAGAATATCGAGACGGGAAGCCGGCTGGATGTGATCTCATCGGATGTTCAGGGGTCGTATGGAGCGTTGCCGGATTTTGTGGTCTGCGACGAACTGAGCCACTGGCCTCGCCCTGAACTGTGGTACTCCCTTGTCTCTTCGGCGGCCAAGAAGCCTCAATGTGTTCTTGTCGTGCTGACCAATGCGGGGGTGGGGAGAGGATGGCAGTGGAATGTCCGGGAACATGCCCGCACCGATCGTCGCTGGCATTTTTCCTCTCTTGATGGCCCGCAGGCCCCCTGGATCACTCCCGAATGGCTGGAGGAACAACGAGCCCTCCTTCCGCAGCCGGTCTATGAACGTCTCTGGCTGAATCGCTGGCAGCATGCCGAAGGGAATTTCCTGACCCTCCCGGAAGTCGAAGCCTGTCGCGATCCTCATCTGAAACCACAACTGGCCGGACAACCGCAATTTGAATACGTCGCGACCATTGACTATGCAGAGAAGCATGACTTCACTGTCGGATGCGTCTGCCATCGCGAAGGGGATGTCATCATTGTTGACCGGATGGATGTCGTTCAGCCGACGCCAAACACGCCGACCCCGGTTTTCTGGGTTGAAAACTGGATTCGCGACATCGCCATGAGATTCCCACGGGTCCGCTTCGTTGTGGATGAATTTCAACTGGTCGGAACCATCCAGAAACTGGAGTCCATCTACCCGATTCAGCGATTTGCGTTTGCGGGCGGCGAGGGGAACCACCGGATCGCGGTCACACTGAGGCAAATGATTCTTCACCAGCGGGTCCGATGGTATCCGGATTGTGGACTTGTCCCCTCAGAACACCGAAACGATCTGGAAACCGAACTCGCCTCCCTGATTCTGAAGCATTCCAGCACGGGACGACTCAGAATCGACCACAAGGCCGATGGGCTGCATCACGATGACCGCGCCTTTGCACTGGGAGTCGCCTGTGTGGAACTTCTCAAAGAGTCTGCCGGTCAGGATTTCATGATCATCACCCCCCCGACTGGGAATGATCTCTTCTTTTTCGGTGGACGATCATGATCCCCGAAAAAGAATCGGCTGAACGCCCCAGACATTTGGTGAATCAACGGCCGGCAGAAACGGTCTCTGCGATGGCTCGCAGCAAGGACCGTTCGTCCTGAACATCCTGTCCGATCTCCCAGATCATGACGCCGCCGATCTTCATCGACATGGCATGCTGGGTCTTGCGACGAACGGTCGTCCGTCCATTGAAATAGATCTCCGATACGACATCGGCGTCCTCTGGGGGATTGTATCGGGAGACCAGCGACGAATACGTGATTGCCTTCCAGCTTGTCAGGTGGCGACCGTAAAACGGGATTCCCAGTATCAGCTTTTTCCGCGGAATTCCCTTCCGTAAATGATTGTCGATATCGAGTTCTGCCTGCTCAAAAGTCGAGTGCCGCCCGCTGTAGTCGTAAGACATCAACTGCACCAAATCCACATGCTTTGCCAGATCCCGAGGGATGTCTCTTGAGGGGGCAATTGTCACGGAAAGCGATTTGTTCTCAGACGCCAACTCCTCCTTTAATGCTTTAAGAAGGAGCAGGTAGTGATCCCATTCCGCCTGCGATCGGGGATATTCCCAGTCCAGATCGACTCCATCCAGCTTCCACTCCTTCAGGTGTTTCATCGTGGATTGAACAAAGCGTCCGCGGTTCTCCGGGGTGCTGACGGCAGCAGGGAATGGACTTGATGAGCCATATCCTGCCACGGAAAAGAGCAACCGGGTCTGATGTTTTTCCCGCAATGCATACAGACGTTCAAACGGGGCTTTGACCACCTTCCCCAGGTCGACATGCCCGTTCTGCTCGGGAGCTGCGGCAAAGAGGATCAGATCGGTCAGTTTCGCAGCCGCCTGAAGGTTCAGCCGGGGAAACTGGTATGTCGGTAGGTATCCAACAATCCGGAATTGGGACGGTGCTGCGTGAGCGCAACGCGACATCCACAGCGTCAGAGTGCCTACCGAGGCCCCTCTGACCAGAAACTGCCGTCGACGAATTGGTTCAGAATCCCGGGTCATTGGACCTTCAGGAAGTGGAGCAGGCGAGTCGTCCATTGACCTTGATCATCAGGATTTAACCGGACCAAAAAATGTGTAATACGGTTCGTTGCGTGCAAGTCGCTGAACGAGAAGAGCCACCTCGCGCAGGTGATAATCTCCCCACATACAGGCTTCCCCCCGGGGAATTCGAGAGCCTTCCGGGACGTAGTCCCAGTTTCTCGGCCGATGATAAATCGAATGAAGCAGTAATCCCTGATGCTCGGGGTCCTGATTTAAATACGGCTCGGCAAGAAGTGTTTTGAGCATTGTTAAACCCGCCTGAGTATACGCAGCACCTTCGCTTCCTAAAAACAGGCCCAGTCGAATCAGGGCCTGTGCCGCAATAGCAGCGGCGGAGCTGTCGACCGGTTCATAATCGTTAAACGGATCAGCGGGGCGATTCCGGTAGTCGCCGAGATGCACCAGTCCCGGGGCTCCCGTATCCCAGTAGGGAACGCCATCGCTCGGAGTTTCTGAAAGATAGTAATCGCAGGTCGCTCGTGCCGCTTTCAGCATCCATGCTTCCACATCGCTGCGCCCACCCCAGCGTGAAAACGCCTCATCAGGCAATTCTCGCAGAAACTCCAACTGTTCCGCGTACCCGCACATGATCCAGGCGGCCCCGCGGGTCCACGTGGTGAACGGGGAATACCCCTGCTGAGAACTCGGGCACCGGTAACGACCGTCATTTCGGTTGAACAGGCTTTCGTGGGCCACCCTCCCACGGACATCGTACAGATCACGCCCCTCTCCAAAATAGACGTTGTATTCCATCGTCGTCCGGGCATGTTCGATCAGTCGATCAAGGAGACTGATCTTCTCATCGTTCTCAGCATCAAGACGATGCCCTAATAAGTGTGCGATCGCCAGAGACCTCAATGATCGGATCGTATCCGCAAAGAGAGAATGAGGCCCATTAAATGAATAAATATATCCCCCGCCGGAATGAGTTCTGCTCCAGCGGGACGCCTGTACGGCTCCGCTGGTCTTCAGAGCCAATTCATAAAACGCCAGTTCGCCCGCATCGTACGAAATCCGACCTTCCAGCATGAGGCGCCGAAGCGCTCCATATGTACTGACATTATTAAAACCATGATCATGAACGCCGATATGGCTGACATGAGGAGCCATGAGCTCCCACGTCCTCTGGCGTCCCCGTTGCAGAAACGAATCCTCTCCGGTGGCATCGTATTGCAGGAGCGCGGAACCGAACTGAAACCCTTGTGTCCATTCCGTCCATCCCTGAGCGGTGTAACGCCCCCGGACCGTGAACACGAGCGATCCCTGCTCCGGACTCCAGGTCTGGTCAATGGAATTCAGACAAGCGGCACTCCGTTCCCACATCCGGTCAATCGCGGGGAGCAGGTCGGCATACTGCAAAGTGGAATCAAGCTGAATCATCTGTTCGCCCGTCGCTGAGAGTGGTGATGACAAGGATGTGCCCGCAGACGCGTTTCAGGCAACATTTGCGTGATTGACGTTATGTGGATGGCGAATTCACCGGCGGCGCGGGAGACGAACTGGTTTCGCGAACCAAAGCGGAGGTGAATCCGACAAGATTGTTCTGTTGCCTGCGTACGCGTTTTAACACGTCAAGCCGTCCCGCCTGGACGCACAGTTCATCGAAGGAGACGTTCACTTCGTCACCAAGATGATTCAGGAACTCTTCTGCCACCTGGATCGCTTCATCCAGACGCTGGGACCGAACAAGGAGGTCGACCAGCACGTAGGCAAAAATGACCTTGTCCTCCGCATCCGGCTCGTCGTCGAGCTGTTTGCGAAAATACTTCAGTCCCGCCTCGCGATTTCGGTCCAGCAAGACGTTGAAAAACTGGAGATGGGCCGGATAAATGTCTGAGAACGGGGGATCGCCGCCATACTGCAGGGATGGATCGAGTCGCATCCCATAATTGGCGAGCTGAACCGCCAGTTCCAGCTCTTCGGCGGGGGGTTCAATGGAGCGTGCAAACCGCACCACTGCGCTCAGGTGGGAGACATCAACATGATATGTCCCCCCTTCAAAGAGCCAGTCCCGACCGGCAATCAGCTGGTCCAGAGTCTGATTGGGAGGAATCATCGGGATACGCTGTTCCACGTGACGCTGAACCGATTCCCGCAGTTCATCGTAGATCGTCCGAACCAGAACCTTGGCACACTCCACCCGCTGGGGAGGGGTCAGTGAGGGCATCGCCTGATCCATCGCCGTGATGGAGCTGCACAACCCCTGACCATTGATCATCCATTTCAGGCCTTTGACCGGATTGACTCCCTGGTACAGGGCAATGTGAACCAGCCGGTCG
>CALLWY010000072.1 GCA_938015865.1 uncultured Planctomicrobium sp.
TCCGGGCGAAAGCACTGGGCCTCGTTTCAGACCGGGGACAGAAAGCCGAAGAATACGGCGATTACCGGAAGCTCCTGGAGCGGAAAGATCTTGATGCTGTCGTGATCACCGTTCCTGACCACTGGCATGCCCTGATGACCATACACGCCTGTCAGGCGGGGAAAGATGTTTACTGTGAAAAGCCTCTCTCGCTGACAATTGCCGAAGGTCGGCGGATGGTGAATGCCGCCCGGAAACATGGGCGGATCGTGCAGACAGGGTCCCAGCAGCGTTCTGCAGCTGAATTCTGGCGTGCTGCAAGTCTCGTCCGGAACGGAGCCATCGGCGACGTGAAGCAGGTGCTTGTCGGGATTCCGAAATCGAACCATCCAGGCGCATTAGGACCGGATACCAATCCTCCTGCAAATCTGGACTACGACATGTGGCTCGGTCCAGCTCCCGCACGCCCCTACAACGAAAAGAGAGTTCATTACAATTTCCGGTTCTGGTGGGACTACTCGGGAGGTCAGATTACGAACTTCGGAGCACATCATCTGGACATTGCGCAGTGGGCACTGGGAATGGATGAAAGTGGCCCGGTCGCAGTCGATGGCACAGCAACGTTCGATCCCGAAAAACGGTACGAAGTCACCGACACCTGCCGGATTGAATACACCTATGATAACGGGGTGAAGGTCCTGCTCGGGCAACAGCAGAAAGACATCCCCGGTGGAGCGACATTCATCGGCACCAAGGGGAAGATCTACGTGAACCGTGGTGTCCTGTGGAGCGATCCTGCAGAGATCGCTGGGGCTCAAATCTCAAGTGACGAGCTGAAGAAAAAGGAAGTTGCCGATGCCCAGAAAGCATTCTACAGGAAGCTGGATGAGTCCATTCTGGCGTTTCCGCAGCAGCTCTATCGCAGCAATCACCACATGAAGGACTTCCTGAGCTGCATCAAGTCGCGGCAACTCCCGGTTTGCGATGTGGAGATCGGTCATCGATCCGCAACTGTGTGCCATCTCGGAAACCTCGTCGCACGACTCGGACGCGGGGTGAAGTGGGACCCGAAGGCGGAGCGAATCGTTGGAGATGATGAAGCTCAGGCCATGACTGATCGTCCGTATCGGGCTCCCTGGTCTCATGACATGAACTTTGCTGCACAGTCCTGATCTGTTCAGCGACTGAAGATGGAGCGTGATGCCCACATCGCATCCGTTTTCGTCCTGAACCGACCTGAATTTTCATGCAGTCGATTTCCCTGTGGAATCGGCTGCTTTTTTATTTGCATGATTCCGCAACACGCACTGCCGATTCCGAAAGCATCACGTCGTTCCTAGGGAAGAAGACGAGAAAAAATCGTTTTCAGCCCAAAATCCAAATTCCAACAAATTCGTGACAACCCAGTGGAACTTTCTGCACCCAGAGTTTATCTAACTGGTGGAGGCGGGATGCCTGTGTCCTGAAGTACGAGCCGTTGAACTGGCAACAAGTAGCAATGACAAATTCCGGGCGGACTACCGAACATGGAAAGGGACCGCTCCGATTGTTTTCTGCCAGTTCATCGATGCTCGAATCGCCCCGATGGCGAATGATCTGATCTGCGAAGGGAAGCACTCATGCAGTGGATGAAGCTCGGCCTGCCCCGTCTGGGGATCGTTGTCCTCTCTCTGGTTTTTACCGGGATGGTGTATCTGATGGCGGCAGAAAAAACGGCAGATGAGTTACGGAAGGGGGCGCAGCAGAGCTTTAAGGAGGGGAACTTCGGGGACGCCTACACCTCTCTGCGGAAGCTCGTCGTTGATCCTGCCAACAAAGGAAATCAGCTCTACGACGACCTTCAACTGGCAGTCACCTGCCTTCAACGACTGACGAGGCAATTTGAAATTGACTCCCTGTTGAAAGATGTCATCGATGCCCATCAGGACGACTGGTCCGCATACTTCGCAGCAGCGAGAGTTCTCTCGGGAGTGGAACATTACGGGTTCATTGTCGCGGGAGAATTTTCGCGCGGGAGCCAGCGGGGAGGCGGGGCCTTTGTCGACGTTTCGGAACGAGACCGCGCCCAAGGGCTGATCTGGCTGGAGACGGCCCGTCAAAAGATGCCCGACAGTGTCAATGGCCCAGAGAAAGCGGAATTCTACAGCATTTTTGCCCACCAGCTGCGACAGAATTCGGGGAACGCATGGAAGATGCAGCAGCTGACCGATCTGACGACACTGCCGGACTATCCAGAGCCGCAACAACGCGGACGTTTTTTTGGGTTTCGTGGTAGCCGTGGTAGTGGAGATGCTCAAGGGGCACCGGTGGATGCCGATGGGAACCCAGTTTTCTATTCGCTCCCGGAATCGTTCGAAGCTGCCAAAAACGATGGGGAGCGCTGGCGCTGGTGTCTGCAGCAGATAGCAGAGTTCGATGCCGCCCGCTTGAATGAGTCCCGGTATCGGCTGGCTCATTTCCTGCATGGTCAGTTTGGAGTTCAGACACTTCGCGAAACCAGACTCTTCCTTCCCAGAGCTGATGGAGTCGACACAGAGGTCACAGCAGGGATCTGGTCTCTCCCAACACTGAAGGAGAACGAGACAATCGCCCGGCTGGCGAATGGAGTGAAGCGATTCACACTTCCCGAGGAATTCAACTTCATCAAGATCTACCAAGATATTGCTGAGACAATAGGTGCGGAAAAGAAGCCGTATCAGGAAGAATCCCTGCAACAGCTCGCTTCGATTTTCCTGAATCGACAGCAATACCCCCGCGCCGCTCAGTATCTTGAAGAGAGCCTGAAACGTTTCCCGTCCAATCCCGAAGGCCGGAAGAATCAACTCCAGCAGATCACCGGAAACTGGGGCCAGTTCGAACCGGTGATGAGCACTGCAGCAGGGAAGGGGGCCACGGTCGACTTCCGATTCCGGAATGCAAAGAAAGTGACCTTCGAAGCCCATGCGTTGAAGATTCCGGAGTTGATCGCGGACATTCAGAAGTATCTTGAAACCGCACCGGAAAGCCTCGACTGGCAGAAATTCCAGATCGACAACATCGGCTATCGGATTGTCCAGCAGAACGAAACAAAGTATGTGGGCGAGAAGGTTGCGGAATGGTCACTCGACCTGTCCCCGCGAGAGAATCATTTTGATCGTCGAATCACGGTGACAACCCCGCTGCAGAAAGCAGGGGCGTATCTGGTTACCGCGAAAATTGCGGATGGAAATACCACACGGATTATTCTCTGGCTCAATAACACCGCGATTGTCAAAAAGAACATCAGCGGAAAAGTCCTGTACTTCGTGGCCGATGCTGCTACCGGCGAACCCGTCAATAGGATCAAAGTCGATTTCTTCGGCTGGCGACAGGAATATCAGCAGAACAACCGCAAGCATCGCATTCTGACGAGCCGCTTCGCTGAGTTCACCAACAAGGATGGGATGATCCTGGTCGACCAGAAGCTGGCCTCTTCCAACTTTCAGTGGCTGGCGACAGCGAAAGATGACAGCGGTCGATTCGCCTATCTGGGTTTCAGTGGAATCTGGTACAGCGGCGACGTCAACGAGAAGTTCCGTGAGGTCAAGACCTATATCGTGACCGATCGCCCGGTGTATCGTCCGGACCAGAAAGTCCAATTCAAATTCTGGATTCGTGAGGCCCAATACGATCAGAACTCTCGCTCTCGGTTCGCGAATACGAAGTTCCGGGTAAAGATCAACGATCCTCAAGGAACTGAGGTTTTCTCTCAGGAATTCACCACAGATGAGTACGGAGGACTCTCAGGAGAATACCCCCTTCCGAAGCAGGCCCCGCTCGGGGTTTACACCCTGTATCTGGATGGTCACCGGCAAGTCCACGGCGCCAATCAGTTCCGTGTCGAGGAATACAAGAAACCAGAGTTTGAAGTCACGATCGATTCGCCCGAAAAGCCGGTCGAACTGGGCGAGACCATCACGGCAACCATTCAGGCAAAATACTACTACGGCGCCCCAGTCACGAATGCTCGTGTCAAAGTGAAAGTCGAACGGACCGAGCACGATGTCAAATGGTATCCGGCGGATCGCTGGGACTGGCTGTACGGTGGCGGTTACTGGTGGTTCTCACCAGATTACTACTGGTTCCCCGGATTCGCGCGCTGGGGATGCATTGCTCCCCGACCAAGTTGGATTCACTGGAGTGCGGACCCACCGGAACTGGTTCTCGATCAGGAAGTGACACTCAATGCGGATGGGACAGCGACGATCGAAATTGATACATCCTTAGCCAAGGCACTTCACGGGCAAAAGGACCATGCCTACACCATCACCGCCGAAGTGACCGACGCATCCCGCCGCACAATCACCGGCTCTGGGAAAGTGCTTGTCGCCCGGGAGCCTTTCCGCATCTTCGCGTGGACCAATCGCGGATACTACAACGTTGGTGACACCATTGATGCCCGGTTTCAGGCCCGGACTCTCGATGGGAAAGGGATCACTCGGAAAGGGAAGCTCCAACTTCTGAAGGTCGACTACAAAGACGGAAAACCGGTCGAAAGTGTCGTTCAGGAATGGGACCTCGCCACCAACGAAGAGGGCTTTGCAGAACAGAAAATCAACGCCAGCCAGGCCGGTCAGTACCGTCTGTCGTTCACGCTTCCTCGTAGCGAGAAGGATGGAGAAGGGAATGTTGAAGGGGGGTATCTGTTCCTGATTCGTGGAGACGGATTCGATGGAGCACAGTTCCAGTTCAATGATCTCGAACTGATTCCCGATCAGAAGAACTACGCCCCCGGCGACAAGGCCAAAGTTCTCATCAATACCAATCGACTCGGGGCAACCGTCCTCCTCTTCGTGCGACCCGTCAACGGGATCGCCAAATCCGCTCCGCGTGTTCTCAAGATCGAAGGAAAGAGCACCCTCGTCGAGCTGGATGTCACTATGGCAGACATGCCGAACTTCTTTATCGAAGCGATCACGATCGCTGATGGGAAGATGCATGATCTGGTCCGGGAATTTGTCGTTCCCCCGGCAGAAAAAATCCTGAACGTCGCCGTTCAACCTTCTGCCCCTTCCTATCTCCCCGGACAGAAGGCGGAAGTTGAAGTGAAGGTGACCGACGCCGAAGGAAAGCCGGTCGTCGGGGCGGTTCTGCTGAGCGTTTATGACCGCGCAGTGGAATACATCTCCGGAGGCTCCAATGTGGAGGACATCAAAGAGTTCTTCTGGAAATGGCGTAGACAAACCCACCCGAATGCAGAGACGAATCTTCAGCACTGGTTCCAGCAAATCCTGAAACCAGGTGAGTTTCGAATGGAAGAACTCGGTGTGTTTGGGGATGCGGCGGCTGATAGTCCAGTCGATGAGTTGAATTCGGACAAAGCGGGTGCCGTCGGCGGGTTGGGCGGATTTGGAGCGGATTCCCGTGGAGGCGGAAGGTTGAGATCCATGCAGATGGCAGCGCCAGCGGCCGCCCCCATGTCCATGATGGCCGATGGCGTCGCGATGGAGAAAGCGGCCGCAGCCCCCAGTGGTGGAGACGAACCCGTTCAACCAACAGTTCGGACCAATTTTGCGGACACCGCCTACTGGAATGCCAATCTGGTCACCGATGAATCCGGGATTGCGAAGGTGACCTTTGACATGCCGGAGAATCTTTCCAGCTGGAAGATTCGGGCATGGGGAATGGGAGCTGGCACCGATGTCGGGGAAGCAACCCGGGAGGTCGTCACGGCCAAGAATCTTGTGGTTCGATTACAGGCCCCGCGGTTCTTCGTCCAGACGGATGAAGTGGTCCTCTCAGCTGTTGTTCACAACTACCTGAAGACCGAAAAACAGGTTCAGGTGCAGCTGCAGCTTGAGGGTGGGACTCTCTCCATGATGGCAGGGAGTGAGACCAATAGTCAGGCGACCGACAATACGGGGACTATGACGGTCACAATCCCGGCTGGCGGAGAACACCGGGTCGATTGGCGCGTCAAGGCGGTTCAGCCCGGCAACGCAACCATCACGATGAAAGCGCTGACCGATGAAGAATCAGATGCGATGCAGATGACCTTCCCGGTCCTCGTTCATGGGATCTTGAAGACCGAATCGTTCAGCGGCGTGATTCGTCCCGATGCCGATTCCGGGGTCATTGAGTTCACCATTCCCGAGGCCCGGCAGGCAGAGCAGAGCCGAATTGAAGTCCGTTACTCTCCGACGCTGGCAGGAGCGATGGTCGATGCGCTTCCGTACCTGGTCGATTACCCCTATGGCTGCACGGAACAGACCCTGAACCGGTTTGTTCCGACTGTCATTACCCAGCGAATCCTTCAAAAGATGGGGCTCGACCTGAAGGCGATTCAGGAAAAACGGACCAATCTGAATGCTCAGCAGATCGGCGATCCTGCTGTTCGTGCCGCCCAATGGAAGCGATTTGATCGCAACCCGGTTTTTGACGTTGATGAAGTCAATGCCATGGTCAAAACCGGTGTCCGCGACCTCACTGCAATGCAGAATTCCGATGGGGGTTGGGGATGGTTCTCCGGGTTTCAGGAGCGATCGTATCCTCACACAACCGCTGTGGTGGTGCATGGACTTCAGCTGGCAGCGAAGAACGATATTGCCATCGTTGATGGCGTTCTGGAAAACGGAGTTGCCTGGTTGAAACGCTATCAGGATGAGCAGGTCAAACTGCTTCAGGAAGGGGAACGACACGAAAAGGACGCTTCCCGGAAAGAGAAATTCCGTTCCCAGTGCGATCCAATTGATGCATTCGTCTTCTCCGTGCTGGTCGATGCGAAGATCGTCAATGAGGAGATGCAGCGATTCCTGTATCGCGACAGGACCAAAATCGGTCTGTATGCCGAAGCCCTGTTCGGACTCGCCCTGCATGAAATTGGGGCCCATGAGCAGCGGGACATGGTGATCAAAAACATCGATCAGTTCATCAAGGTCGATGAGGAGAACCAGACGGCTTATCTGGACTTGCCCAATAACGGCGGCTCGTGGTGGTACTGGTACGGCAATACGCTGGAAGCGAATGCCCAGTATTTGAAACTGCTGACCCGGGTGAATGTGAAAGACCCGAAGGCGGCGGGGCTGGTGAAATACCTGATCAACAACCGCCGACATGGGACCTACTGGAACAGCACACGTGATACCGCTTACTGCATCGAAGCACTGGCGGACTATCTGGTGGCGTCCGGGGAAGGGAAACCGCAGATGGCGGTGGAGATCTGGCTGGATGGTGAGCTGAAACAGACGGTCGAGATCACCCCGGAAGTCCTCTTCACCTTCAACAACGGATTTATTCTGGAAGGAGAAGCGGTCTCAGCAGGTAAACGCAAGCTCGAGATCAAACGGAAGCCTCTTTCCCCGAACGAACCCGCGACACCGCTCTACTTCAACGCCTATATCACGAACTTCACGATGGAGGAGTTCATCACCGCAACCGGACTGGAGATCAAGGTCAACCGGAAGTACTACCGGCTTGAGAAGGACGCCGGAGCAACGTCTGCAGTCGCGGGGGATCGTGGTCAGGTGATCGATCAGAAGGTCACCAAATACAAGCGGGTTCCTCTGGAAAATCTGTCCGAGGTGACCAGCGGCGATCTGATCGAAATCGAACTCGAGATCGAATCGAAGAATGACTACGAATACATCATCTTCGAAGACATGAAAGCAGCGGGGTGTGAACCGGTCGACCTCCAGAGTGGATACACGGCCGGAGGTCTCGGAGCCTATGTGGAATTCCGGGATGAGAAGGTGGCATTCTTCCTTCGTCAACTGGCACGCGGGAAACACTCAGTCAGTTACCGGGTCCGGGCAGAAATTCCCGGGAAGTTCAGTGCCTTGCCAACACAGGCCAGTGGCATGTATGCACCGGAGTTGAAAGCCAATGCTGACGAAATGAAGTTGAGAATCGCAGACATCCCGGAATGATCGGACGCGATTGATTCGAAAGTCAGAAATCGGCGGGACCACTTCCAGCGAAGGTCCCGCCGATTTCCTTGGCTGATTTCCTGGTCAGTGGAGCAGAATGCAGCAACTTGAGTCTGTTCCCTCCAAAACCGGGTCTTAGCCCCGCTTTTCATTCGACAGGCAGAATCTGCCGGAGTATTCTGATAGTCGTCACAGACTACTCAAACTTCCGGGTTTTACAGTTTTAGGAGAGAGTGAATGCAAGGACTGAAGAAATTGTGGTTGTGTGCCGCAGCGTTCGGGCTGACATTGCTGGGATTGGGAAGCACACAGGCACAGGCACAATCAATTATTGTGCCCAACAGCTACGTTGGATTCCCCGCTGTCGTTGGTCCCGTGTATACACCCGTCCCCACCGGAGTGACCTATGCCCCGGCTTATCGCTACGTGGCTCCCGTCACCTACAGCTATAACGTACAGACCGTCACTCCCGTCGTGGCCACCGAGGTCGTTTCGACCCCCGTGTCTCAGACGACCTACTACGTTCCAACAACCACCTATGTGGCACCGGCTCCGGTTGTCGTCCCTGGCCCCCGGGTCACCGTTTTTCCCCGTCGTGGTGTGGTTCGTGTCCGATACTGATTCTCTGAACAGTTCATCCTGAACAGGTTCAGGGCTCCCGATCATGCTGCCGACCGTGCGAATTCCGCACGGTCGGTTTTTTATTTGTCTGTCCCCGGATGCATTCGCGGCGAAGCATGACGCAATCAGCAGTTTCCGCTTGTTGAGTGGGACGGGGAGGGGTCGAAAGCTGGTCTGTCGGCAGGTTTTGCGCTCCCGGCAGGGCGGAAGCACGAAATCAACTTGGGCAACTGGACAGGCTGTGAGACCTTTCGATATTTACCCGCATCCGTGAGGCGAACGCTGAAAGGCACTCCCTCATAACGGAAGTTGAATCCACCTCCCGGTGCCACGGTTTCCCGACATCAGGAGGAACGTTTTTAATCACCAAATCATGGAATCGCCTGGCTCCGGGCGGAGAACGGCGAGTCTGGATTTGGCCAGAAATCAGGGATCAGAGACTTGAACGACTGCAGGGACATCCTGTCCGACCACGTCGCCTGACCGGGAATTTTCCAGATCGCACAAAACTGACCGATGGATGGGTCAGTTTGTGATGATCGCAACAATGGTATCAAACGCATTCAATTGCTCTTCTCGCATAACCGATAAAAGGATCAAGGACGCTTGCGCTCGCACTATGGAAATCGTTGCTGTGCAGGCATCCCACAGATCAAATCGGTTCCGGCGACGACATGAGGTCACGGAGGAGTTTTTATGACCATGAAGGTCAAAGAAGACATCCAGGAAATCTGGGTTCAATACAAAAAGGACCAGATGAACCAGGAGTTGAGAAATCGCCTGATCGAGAACTACTTCCAGCTCGTCCGCTTCAACGCAGAACGGGTCTGGGCGAAGCTTCCCGATGGCGTTGATCTCAATGACCTGATTTCCGCAGGCGTCTTCGGCCTGATGGACGCCATCGAAGCCTTTGATCTGGACCGTGGCGTCAAATTCGAAACCTATTGCGTACCCCGAATTCGTGGTGCGATGCTGGATGAACTCCGCACCATGGACTGGGTCCCGCGACTGGTCCGCAGCAAGGCCAGTAAACTGGAAGCGGCCCGCAAAGAACTGGAAGCAGCGCTCGGTCGTCCCCCCACAGACCCCGAACTGGCAGAGAAAATGGGGATGTCGCTGGACGATTTCGAGAAACTGAAATCCGAAGCAGCGGCAGTGGGCCTCATCAGTCTGAATAAAAAGTGGTACGAGACAGACAGCTATAAAGATGTCCGCGAGATCGATGTCGTCGAGGACCTGAAGGGTGAAGATCCGACTCTGGGGATCCAGAAACGCGATCTCATGAAGCTCGTGACCAAAGGTCTGAACCGGAACGAGCGACTGATCATCATCCTGTACTACTATGAAGAGTTGACCATGAAAGAAATTGGTCAGACTCTGGGACTTTCCGAAAGTCGCGTCAGCCAGATGCATTCCAGCATCGTCGCCCGACTGAAAGACCAATTGCGTCGCCGACGACCGGAATTCGCATAGTCGATTGATTTTCAGAAAATCATTTCGCAATTCAAACCCGTGCAGCTGCCGCAAAATGGCGATTGGCTGCACGGGTTTTGTCGATCGTGTGGAAGAATCAATTCCCTCAAACTCTGTAGGTTTTCTGCGACGAGGTGTCGATCAAAAACAATCGATGTTTTCCTGTCTTTGGGAATTGCGTCCCCTTCAACAGTACGCCATGATAGGAACCAAGAACGCCTTGACACCATCGATTGCAGCTGGGGGTTCGAGCGTTGTTTGGAGACACAGTCCGAGGGCCGGGCACCAAATCCTTAGCACTGCATTCTGAACGAAGATTTTAAGGCCATGGGGCGAGCAGGCAATTTACATTGGGGTGCGCTCAGCATCACAGGAAACTTCCGGTCGAACAATGAAGACCGTTTCTACATCGATTCCGAGGGGCGTTATTTTCTTGTTGCCGATGGGATGGGGGGACAGAGTGCCGGGGAGCGAGCCAGCGAACTGGCCGTTGAACTGATCTCCAGCCGGCTCAATACCGGAATCGATTTCAATGGAACGCCGGCTGCCAAAGCGGTCATTGACAGCATCGACAAAGCCATCGCCCATGCCAACTCCGAAATCATCGCGCTCGGGGAGTTGGAACCCGGCTGCAAGAACATGGGGACCACGATCGCCTTTATCGTCAATGTGGCTGGTGAGTTCTACATCGGGGGAGTCGGTGACAGCCGGGCCTATCACCTCCGCAATGGGCAGCTCCAACAATTGACGGAAGACCATTCTCTGACGCAGGCGCTGGTGAAGGCCAAGACCATCACTCCGGAAGACGCCAAGACTCATCGATACAAGA
>CALLWY010000073.1 GCA_938015865.1 uncultured Planctomicrobium sp.
GATGGGGGAGGCCAGTATTTGACGTAGAAGGTCTGGGCGCTCACCTTCCCCTCCATTGCCGAGCGGTACAGCGCCGCTGCGACGTTCTGGCTGAGAAGGGCATTCACGCGCGCTAAGAGACTTCGGAATCGCTCGTGACGCTCGATGTGTTCCGCAACGGTCACCAGCGAGAGTCCCAGTTTTTCGCACGCGGCTGCGGGGGAGGCTCCTTTGGCGAGCAGGTACAGGTACGCCGCTTGCTGTTCATCCGTCATGGGAGGAGTCGATTCCTCCATCATCAATAATCGAGAGGGGATGGGGGGCAGCGGTGGCGGCCCGGTTTCTTCGGACGTTTTCCCGGTTGTCGAAGATGTAGTAGACCGGGTTGGCGTACTGGCTTTTCTCGTACGTTTCTTTGGTGAGGAGTCCTTGTTTGCGGCCATGGTTTTGCTTCCTGCGATAGATCATGGAATGGGATTCCCGGGACCGGGATGTCGTCGTAGACGTTCCAAGACGAAGAAATCCGGCCCGCTCAAAGAACGGGTTGATGTGTCCCATCTGGGATAAGGTCTCGATCCAGGGATAAGGACACAGCTCGCAACATCGGCGAACAAATCGGTGTGCGATCCCGGCCCCCCGGAATGTGGGGTGCAAAACGACGCGGGAGAGAGTCACCAGTTGACGATTGAGTGTGCGGAGTGTGGTCCGGTCCCATCGACCGCTGCGACCAAAAAAGCGGTTTCGCTGTGCGAGCGTTTTTGGGGGCGCGATGAAGACGCAGATCCCGACCGGATCGTCTTCGTCCCAGAGCATCATCATGGACCGGATCAGTCCGATGTGATGGCTTCGATAATGCCACCGAGCGAAGTACGCCCAGTCGGACTTGGTCGCGGGGGAGATCCAGAGGTTCCTGGCGATGTCGGGCGTTTTTTTTTAACGCCGGTCTCCCGGTCAGGACCATTGATGACGTCGATGGTCCCATCAAGTCGACAGGACAGTTGCACATCCGGGGAAAGATCGGAAACGATGTCCTCGTGAGTCGTCGCCAGAAGAAAGCCGATCCGATGACGGGCAGCAATCTTGCTGATGTTAAATGAAATGATTCGGGCGAGCCGGCGATCCAGCGTCGCTGTGAATTCATCAGCCATCACCCAGTCCGGCTGCTCCGAGAGTGCCAGTGCCAGACGGAATCGGTATCTCTGGCCATCGGAAAGCTCCCGGGGAGTCCTCAGCAGCAGATGGGCCTCGCCTAGTCCACACGCAGACAGAAGCTGTAACGCCTGCTCCAGCGGAACCGGAAGAAGATCAACAAGAATTTTTTCGTCCCAAGTTAATTCATCGAGCGAGACAACATTTTTCCCCAGTGCCCGGAGTTGTTTGGCGGTTTCCCGCATCAGCGAGGACTTCCCGGATCCACTCTCCCCGGTGAACAGGACAATCTGTCCATCCTGAGGATTCAACTCCAGATCCCGTGCGATGACAAGTTCCCCCTGCTCGAAGCCAATTCCGAAGTGATCCATGACCAGTGAGGCCCGGGTCGAGTTCTGTTTGGGGAGGAACTGATGTGAAACAGTAAGATTCATAAAACGGTATCGGTGAAGGGACAGGCAGGGGGGTGAGCGATTAAGGGGCCTAAGGAGCCCCATGCAGCCGGGTCTCGGGATACGATGCAAGAATGTCGTCCAGATGCTTCTGTACGTCGTCCCAGTCCTCGGAACGAATTTCCAGCGTAATGCGAATGATGTCCCGGTCGGTTTCGGGCGAACGTTCGCAAATTTCCTCGGGAAGTTCCGGGGTCAGGATCAGATCCTTCAGCTGCTGTTCGTCAAACCCGGTGAGCGTCGCATCGAAGTCGGGCAGATCCTGAAGTTCACTCACCAGATTGATCAGCTTGTCTGCATCCCATTCACTTCCGACATGGGAATTGTTGAGCGTGACATTGAGGGCTTTTTCCTTTTCCAGCGGGAGGTCGACAATCACACAGTCCACCTCCGTATGCCCCTGATGTTTCAGGACTGCCAGACGCTGATGTCCGGAAACAACATGCCCTGTCCTCCTGTTCCAGACAATCGGTTGCACGAGATTGAACTCTGTCAGTGAGCGTTCGAGCTTGATCCACGCCGGGTCTCCCGGGCGGAGGGCGATACGCGGGTTGTAGGGGGCGGGGTTCAGTTCGTGAACAGCGATTTTCTGGATGAGCATGAGGGGAGAACTCAGGATGAAGAGAAAGAAATGAAAGGAGCGAATGCGTTTTTATGCCGCGGCGGACGTTGCCGCCTCGTTCACCGCCTCCTCGGGAGAGGAGCTGTCATGGTACGAGTCCAATTCCCAGTCCATCTCGCTGTCGAGATCGAGAAACTCGGGAGCGGCATCAAACCCTTCACGCAACTCCTGCTTGATCCGGGCCAGACAACGCGTGACATGACCTTTAGGATGTCCAAAGACATTTCCAATCCGGTCGAGGGGCCAGCCGGCATTCTCCCGGAGGGCCAGCATCGCCAGGTATTTCCATTTGCGGGCATCGTCTCCCGCGAAGTGATCATGAATCAGTTGCCAGAACTCATCCGGTCCGGAGCGGGGGAGCACAATCTTGGTTCCATTCGGGCGTGCAACCGACATAAATCCTCCTCAGAGTGAACGTTGCCATCGATGGGGACTTGCAATTGATTACGCGCACGTTGCGCGGAGGCGCAGCGTGAATCTGGTAAATGACCGGATGGAAGAGCAGATTCAAAAAAAATTCCCTCCTGAAAGCTCACGAGGATTCCGCCCCTTTTTCGATGTCATTGATTTCGATGTCGTTGATGCTGCGAAATCCTGAGCTGGTTGAAACTGACGAGGTAAGTTGGTGCGATTCCCGTTGCAGTGATCAGGACCCCTTACGAGCGGCGAAATGATCTGGTGGAAATCCGATCAGCTCAATTGCTCAAATGATCATTGCAGGGGCCAACATGGGCTAAGAAACTCGTTTTCGAACTGATCAGACTGAAGCGGGCTTGAAGGCCGCATGGAACATGATCAGCGGACTTCATTTGGGAGAATTCAGATGAAACATGCATCAGGTCGCTTGCGGCTGGCCCGTTGGGGCGTGTTCTGTGTCACAGCCCTGTTTCTGGCAGCCTCTGCAACGATTGCCACGGCGGCCGATCCAATCAAAGTCGCCATCTATGATCATTCCGACGGGTCTGCACGGGGACCAAAGAATCTTCGAAAGGTCCTGAGCGACACGGAGCATTTCGAATGTATCAAGGTCACGCCGGAAGAGATTCGTAACGGGGCACTGGATAAAGTGGACGTCCTGATCATGCCGGGAGGATCAGGGAGCGGTCAGGCAAAGAAACTGGAAGAGTCAGGACGCGAAAGGATTCGCGAATTTGTCAGAAACGGTGGAGGGTATATCGGAATCTGCGCCGGGTCATACCTTGCCTCCTCCTGTTACGACTGGTCGTTGAATCTGATCAATGCAGAAGTCATTGATCGGGCACACTGGGCGCGTGGAACGGGACAGGTCATTCTGTCTCTCTCTCCCGAAGGGCAGAAACTTCTCGGAAACAGCGAACCTGAAGTCGAAGTCTATTATGGTCAGGGGCCTCTGCTGGGACCGAACAACACGGAAGGACTTCCGCCCTACGAATCTTTGGCGAAGTACAAAACCGAAATTGCCAAGAAAGGGGCTCCGTCGGGAGTCATGCCCGGAACGGATGCCATTGCTCGGGCTCCGTACGGAAAGGGGCGGGTTTTCTGTTTCAGCCCGCACTGCGAAGTCTCGGAAGGCCCGAACTTCATGGTGGTCAATGCGGTACTGTGGGTTTCGAAAAATGAAGATCGAAACGTCCCGTCTGCAAAAGAGCCAAAGACCGCAACAACCAAAAAAGAAGCTCCCGCAGCGACGGTGCGAGCTGGTGGTCAGGAATGAGCATTGAGTCTCTGTTCAGGTCTGCTTCGCTTCTGACGTGAGGCAGGCCACAATTTCCCAATGGCACGAACGGACGGCGCAAAAGGGGCGTCGTCCGATTTTTTTGGTCCCTTCAAAAATTGGATCTCCGCGTCAGTGACCAGATTCTGCAGGGGAAGTCTTTCGGAAAATCAGACACTGGTATCCCCCATCGGCCGGGTGGCCGGGCTGGTGAAAAACTTCCTCCTTGAGTTCCGCATCCGCTCGCTCGTTGAGCACGGAACGGACGAGGTCGCTGTTTTCTTCGGAATCGATGCTGCAGGTGGAGTAAACCACTCGTCCCCCCGGCTTCACGAGGTCAAGTGCTCGATGCAGTAACTGCTTCTGAAGGGGGACCAGCTCCTGAAAATCCTTGGGTGTCAGTCGCCAGCGGGCTTCAGGTCGTTTCCCAAGAACTCCGGTATTGGAACAGGGAACATCTACCAGGACCGCATCGAAAGGGCCGGGAGGGGTGTATTTCCCTTCGGGATCGAGACCGAAGACCTCAACGTTTTTCAGTTGAAGTCGGTCGACGTTGTGTTGAATCGTCCGGATACGTTCGGGGGAGACATCACAGGCCACGACCCGGCCTGTTCCCTGAAGCCGCTCAGCAATGTGACACGTTTTTCCTCCCGGAGCGGCACAGAGATCCAGTATTGATTCGCCCGGCTGAGGATTCAGCAGCGCCGTCGCCAACATGGCTGATTCATCCTGCACACTGAAGTCCCCTTCGTGAAATCCGGGCAGTTCAGTGACGGCCGTCGAACCCTGAAGCACGATTGATTCCGGTAGTTGTCCTCCGCGGCTGGGAAGATTTTGTTCTGCCAGCATTTGGAGGACTGACTCCGTGGTTGCCCGCTGGGAATTCACTCGCAATGACAATCGACCCGGAGTAGTGAACCACAGTCCTCGCGCCATCAGCTGATCGTAGGGTTTCGGTCCGCGTCCTTCTTTGATCTCATGCTGATTCCATCGCTGAATCAACCAGTCGGGGAGACTGGTCACCTGGGCGATGTAGCTGAGGACCTGAAACGGATCGGTTGGATCGTCGAAGACATCTCGCGAGAGTTCAATCGTTTGAACTTCGTATCCTGCCCCACGCTGAATCAACTGCGGCCATCGATTGGCTCGCCAGTCTGATTGCGGAAGCAACTCCGGGAGTTGTTCCAGATTCGGGAGGCTGATCCCCTCGTGAACTGTCAGCTCCCGCTCGATGCTTCTCAGCGTCCCATTGACGAACCCTTTCGCCCGCTGTTTCCCGATCTGCTCGCATAATTCAACGGTTTCATGGACCGCTGCATGGGCCGGAATATGGCGGAGACACAGGATTTGACACGCCCCCAGTTGAAGGAGGTGCCAGAGATCCGGTTCAACGGAGTCCCGACCACGGACCACGTACTGGGACAATATGGCATCCAGCGCATAGCCTCGCCGCAGTGTCTCGGAAGCGAGTTCTGTTGCCAGCCTCCGGTCACGCGGGGGAGTGTTTTGTTGTTGATACAGCTGGTCGAGCGTCTTTCCCAGAAAGACTTCCTCGCGTGCAAACGTAATGAGGGCTTCCAGAGCCAGTCCCCGCGCTCCACGCAGGGGCGGGAGGGAACGACGCCGGGTTCCCGGGATCCTCTTTCCACGCCACGGATTTCCATCCCCTGAGGTCAGCGAGCCGTCCGACACAGTTTCTCCAGATCCTGAAAGTAGAGGGGATATGTTTTCGAGGTGCAGCCGGGATCGGCAATGCGAATGCCCGGAGCTTTCACTCCCAGAAGAGAAAAACTCATCGCCATCCGATGGTCGTCATAAGTCTGGATTTCTGTCGGTTGAACCGGTCCCGGATAAATTGTCAGTCCATCGGGATGTTCATCGGCCTGAATTCCACAGCGCCGAAGCTCTGTCACAACCGCAGAGACACGATCCGTCTCTTTTAATCGCATATGGGCCACGTTTCGAATTCGTGTCGGACCCTCTGCGAAGACGGCGACACAGGCCAGCGTCTGGGCGGTGTCGCTGATGTCGTTCATGTCGATGTCAATTCCCCGAAGCGACTTTCCGCGAAGCGTGATGAAATCTGCTCCCCATTCTGCTTCGCATCCCATCTGCACGAGGGCGTCAACGAACTTCACATCCCCCTGCAGGGCCTTCCGGTGAAGCCCTTCAACGGTCACTTCTCCCCCGGTCACAGCAGCCAGACCGAAGAAATAGCTGGCTGCGGAGGCATCGGGTTCGATGTCGTAGAGACGCCCCTGATACGGACGGGCTTCGACTTCGAAACAGTTGGGAGCGGTTTCGGTCACATTGGCTCCGAAGGCCCGCATCAGCTCCAGAGTCATTTCGACATACGACCGGGAGACCAGTTCCCCCTGAACTTCCAGCGTCACGTTTCCTTTCGCTGCCGGGGCTGCCATCAGCAGGCCGCTCAGATACTGACTGGAAAGGTCTCCACCCACCCGGATCCGTCCGCCGGGAATTCCATTGGCCGTCAGAATCACCGGAGGGCAGTCATTTCCCGCTTCGCATCGAATCGCGATTCCCAGCGAGGCGAGTGCTTCGACGAGCGGACCGATCGGACGTTCCCGCATCCGGCTGTTTCCATCAAGCCGGTATTCCCCCTCACCCGTGGCACACAGGGCGGTAAGGAAACGAATGCTGGTCCCGCTGTTCTCGCACCACAGCTCTGCCGTCCGGGATGGAATGGTTCCTCCTGCTCCCTTTACTTCGAACCGGTTTTGCGAATAGTCAGCCGTCACGGAGATTCCCAGCCGGTTCAGGCTGTCGATCATGACCTGTGTGTCGACACTGTCCAGAACGCCGGTCAGCGTCGATGGTCCTTCAGCCAGCGCCGCAACGATCAACGCCCGGTTCGTCAGGCTCTTTGATCCCGGAGGACGAATTCGCCCCTGAACAGGGCGGGAGACGGGGGTTAGCTCAAGTGAATGCATAAACAGGCCAAGGCGGTCTGGCAGAGTTCCGGGAGGTGTTGTTGTGTCGCGATATTCGGTGGAATCGTCAATTTAAGTGGAAATGGTGCGAATTGCCTGTCCGTTGTCAATTCACAGGAACAAGCTGCGAATTTTGCCGGTTCCGGCAATGTTCCCACCAGTCCGTGTCGATCAGTCAGATGGACGATGGATTTTTCCGGTGCGAAAACAGGTGACTTGATTTGGATTGGCAACAGATATGGTTACGTTGACCCCCGTCACAAGCCGCATTCTGGCACTGATCGTCAGCACCGGTCTTTTTGCTGGGACCTGGGCAAACGATACTCCTGATCGTGTTCTCGCCCAGAAATCTGTTCCGCTTCCGAAGGATCTGAGGGTGGCCCATGCTCTCCCGGAAGAACCGGAATGGGTTCCGATTTCGAGACCGATGCTGGAGCCCCCCGTCATGATACCGGAGGTCGTTTCAGAAGTCCGCATCTCGATGGGGACGCAACAGAAAACTTTTGAAGTGGACGGGGCTGATCTCCTGATTGCGCGGGAAGTCCTTCAGTTGCATCTGGATCAGCTTCCGCTGGGACTTCCTGTCGGACGGTACCGGATCGTGGACCCTCTGGGGGGAGTCGGATGGCTGACCGTCGAAAGCGGGGAGGACCGGGGGGCAGGGATATCTACAAAAACGCAGAAGCAACCCCCGCTGATTTCGACGATTGTCGACGATGCGACCGTTCAGTTCATCCGCATTCAGAACGCTCCGGTGACCGCTGGCGTCAGTACCTCAATCCAGTGAACGCTTTCATAGCGTTCTCTCTGTGTGTTTGATTCTCTCCGGTTCTTCCGGTTGATGAACATTCCCTGATGCGACGAGTCACGGTCGTTTGGGATCCCATCGGTTCCTGCGATATGACCGATCAAGATGGGAGGCAGGGGAACGAAAGTGTCCGACGACGGAGGAGTGATTTGAGAGGGATCAGTCCGCCGACTAAAATGGTCCGTTTGATCGGTGTGACTGGATCGTGTCTTCCCGGATTCGGGCCTTGGAACAGGGCTGCACGGCACCGTTTCTTCATTTGATTTATGACGAAATCGGGTGCTGGTGTGCCTGCGGAATTGACGACATCTCTGGATCGGGCGGTCGAAGTGCTTCGTTCCGGGGGACTCGTTGCGTTTGGGACCGAGACGGTTTACGGACTCGGTGCCAATGCCCTTGATTCCAATGCGGTTGCCCGGATCTTCGCTGCCAAGAAACGACCGCTGTTCGATCCACTGATTGTTCATCTCGCTGATCCTGCGGATGTCTTTTCGCTGGTGACAGAGGTCCCTGATGAGGCCCGCCGACTGATGGACCGGTTCTGGCCCGGACCGTTGTCCCTCGTGCTCCCCAGAAAAGAGATCATTCCGGATCTGGTGACCTCCGGGCTTCCTTCCGTTGCGGTCCGTGTTCCCGCTCATGATCTGGCACGGGAATTGATTCGTCGCAGCGGGGTTCCCGTGGCGGCTCCGAGTGCAAACCCTTTTGGACGGATCAGTCCGACCACGGCCCAGCATGTGATGGACCATCTCGCAGACGAGATTGATCTCGTTCTGGATGGAGGTCCGTGCCGGGTTGGACTGGAATCGACCGTCCTTCAGATGGTTCCCGGACAACGACCGGTGATGTTACGACCGGGGGGAATCACACGTGAAGCGATCGAAGCGGAAATCGGCCCGATTGCGACTCTTTCCGGCTCAGG
>CALLWY010000074.1 GCA_938015865.1 uncultured Planctomicrobium sp.
AAACGACTCCGCAGGCGCCGGCCGGTTCCGCGGGGGAGAAGGAATTCGCCGCACGTTCGAATTCGACCGGCCATTACAGGTCTCCCTGCTGACTCAACGTCGGGGACCGTATCCTCCGTTCGGATTAAATGGGGGAAAGCCGGGGGGGATTGGAATCCATCAGTTCCAGCGGGCCGGCTCCAATGAGGTCGAGAGCCTTCCCGGGTCGGTTCATCTTCAGGTCCAGCCGGGAGACCGCCTGACGATCCTGACACCCGGCGGGGGTGGATACGGTCCAGTCCTTGGTTCTTGACGTGTCTGTTATCGTAAAGGGAAACAGAACGGGAGCAGAGTGTCAATCAGGAATTTGAACTGGTCACTGTTTCCGGATCATCATGAACCACAACCTTCGCCTTCTGAACGGCGAAGTGTTCCAGCCACAGCATCGCGGCCGCAACGCCCACGACGATCAGGATCGTGATCCAGAAGTGAGCATCCAGCGGAATATCAGTGAAGACCGGCTGAAAATCTTTCTTCTTGAATTCCGTGATCTCTGGAGTCAGGTCCACCTGAAAAGGCCAGATCTTGTACAGCGACCCGATCTTGAACCCACACAGGGCCGCCATCGTCGCTGATCCGTGATGCTCCAGCAGCCACTTCAGAAACTTGCTGCAGCCAACCAGCCCCAGCGCTGCTCCAATGCAAAAAGCGACCAGCACCTGAAAGTCATCTCCGGTGAACTGAAATTTGGCTGCCCGGGAAATCACTCCGGTCAGATCGTGATACTTGCCCAGAATAATCAGCAGGAAGGACCCGCTGATGCCCGGAAGGATCAGCGCACAAATGCCAAGCATCCCGCAAATGACGATGTACCAGAGCTGATCAGGAGGATGTGTCAATCCCGGAAGACGGACGAGCCAGAACGCCAGGACAGTCCCGGCAATGATTAGAACAATTTCAGCCGGTCCCCAACGTTCAATGAGCTTTGCAACGAGCCAGCAACTGGCGGCAATGAGACCAAAGAAAATCGGCAACATGATGTTGTAATGATGCTCGATCATGTAATGCATGAACGAGCCCATGCTGAGGATTCCAAATCCGACTCCCGCAATGAGCGGAAGCATGAACCAGAAATCCACCCGTTGTAGGGCCTCGCGCCATTTCCCCTTGAGAAGCAAGGTCAGGAGCGTTGCATCCGCACCACTGATCGCGGTCACAATCCGCTGATAGATTCCGACAATCAACGCAACCGTTCCGCTGTCCCCTCCCGGGATCACATTACAGATTCCCATCAAGACTCCGGAGCCGAAGTACGACATCGGCCGCAGAGGCTGTTCATCCTGGACCTGCGATGGGGCTGGGGAGCTTGATTCGGACATACGTTCAATAACTTTCCGGTGTGTTCTTCTGAAACTCCGAAACTGAACTTCGGGTTGGTCAGGTGACTAACAGGTTCTGGAGTGTAGGCCCACTCCGCAGATTCGTGAAGATGGGTTTCCTGCTCACGTTGCACAAGTCCCCTCAGCGTCGCGTTTTGAGCAGGGACTGGAGAACACGGAGATTGACTGTATCCATATCCTCTCCGTCCCGTTTCTCTTTCTTCGTCTCCAGATACATCGGGAGATCCTGAAAGCGGGGATCATTGACGACAAATCGAAATGCCTCCAGCCCGAGGCATCCCTCTCCAATATGTTCGTGACGGTCAACGCGGCTTCCCAGCCCTTTTTTGCTGTCATTGAGATGAAATGCCCGGACCCGGGCGAGTCCAATCAGGTCATCCAGCTGCTGCATCGTGGAGTCGTATTCCGATTTCGTCTGCAGACCATACCCGGCAGCAAAGAGATGGCACGTATCCAGACAAATTCCGATTCGTTCCGGTTCTGCCACGTCCCTGATGATGGCGGCCAGATGCTCAAAGCGATAACCGAGATTCGTCCCCTGCCCCGCTGTCACTTCGAGCCAAGTCTCCACCCGGACTCCGGCAGTCCGGCGATGGACTTCATCCAGCCCCTGAACTATCCGGGCAATTCCTGCTTCCTCGTCGCTGTCGACGTAACTCCCCGGGTGCATCACCACACCAACGAGTCCCAGTGCCTCGGCACGTTCCAGTTCCACAGTCAGTGCATCCTGAGATTTCTGCCACAACTCATCCGCAGGACTGGCAAGGTTGATCAGATAGCTGTCATGGGAGCAGCACTTCGACAGCCCATTTGATTTCACTGCTTCCTGAAACAGCCGGATATCGGATTCGGAAAGGGGCTTGGCGTTCCACTGATTGTTGTTCTTCGTGAAGATCTGGACGGTTGTCATTCCATAAGCGCCCGCCGCGTCGGCCGCTTTGTAATAACCTCCGGCGATCGAAAGATGAGAACCGAACAGCGGCACCGCACGTCTCCCCAATCCTGAAGCGTCAGATTGCGTCAAAAACGCCTGCGCTCGACTTCCACTCTGTGACAGTTTTCCCCGCCGGAAAAATGGCGTCAAAAACACGGCCGACATCGTAGGCGATGGACCAAATGGACTGCGAGCGTTGAACGCAGTTCGATCGCAAAAGCACTATGGGAGAATGTGATTCAAGACGTCACATTCGGGAGATGCGGTTCATTTCAGGGAACGTGCGGAACAATCACAAAAAGAGATCTCTCTGAAATCATTCCCGATTCATGGCACAGACACCCCGAAGATTGGCATTTTTCAGAAATCGGGGGGTCAAGTAAGCGACTTTCTCATAAGGAATACTGACGGTTACCTGACAAATATCGCGGGAACGGGCGGCCGAGAGTTGATTGTTGGGATTGGCATTGTTGGGCCCGGGAGTGATGGTAATGACAACATTGATGTCATTCGGCTGAACCCCCTTCAACGCCTGGACCACAAAATCACGAACTTCCTGAGTGACGGTCGCATTGGTCGCACCATCCAGAGCTGCCGCACGAGCTCCCTTGCGGGCAGCACTGGTGACAATCTGTCCAACCATGGTCGCTCGACTGAACTCGACAACTCCCCAGATCACCATCATAAAGACAGGCATGACAATGGCTGTCTCAACGATGGCGGCTCCGCGACGGGAATCCTGATGTTGTTGGGCTCGACGAAACATATGGTCTGCAGTTCCTCGGCAGATGAACGAGTGGCCTTCATCCGGACCATACAATAGGATTTTGGCGTGAGCGGCACTTTTCAGATGCCGGGAGTTCAAAACAACGCGTGCCATGTTGCATCGCTGCAACATTTAGCGGATGTGCCCCCCGCAACAGAGTGAGAACACACGCAATCAAGGAAAGGCCAGCCAGTTATGGCGGAGAAAACGATTTTCAAAAAGATTCTGGATGGAGAAATTTCTGTCGCGAAGCTCTACGAAGACGATCAATGCATCGCATTCAATGACATCAATCCTCAGGCCCCCGTCCACTTTCTCGTCATCCCACGGAAGGAAATCCCCTCCCTGTCGGAAGCCACGGAGGAAGACGAACCGTTGCTGGGTCATTTACTGGTTGTTGCACGAAACCTGGCAAAGTCCCAAGGGCTGGAAAACGGCTTCCGCACTGTCATCAATACAGGAGCTGATGGGGGGCAGACCGTCTTTCATCTACACGTTCACGTTCTCGGTCAACGTGCAATGGCCTGGCCGCCAGGGTGACACCCATTTTCTGTAGATGAGCATAAAGTGCCTTAAAGAGACATGCGGATTCGAAATTCACGAATACGCAAAATAGGCAAAAAATGGGCAAAAGGGGCTGGTCACCAGCAGGAAAAGGCCGGTAATATCTCAATACTGGCCGTTCGGCATATTCCCGGCTGGCGCAAAAAAGAATCCGACCTGAAAGTGTCCAAGCGGAGTGCGGGCCATATCTCGCAGAGACTGCTTTCAGGTCGGAATTCGGGTATTGATTGAGTCCATTACCCTCTAGTGCAAGATGCTTTTGCAAGTTGCGCGCCGAAGCGCGGCGCAGACGCTGCACCTTGACTTCAACATGATCTTTCTTTGCAGTGAGCCGAGCCAGAATCAACCATTCTTGAGTGAAATAACTCAAGTTTCGAAGCTTGTGGCCAGGCTGGTTCCGAATTCAATTCAAAAATCTCAGGCGTTTTGCGAACCGGATTGAGTCGCTCTTCGTTCGCGTGGATGAAATTTTTCGGAATGGAGACTCGCAATCAAGGAGGCTCCCTCTGGGTCAATGTGATGAGTTCGGAGTGACACACTATTGGAGCAGGATGAATCGCCTGCTGTAGCAATCTACTTCGAATGAACACGAGCAACGATTCGTTCGATCGCCCAGCGGTTTCACGCAAAGCTCATTCACTTGCCAAACTTTCAGAATGAGCGTCTTTGTCAATCAGACCTCTTTCAAGATCTCAATAACTCTCGAACGACGTTGACGATCAGGCGATCCCGGAGAGTTACCGACGACAATACACGCTCATCCCGGAGAAATGCCCACACAAGATCTGACGAAGCGTTTTGCTGATCGTTAGTCAACCAGAAGAATTCTCAAGGTGATCGGCGATCAATCAGGCTGATGGGTTAGCGACCATCCGCTGTCTGGTTGCCTCGTAGCAGAGGATTCCCGTTGCCACGGCGGCATTCAGCGAATCGACATGCCCCCCAATCGGAATACAGACATGTGTGCCACAAAGATGTAGCAATGATTCCGGAATTCCTGCTCCTTCATTCCCGATGACCAAGGCAAACCCTTGTGTCAGATCGACCGCATCAGGCCGTTGAGTTCCCCGCTCCGTTGCAGCAATCATTTGCAATCCGAATGCCGCAAGTTCCCGACACGTTTCCTGAAGATTGTCCACCTGTGCAATCTTGAGGAAGTTAACGGCCCCCACGGAACTCCTTGCGACATGGGAGGAAACAGGGGCCTGCCCGGAAATCGGGACGATCACCGCATCAATTCCAAACAGATCTGCAGAGCGGAGAATGGAACCGAAGTTAAACGGGTCCTGAATTCCCGCCAGCACCAGAACAGCGCTCTCAGGTGAAAGCCTCTGCAAAACCGCTTTGATGTCGACATAAGGATATGGGGGCATCTTCGCCATCAGTCCCTGATGTTCACCAGTGCCGCAATATTTCTGCATTTCCGAAGCAGTACTGACAGTCAGCTCGACACGGTGCAATGCACAGAGTTCCCGAAGCTCTTTTTGAATTTCCTCAGCCACCTGATGCGAATCGACCGCAACTTCCAGCGGAAGCCACCGTCCGGCGCGGAGCGTTTCCATCACCGCATGCCGCCCCCACAGCCAGCATCGCTGATGATTTCCCAGCAGTGCTTTCCCTGCTTTTCGCTTCTTTTTTCCACTGACCACAGCAACAACACCCGGTATCTAGTGCTCAAAGTCCCCACATTCATGATGTGCCCGCAAACCGGCCGACACAGAGATTCCCAACGGAACATCTGCCCGAACCGGGTTCCCTTGCGGCCTCTTCACTCGATCTTCACTTGCCCGACCGGCGTGGGACAATCAGAATGCAGTGACGAAAAGGCCATCTTATGAGACGACTGATCCCCTTTCGCAAGCAATCGCGACTTCCGCTCTATCTTTTGCCGGAAGAACAGGAAGGACTGCGCGCTGCCGGACGTTTCAACGCTCAGCTCATGGACTTCCTGCGGCCGCACGTTCGGGCAGGAATCACCACCCTCCAGCTGGATGCACTTGCAGAAGAATACACCCGGGATCACGGTCATATTCCTGCCTGCCTGGGATATAATGGCTACCCCCGATCTATCTGCACGAGCGTGAACGACGTCGTCTGTCACGGAATTCCGAATGAAGAAGAGCTGAAACCGGGGGACATCGTCAATGTCGACTGCACGACGATCGTCAACGGCTGGTACGGAGATTCTTCCGAGACTTTCCTGATCGAGCCTGTTTCAGACGATGCACGGCGACTGGTTCAGGGCGCCTTCGATGCCATGTGGCTCGGAATTCATTCCATCGCTCCCCACAGCCCCGTCTTCGATATTGGAGCAGCGATCGCACGGTTTGGCCGGATCCATGGTTTTGGGGTCGTCAAGAACTTTCAAGGACACGGGATCGGGCGGATGTTTCATCAGGAGCCGGGAATTCCACACGTCCCGCTTCGGAAAAGCCGCAGTGATCTGCTCGTCCCCGGCGTCAGCTTCACCATTGAACCGATGTTGAATCTGGGAACGGACGAAACCCACGGACCGCTGGAAGATGGATGGACCGTTCTTACCGCTGATGGAAGCCTCTCCGCCCAGTTCGAACATCAGATCCTCATGACTGAAGCCGGTCCGGAAGTTCTAACGCTGACTCAGAATGGTCCGCAACCGGGGCACCGGTTCTGAGTTGTTTCTCCGCATTGACCCCCACTGGCAACGTGTTGCTGCCTGGAAGGAATCCAGATGACGCTTCCTTCTCCCATCAGTACCCCCGGGGCCCTCAGCTCTCCTCCGGGACGAGTTGTCGTGGTCATGCCCGCATACAACGCCGCCGCGACCCTCGAGCGGACGCTGGCCGACATTCCTCAAGGGATCGTTGATGAGATTATTCTCGTCGACGACTGCAGCCGCGACCAGACTGCAGAACTGGCCCGTACGCTCGGCTTGACTGTGATCGTCCATGAACGGAATCGCGGGTATGGCGGGAACCAGAAGACCTGCTATCGACACGCGCTGGAGAGCGGAGCCGACTACATCGTCATGATTCACCCCGACTACCAGTACGACAGCCGGGTCGTCGGAGCTGCAGTGGAATTTCTCCGGCTGGGGATTTGCGATGTCATCCTCGGATCACGGATTCGAACACGTCGGGAAGCACTTGCAGGCGGGATGCCCGCGTGGAAATACATTGCCAATCGCTGCCTGACCACGACAGAGAACATTGCCCTCGGTCAGAACCTTGGGGATTTCCATAGCGGGTTTCGTGCCTATCGCAGGGAAGTCCTCGAAACAATTCCATGGCAGAACAACACCGACGATTTTGCCTTTGACAGCCAGTTTCTTGCACAGGCCGTCTACTTCGGATTCAAACTGGGGGATATCCCTGTTCCCGTTCGGTATTTCGACGAAGCATCGAGTATCAATTTCCGACGCTGTGTGAAGTACGGATTTACAACACTCTGGATTTTGTGTCAGTTCTGGCTTCAGAAACTGGGACTCTGCCGTTTTGCGATTTTCACAAAGTCCAAAGGCGGGAAGTAAATATGAGGCTGGAAGAGAGGAGCTGACTCCGAGTCAGTTCCTGAATCAATTCAAAACAGCACTGCGCTGCAGTGTTCACTTCTGCAGCAAGCAGCAGAAAAACGGAAAATTCAGAGGGACTTCATTTTTGCAATTCTATTGCATTTCCAGAAATTTCCTGTTTGTCCCGCCACTTTTCCCCCGTTATAGTGAAACATCCGGGATTTTGTGGTCTCGAACTCTTGGCCCCGAGTAGATTGGATTGATGCGCTGGCTTGTGAAAAAACTGGCCTGGACTGCGGCGGCGGCAGCGATGCTCGCCATGCTGGTCGTTCAGACTTTTCACTCTCCGCTCTCGCATCTTGGCGAACATGTTGCCTCAGCGCAGTCGCCATCGTCGACGGAACGCGCTTCGATCTCTGCCAGCGAGACGCCCTGCCAGCATGCCCATCGTCATTCTCATGGCGGGCATTGTCACTTCCACGCCCATTCACACCCCCCTGCTCCCTCCGGAACAGATGGGGATGAACATCATCACCCCTCTCATCACGACTGCGGATACTGTCAGTTCCTGACGCAAACCGCCCAACCGGTGAACTGTCCGGTTCTTCTTACGGGCGTAGATGTTGTCACGATCCGTCCGGTGGACCTCACGCCCGATGTGATCGTTATCCCTCTCTCGAAGCCGTACGTTCGCGGTCCCCCTGTTCAGGCCTGAGCATCCTGACTGCAAGTGGAGGTTCCGCAAGCAGCCTCCTGTTTACGGAGATTGCTGGCTCACGGCGTCCACAAATTGCATCGTTGCTGCTGCGTCTCGTGCTGAAAGTGTTTGAGCGAGCGTCTTCATGACGGAACGTCGTTCGGCCTTTCACAACTCCTTCCGCCTCCGGAAGCTCAACGAGCCGCAGGTTGGCAGGATCTCCCCTGAATTGATTTCGCCTGATTCGCTAATGGGTTCTCACCCATTGCGTGTCATCTGACTGCGTAGCAAGCGAAATTTTTTTCTGAAACTCTTCCGAACATTCACAGACCGCACATCTGGCTGACGTCATCAGCCTGCGTGCCTATCGAGAGAATGACAAACATGCGTCCTGTTTCCCGTTCCGGATTTACCTTAATTGAACTGCTGGTCGTTATTGCGATCATTGCTGTCCTGATTGCTCTCCTGCTTCCGGCGGTCCAGCAAGCCCGCGAAGCTGCCCGAAGAAGTCAGTGCAAGAACAACCTCAAACAGATCGGACTGGCCCTGCACAATTATCACGATGTCGCCAACTGCTTCCCTCCCGGATGGATTGCTGCCCGAAATGGAGTCTCCGATTTTGAAAACGGGGGAAATGGATTTTCCTGGGGAACGTTCCTTCTGCCGTATCTGGATCAGGCACCTCTTTATTCCAGACTTAACTTCAACTACGACATGAACGACCCCGTCAACGTAGATCTTCTTCAGACGAAGTTGGCAGTCTTTCAGTGCCCCAGCGATCCCAAACCGGACACATTCACCACCGAAGACACACCTGCCGTCCGACTTGCAACGGCGAACTATGCAGGGATGTTTGGGACGACAGACCTCCACGCCTGTGAAAATGCTCCAGGTGTCGCACCTGTCACTTCAAGCGGGCAGTGCGTCAGCAACGGGGCTTTCTTTCACAACAGCAATACCCGTTTTCGGGACTTCACTGATGGGGTCAGCAATACCATCTTTGTCGGGGAGCGGACCACATTCATTGATCCGGACCATCCTGACGAGATCTTTTACGGAACATGGTCGGGAGCGATTCCTGCATCTGAACATGCCGTTGATCGCGTCGTCGCCCACGCGGAGCATGCTCCCAACCAGAGGGCACACGCAGAAGACTTCGGAAGCTCACATACCGGCGGAGCCCACTTTGTCATGGGAGACGGTCACGTCGTGTTCCTGAGCCAGAATATGGATGTGAACACGTTCCGGGCACTGGGAACCCGTGCTGGAGGAGAAGTCGTTGGGGAATTCTAAGCCGCCCCGTGTCAAAAATCCGTAACAGCGACAGCCACTCGAGAGCATGCCGTTTCCATCTCGCCGTGCGACACACGATGCACGGCGAGATGGAATCTGTTTCGTCACGCAGCCCGTTTTTCCGCAGGCGGGGGACTCGATCCTTTGGGGCGGAAGTTGGATTTCTCTTCGATAATCGAGGCCGCGTCAAATCGACGTCCAAAGTACTGTGCCTGCGCTTCGGGATGGTTGAGGACGGTTTCGACGTCCCCGCTG
>CALLWY010000075.1 GCA_938015865.1 uncultured Planctomicrobium sp.
CTACGGTGAGAGTTACAGCATGCACGGGACTCCTCAGCGGCTGCAGACCGTCCCCCCCCCGACTCCGGAAGAGACCGCAACAAAAGGGGTCCTCCCGTATCTGGACCCGCTTCCCCGTTTCCAGATCACACATCCCGGAAACGTTCTTCGTATTTTCGAACGGGGTGGACGATTCGCACCGGAAGTCGGAATTCCGGAACGTCTGGAGGAACCGGGGCGTCCACGTCAGCGACTCAGCAATCGAGGTCTCGGAACCCTGAACCGGACCGATCCGGTCTTTATCGGACTTCAGAAAACGCGACTGTTTGACCCCACACTCAACTTTCTGGGAACGAACGACCACGCAGGTGATTTCCGCTCCAGCGGATGCACCGCCTGCCACATGGTCTATGCGAATGATCGCTCTCCGGTGAACTCAGGCCCCTGGGCCAAGTATGGAAATCAAGGTCAGGCGGCTGCCGCTCCAGACGATCTCGTCTGGCATGTCGATCCAACAATCCCGAAGGACGAATCCGGCCACCCGGTCGAACACCGTTTCGTCACCGGAATGCCTACGAGCCAATGCATTGTCTGTCATATCCATCCCGGGACGACGGTGATGAACAGCTATGTGGGCTACATGTGGTGGGATCTCGAGACCGATGGTCAGTTCATGTATCCTCATCATGAACGCAAGCCAACGGCAGAAGAGTTCACGCAGTCCCAGATTTCTGACCCCAACGAAATCGCAACACGGGGACTCTGGTCAGATCCGGAATTCCTCAAACGGCTCTCTGATCTGAATCCCGAACTCCGTCATTCCTATTTTGGGGATTTCAATGGGCACGGATGGGTCTTCAAGGCGGTCTTCAAGAAGGATAAATACGGCCGTCATCTCGATCGATTCGGAAACGTCATCCCCACACCGACAGCTGCCGACCGCAAGAAGGCGGTCGAATTGCCCATGCTGGAGCGGGAGCTTCACCGGAATCGAGATCAACGAACCATCGATCAGTTGATGGAGCTTGAAAAACGCCTGATCGAGGAACAACGCGGCACGCCGGTCCATTTGCTGGACGTTCACCTTGAAAAAGGGATGCATTGCGTCGATTGCCACTTCGTACAGGATGTCCACGGAAACGGAAAGCTGTACGGGGAAGTCCGCGCCGCAATTGAAATCCGCTGTGAAGACTGTCACGGTACCGCGACCGAAAGCCTGTTGAAAGACGGGTACGCAAAAATGCGAACTTCCGGTCCGGCGGCCACGGAACGCCCCGCGCCGCAGGAAAACGGTCGGGACCTGATGGCCCTGCGCACCCCCTTCGGCAAGCGGCGGTTTGAAGTTCGCGGGGACAAGATCATTCAGAATTCGATTGTCGAACCGGATCTGAGCTGGGAGGTCAAGCAGGTCGCCAATACCCTTGATCCATCACATCCCACATACAACCCGCGAGCAGCACTCGCGAAGACGGTTCGCTTTAACGAACGAGGGGAGTTTATCTGGGGAGACATCCCGGATGATCCTTCGCAATGTGCCCACAGCAATCAGGCCATCAGCTGTATTGCGTGCCATTCGTCCTGGAACCCCAGCTGCTTCGGGTGCCATCTCCCGCAGAAAGCGAACAAGAAACTTCCAGACCTTCATAACGAAGGGGATATCACCCGGAACTATGTTTCCTATAACTTCCAGACGCTGCGAGAAGATGTCTACATGCTCGCCCATGATGGAAATGTCACAGGAAACAGGATCGGTCCGGCCCGCTCCTCCTGCGCGATTCACGTGACGTCCTACAACGACAAGCGGGAAGCAATCTATCACCAGCAGCAAACCATTTCCGCAGAAGGGCTGAGTGGGATCGCCTTCAGCACAAATGTTCCCCACACCGTCCGTGGGAAGGAAGAAACCAAGAACTGTACCGACTGCCACCTCTCAGCAGATCGGGACAACAATGCCCAGATGGCCCAGCTGCTTATGCAGGGGACCAACTTCATGAACTTTGTGGGCCGGTATTGCTGGGTCGGGGCCGGAGATCATGGACTGTTTGGAGTCATTGTCACCGAGCGTGATGAGCCGCAAACGGTCATCGGCAGCACCATGCACAGGACCGTTTATCCGGAACGATTCCAGGAACATTGTGACCGGAACTGCGAGCTGGCACACGCTCACGAGCATCCGGGCGTTGATATCGGAGACAAATTCATTCGCCCGTTCCAGAAGCCGGAGATCAAGAGCCTGCTGGCACGCGGAGAATACCTCTACGCAGCGTGCGGGGAAGGGGGAATCCGTGTCTTTGATATCGCCTTCATCGATCACAAGGGCTTCTCCGAGCGAATTACGACAGCTCCCGTCTCTCCGATGGGGCAGCGTTTCTACGTCCGGACGAAGTATGCCACCTCAGTGGCTGCTCCGACGACCATCGCCCCCGATCCGACCCGGACTCATCTCCCGGAAAACCATGAGACTCCAGTTCATCCTGTCTATGCATACATCTACGGCACGGACCTTTATGAAGGGCTGATCCTCATTGGAGCGGGAACGCTGCTCGATGGAGATCCCACTAACAACTTCATCAAAGCCGATGTGAAGTTTAATCCGAATGGCGCCCTCAATGGAGCCCGGTCGGTCACCATCGTCGGAACCTATGCCTATGTCTGCTGTGATGCGGGACTGGTCGTTGTCTCGCTGGAGGACCCGACTAACCCCTGCATTGTTTCTGTTGTCGGACGCGAATTCCTCTGCAATCCGCGCGATGTTCAGGTCCAGTTCCGTTACGCATTTGTCTGCGATGAGGAAGGCTTCAAGGTGCTGGATGTCACCCAGCTGGCGAATCCTGTTCCCGTCACAGCGATGAGGATGAAGAATGCCCGACGGTCCTATGTCGCCAGAAACATCGCCTACGTTGCCGCTGGAGAAGAGGGTCTGGTGATGATCGATGTCACCCGTCCGGAAGCCCCGCAGATGTACATGGCCTACGACGCCGACGGACAGATGAATGATGTCTACGATGTCAAACTCGGCATCTACTACGCGAGCCAGTTCGCCTTTGTTGCCGATGGCCATAACGGGCTTCGGGTGATTCAGCTCACCTCGCCGGAGACTCCGGGATACGATGCCTTCCTTCCACAACCTGCCCCGCGTCTGATCGCGACATATCCCATTCCGCATGGCGGACATGCCTATGCGATTTCCGAAGGAGTGGACCGGGACCGGGCGGTGGATGAATCCGGAAATCAGATTGCAGTGTTTGGCCGTGTTGGAGCCAAACCGCTGAGCCTGGAGACACAACAGAAGATGTATCTGCTCCCGGACCGGGTCACACCGTACTACGTGATCGATGGTCAACGTGACTATGGCCTCTTCCCACCACGCCAGCGTGAAGCCAAATTACACCTGGACCTCGAAGCCTACTACGGCCCAAGCCAGCATCCATTGAGAAAGCGACGCTAGAATTCATCTTACGAATGCATGGCCTTCCAGAAGTGAGAAAGCACTGTGATTGAGCGACAAGAGACCGCGACACTCCCCTGAGACAGGGGCAAAGTGATTCTCTGCGTCCCCGCGACTCATCGCCTCTGCGTTCTCTTCGCCGGTCGTCAACGGATTGCTGATCCCGGCAGGAGGGGCGCCTTTGAAAGGGGCCAAATTCACGCTCGGGAACGGTCCCCGACAGGGAAAAGAGAACTGAACGCAAAGACGCGAAGACGGTGAGACGCAAAGAGGAAACGAACAGCTTCCTTTGGAGCTCATCTCAACGAACAGACGGAACAACTTCTGATCGCGCCCCCCTGAGACAGGGGCGAAATCGTTCTCTGCGTCCCCGCGTCTCTCCGTCTCTGCGTTCTCTTCGCCGGTCGTCGACGGATTGCTGACTCCGGCAGGACGAGCGTCCTTGAAAATGGCGAATTTCACACTCGGGAACGGTCACCGACAGGGAAAAGAGAACTGAACGCAAAGACGTGAAGACGGTGAGACGCAAAGGGGAGACGGCAAGAGACGCTT
>CALLWY010000076.1 GCA_938015865.1 uncultured Planctomicrobium sp.
GTCGATCCAAGTGCCCTTGTGTCCAGGCCCTCGGACAGCTCTTGTTAAAAACAGGGGGCTGACGATTCCTGATTTTTGTTAGCATAGCCAACTGTTTTTTGTGAAAATCGGATGAGCTGCCGACGGATCTCTCGGCAGCTCATCTTCGTATTGAATCAGATATTCTTTTTCCGATTCAATTCTCTACTTGGGTCCGATGAAGCATCATCCAACTTCGGTGATCGGGAAATCGTTCGACGACTGTCTTGCAGAACGGTTTTGATTTCATCCTTCATCCGCGCTCTCCTCGTTCTTGATCCCGACGTGTGAATCTTGTTCGCATTCGGAATGACATTGAGGAATGACATCGTGTCATTGACGGGACCACAGGAGCGGACCGGACAACAGACTGGATTCCGATCCGACCAACCTGGACGAGATTCCCAAAGTCTCCTCTCGCGATTTTCGCTATTCAACCAGCTCCGGACGACGTAAACTGGGAAATGTTTCGGAGTTTCGGTGAGTGATCTGGCACGAAATCGGGGGGATTCGGCCGCGTTTCTTGTGGCGGGAACAGGAAACCTTACAATCCTGAGCAGCCGGTGAAATGACGCCGTTGTCGTGCTCAGGCATCTGCTCCCCTCGTCCGGACCGGGAACTCCCTGGCAACAGGACCGCCCGGATTTGGCAGAGATCATGAAAATCAGTTGAGCTGCGAGTCCTGCTCGTCCGTTCATCTGACGCGGGTCAGAATGATTCCGCCAGTAGCGATGCAACGAACGCGGTGCGGATGAAAACGTCGGCTCCTGATGCACATTCTCCCTGCTGGATTCCATCAGGAATTGGGGGGGTACGACATTTTTCGCATCAAGGGGATATGCTTGCGGCAGGAATACTCCTGACGCCGGCTCTGAAGAATCGATTACAGCTAGCCGCTGAACTTGAAAGGGACAGTCTCTCAAAAGAGATTTGTCGGGTTGTGGATGGACCAACGTCGTCAAATGCTTTCCGCTCTGGTGGCGGTCACACTCTTCTTTGGCTGGATGCAGGTCGCTCCGATACTGTTTCCAGACTGGTTCCCTCAACCACCCAACAAGAACAAAAATCTTGCTCTTCAACCACTCGATCCTGAGCGGAAGGATGGAGAGGCTGCCGACAAGGACACGCCGGAACTGAAACCGGATTCCAACGCCCCCGATCAGCAGCCAACGGAAGAAAATCCCCAGCCTGCAGACTTCCCGGCCCGGACGGTGACCCTCGGTGACGCCGGACTGGATGCGGGTTACCTTCTGAAGGTGGAATTGACGACTCAGGGGGGAGCCATCAATGGGGTCTGGCTCAATGATCCCCGCTATACCACGCTGGACCGAAAGTCTCAGGTCCGGCTGGTGGGGAACGACGTCATCCGAAATGTCGGCGCCGGTCCCATCCCGAAGACATTCGATACCAGCATCCCCCAGATCAATGAGGCGCTGGCCAAACATGGCCTGACGCTGGACGCGGTGAACTGGGAAATTGTGAGTCAGGATGCCGAGAAGGTCACTTTCCGGTACCCCTCCCCTGCGGGCGATCTGGAAGTCATCAAGACGTACACCCTTCCCAAGGTGAATCCTGCCAATCGGGATACCGATGTCGCGGGATACATGCTGGATGTCACTCTGACGATTCGCAATCTCTCCAGCAAAGAGGTCCGGACGGAATATTTCCTTCAGGGACCGGTGGGAGTTCCGCTGGAAAATGTGGAAAACACTCGACTGTTTCGGGAGATCAAACTCGGGACGTTCGATAACCCCCGCAGCGAAAAGATCACCTACACCAATCTCCTTGCATCCGCACTGGTCAAGCAGTTCGATAAATCGCAGCGTCCCGGTGGAAAGGCGATCCCGGACTGGAGAGCACCTCTCCTGTTTGCAGGAATTGACGAACAGTACTTCGCCGCTCTGGTTTTCCCCCAGCGCGATGCGGAAGCCAAGCAGGGCAATCCCATCGCCGTCACCAAGCCACAGCTGCTTTATCTGGACCGGAAACGGCCTGATTTGAGTGACATGTCCATTGTCATGCAGTCGTCCGACCTGTCGGTTCCGGCTGAGGGGGATGTCGTCAATGAGTTCAAGGTTTTCTTCGGCCCAAAACGCCCTGCCCTGCTGAGCGAACTGAATGCAGAACCGATTATTCAACTGGGCTGGTTCGCGTTCGTTTCAAAAATCATGCTGATGGTTCTGGGGTTCTTCCACAGCCTCGGACTCCCTTACGCTCTGGCAATTATCGCGCTGACTGTCGTCGTTCGACTGGGGATGATGCCCATTTCGAAGAAGCAGGCGATTGAAGCCGAGAAGATGCGTATTCTCGCTCCGAAGATGAAGGAGATGCAGGAGCGCTATAAGGGTCAGCCAGAAGAATTCGCCCGGGCCTATCGTGAGTTTCAGAAGAAGCACAACTATCAGCCATTGATGGGATGCCTCCCGGCACTGATTCAGCTTCCCATCTTCCTGGGACTTTATAACTCGCTGTATCACGCAGTGGATTTGCGACTGGCGAAGTTCCTGTGGATCGACAACCTCGCTGCTCCGGACGCCATTGCCCAACTTCCATTCCGCATCCCGCTTTTGGGATGGACCGAACTGAACCTGCTGCCATTTATCACCGTCGCCCTGTTCGTTGTGCAGCAGAAGTTGTTCACTCCACCGCCGACCTCCGAAGAACAGGCGATGCAGTACCGAATGATGAACTTCATGATGATTTTCATCGGGTTCATGTTCTATCACGTCCCATCGGGACTGTGTCTGTACTTTATCGCCAGTAGCCTGTGGGGAATTACGGAGCGGCTCTACCTCAAGAAGAGTCTGGCAACCCATCAGCTCGCTCTCGCAGAGGCCGTCGCGGAGGACCCTGCGGACGTCAAACCGCAAATCGTGGACAGCGTTCCCCGCTCGGCAAAGAAAGCAGGCGCAGCTGCCACCTCCACCACCAAAGCGCCGACTTGGTGGGACAAGCTTAGGGAAGCGGCGGATCAGGCCAAGAATGCGACCGAAGGTCAGCAGTCCCAGAGGAAGTTCACCAAAGGGAAGAACCAGGGGGGAAAAGGAAGTAAGCCTCGCCGTTAATCCCTGTCTCAGGGGTGTGTCGCGGTCGTTTGTCGCGCAAACAGGGTGTTTTCACCTCTGGAACGCCATACGTTCATGAGATGCGTTCTAGATCGCGTACGTCCAGCCGTCAGAGGTGTTCCCGTCACTCTTGCGGGGGCAATTCGGGCAAAGATCATCTTCAATGATGGTGTAGGCAAAGCTGACTGCCTGAAGAGTACTGGTCCAGACCGCCCCATTCTCCTCAAAGACGAAAACGTACTCCCGTCCCAGTCGAGCCAGAATGCGGGCCGATTCCAGTGCCTTCATCATGTCTGGTCGCAAGGCACAGAGAATCACCACGACAGAATGCTTCCGCATTCGCTCGATGAACTCGTCAATGACGTGCAGACAAACGGCATCCGGATTACGGGCGCGCTTCATTCGCAGCACGACCACCCGAACCCCATCGTGTCGAACCTCTTCAATGGTCTGAAAGTGCTTTTCGAGTTCTGGAGCCGCTCCAAAAAAGAGCTCTCCCTCAATTGAGAAGACTCGAATCCGACTGCAACGGGAATCCCCTTCGATTCGCTCCCGGATGACGCGATCCGAACTGATCGTCAGTTCGGTCAGATGGACTCTGGCAGCGCGGGGCACGTAAAGCAGAAATGACATCAGGATGCCGATCAGCACACAGAACTCGATGGAGACCGCCACAGCAGAAACGGCTGTCACCCCGACAATCCAGGCATCAAACCGGGTCGTGCGCAGGTAATATTTCAACTGATCCCATTCCACCAGACGCCACGCGGAGATCATCAGAATCCCTGCCAGCCCTGCTCGCGGGATGTAATACGCCAATGGGGCCAGAAACATGACCGTCATGGCAACAGCCCCAGCCGAAATCACTCCCGACCACTGAGTCTGAGCCCCCGCGTCCCTGTTGACGATTGACCGGGTCAAGGAGCCGGAGCCGGGATAGCAGTGAAAACAACTTCCCGTGAGATTGGCGAGCGCTTCACTGAGGCACTGTTGATTCACGTCCAGCTTCTGACCAGATTGAGCCGCAATGGCCTTCGCCATCGCAACAGCCTCCAGAAGTCCAAGAAGTGCAATGGAAAAAGCACTGCCGGACATCGTTCGAATCCAGGACCAGTTCCAGTGAGGAAGTGCGAAGCCGGGGAGACCTGCCGGAATGGTTCCAACCACCGCAACCCCTTCCTCTTCCAGCTGAAACATCCAGACGATGACAGCAGTACACGTAATTGCGATGAGGAATTCGGGAAGTCGTATTTCGAATGTCCGGTTCAACCATCGCAAAACGAGGGCAATCACAATCGTTCCCAGCCCCAGCAGGACCGTCCAGGAATGTGTCTCATTGATCTGTGACAACGTATGGGCAAATCGTGAGAGAAAATGATCTTCTCCCCCTCCCTGTGGCTTGAGTCCCAGCAGGTTCTTCAGCTGATCCATGACCAGCAAAACCGCCGCTCCCGTGGTGAATCCCACAATTACAGAATGGGAGATGAACCGGTTCAGGTCTCCCAGACGCAGGAGAGTGATCACGAGTTGCAAAAGTCCCACCATCATTGCCAGCAAGATGGCGGCTGAAATCCGGTCAGATTCATCAAACGTGACGAGCGCACTCAGAACAGCAATCGATATCGCATTGGTCGGCCCATTGATCAGGTGCCGGGAGGAATCGAAGATCGCTCCGACCGCAGTCATGACAATCGCGGTATAAAGCCCATACTGAGCAGGAATTCCAGCGATCTGCGCGTACGCCATCGCTTGAGGAACTGCGACAGCAGCGACCGTCAGCCCGGCAGTAAAATCCAGACTTAACGTACGTAGCGAGTAATTCCGCAGCGAATCCAGCGCAGGAACGACACGAAATAAACGGGCTAACGGGGTTTCCGCCTCCGGCGATCGACTCCCCGGGACGACGGAATCAGACATTCAGTTCTCGCATCAGTTCCAGACCTCTCAAGGTTGAGTCGGCTGGGGGGACTATACCAGCTCCGGGCGAAATGCCGAAGCGCAAGGCAAGAACTGTCATCGTGGCAACGTACGACTTGGCAGAAATCTGAGCGTGGGGCGCCATGACAACCATGAGCGCCCCTCGATCGTGGCGATCTTCGGCTGAGAAGAAGTCACCTCAACAGAAACGGTGCAGTGACACATCGCCGCCACGTGCGTCAGTCTCCCACCTCAGATTCCCATCGCTGCGCGTTTCTCCCTGATAAATTTCACATGGTGTGGAATGTGTCCGGTGATCCGTTTCAAGAGAGTTTCCAGCGTCACTGGTCCATCTTCATTGTGACGTCCGACACGCTGGGCGATCGACTCCGGATGTGAGCGAAGAATGGTGACCAGTTGTGCCCGAACCGCTGCAGCGAGGGCCAGTTCCACTTCAACATCCCGTTCGGAATAACAGAGTCCAGCCGCGAAGCGATCAGGATCACCTGACATGAGAAGTGGTTCGTCCTCGACGATCACCCGTTTAATCCTATCCGCATAGATCGGCTCAAAATCAACGATGTGACAAATGACCTGTTGCGTCGACCACTTCCCGGGAACTGGCGTCGCCCGAAGTTGTTCCGGAGTCATCCCCTGAACAGCTTCCCGAAGCAGGTCCACCCCGGCCGCGTATTCATCAATCAACGACTGAAAGCTCATGTCACATCTCCCCATTTTTCGGTTACTTGCGTTGAACTGATCACAGGCAGGACTTGATGTCCCAAGTGGCGAGTGCCACAGATTTCTGAAGATCCAATTCCTGATTGTCGGAACAGGAAAAATCCTCCCTCAATCTCTCCGCCCTCGAGTCTGGCCCAACTGAAAACGCCAGAAAGTGCGTTGATCGGCCTTCCGAGGTCAAAGAATCATCTCTCTCGCCTGCCTCACGGTAGAGCTAACAGTTTTCCCCCTGGTTCGCACGCCATACGAAAAATCAACCATAAACCAATACACCAAAATTGGTTACATCAAACAAAGAACAACCGATTACTTAACAATAGTCGTTGAAACATTCGTTGATTGTTTCGGTGATCTCTTCAGTTAAGGAGTTTGGATAAACTTTGGCGATTTTTTCGAATTGTCCTCATTCACCGCCCTTCCGATAGCCGATGAAGAGTGTGAGTTTCTTCTCATCAGGTCGCAAACGGACCTGAGAGAAGAATCTGATCACTCCCGCTACTTGACAGTAAGTTGCTGTTGCATTTACAGTTGAGTGCAGACTGCACACGGCAGTCGCCAGCACTTACGAACGCCAGGAACAGCCGGGAGTGGCCAGACGTGACCAAAAAAGAAATCGTCAAAACGATCTCCGAAGAATGCGGTCTCACTCAACTGAAGACGAAAGAAATCGTCCAGAAGACGTTTGAAGCCATTATTGACACACTTGTCACGGAGTCACGTATTGAACTTCGTAACTTCGGTGTGTTTGAAGTGAAGAAGCGAGCCGCCCGGAAAGCTCGCAACCCCCGTTCTGGTGAGCGGGTGGATGTTCCGGAAAAATTTGTGGTGACGTTCAAGCCCGGCAAGGAGATGGAAGAACGGGTCCTGCAGTTGCAGGAAGCATCCGCTCGTGCAGCGAGTGAATCTGCTTCCCAACCATCCGTTCAACCTCCCGCTGAGCCAGAACAACTCCCCACAACACCAACCCCAACCTTGTCATCGTTCAGCCCACCACCTCCAACGGGTGGTGCGGAAGAAAGCCGCCCGGAGTAATGCCGTCGACATGAGTCGACCCCTGGCGACCTGAACGATTTGAATCCATTTTTCAATCACAATTCGGCAAGAGTCACCCGACAACGGCAACCAGTTCGGTTTCACCAAAGGATGGGTACTTTTGCCGATCAGGAAATCCAACTCGTCAGGCTGGTAGCATTCGTTTGATCAAGGATTGATTCGAACGAGAGCTGTCGACTGTCCCGCGTTGCGACTGCAACAAGGACTCACGGAGGAGACTCATGCGGAAACTGTTCCTGCTGCTTGCGATGACAGCGACCCTGACGGCCCAGTCCGGATGTATTATTCCGATCTGGAGTGCCAGCCCGGATGAACGTGTGCGGCAGATGATTTATCAGTCCGAGAACTATCGGCAGATCCCCGAAATCTGGGAACGGGTCTGGTTTCTCGATATGCCAGACGTCGCGACTCCTTACCGCACCCATGGCGGCGTGATCTAATCGCCCGGTTCGTCCCGTGTGCAATCACGGGAGTCCACAAAAAACATCGACTCGAGCCGCATGCGTGCCGTATGCGGCTTGTTTCGTGCGCCCCGACGGAACGCAATCCGAGCAGCATTGCGGACCAGGCCCCGAAGGATGGCAAAGTGCTCTGGTCAGGCGCGGCGAATCTTTTCTACCCCTGACCGGACATGACGGGTCGCATTCCGTGTGTCCAGAATGAGCTGCGAGTGTTGAACGATCATTTCATAATCGTAAGCAGAATGATCGGTCGCAATCAGCACACAGTCCTGTTCCGCCAGATACGCTGGAGTGAGCGGTTGGCTTTGCAATGCCGGAAGATCCGGGTGATGGCGCATTGCCGGCATCTGGGGAATGTGTGGATCGTTATAGGTCACGATCGCTCCCCGCTGGAGAAGCAGTTCCATGAGGTGGAATGAAGGGCTTTCTCGCGGGTCATCCACATCCTTCTTATAGGCGATCCCGAGAAGACAGATCTTGCTTCCCCGCACCGGTTTCCCAACATCGTTCAGGAATTCTGTCAGTCGCTGAATGACATATTCCGGCATCCGCGAATTGACTTCCCCTGCCAATTCAATGAAGCGTGTCGAAAGCCCCTGTCGACGAGCCAGCCAGGTCAAGTAGAACGGATCGATCGGGATGCAGTGCCCCCCCAGACCGGGCCCGGGATAGAACGCCTGAAACCCGAACGGCTTTGTTTTCGCCGCTTCGATCACTTCCCAGATGTCGATTCCCATCCGGTCAAATAGCATCTTCAGTTCGTTGACCAGAGCAATATTGACCGCGCGGTACGTATTCTCCAGGATCTTCGCTGCTTCTGCGATTTCCGGCGTCCGGACAGGGACCACCTGTGCCACTGCTGGTCGATAGAGCGCACAGGCCAGATTCAGACTGACATCATCAATTCCGCCAACGACTTTCGGAATTTTCGCTGCGGAGTACACCGGATTCCCGGGATCTTCGCGCTCGGGGCTGTATGCGAGAAAGAAATCGGTTCCTGCTTTTTTGCCAGATCGTTCGAGAATCGGGAGGAGCACATCCCGGGTTGTCGTCGGATAAGTCGTGCTCTCCAGCACAACAAGTTGCCCCCCTCGAAGATGGGGAGCAAGGGTCTCTCCCGTCCCGACAATGAACGACAGATCCGGGTCCCGGCTGTCATTCAATGGGGTGGGGACGCAGATGACGATCGCGTCTGCCCGAGCAAGCATTTCTGGTTCAGCCGTTGCTTCAAAGCGGCCCGACTCCCGCCATTCCGCAACCCGGTCGGAGGAAACATGCTTGATATAGCTTTGCCCGGCATTGAGCGAGACCACCTTACGTTCATCAACGTCGAACCCAATGGTTCGGTAACCGGCGTTGAAGAAAGCGTCCAGCAGGGGGAGCCCCACATACCCGAGTCCGATGACTCCAACCACTGCGTCGCGCGACTCGAGTTTCTTCAACAATTCGTTGGACATCACCGGCTCGTCTAATGTCTGTTTTCAGATCGGTTTTGACAGGAGTAAGACAAATTCTTGACCGGTCGATATCATATGGAGCGGCGGGAAACCGCACCATATCAAACTCGGCGCCACTTTTTCGAGAAAGCTGTCATGTTCGCGACCAACGTCATTCTGACCGTCAAAAATGAAGCAGATATTCCCGTCGTCAGTGACCTGCTTCGAAAGTGCGGACAGCTGTCCCGTTCCGAGCCGGGATGCCGACAATACGATGTCTGCCACTCCCAGTCGGACCCCAAGGTCTTTCTGCTGATTGAGCGGTGGGAGTCAAAAGAGGCCTGGGAAGTCCATCGGACGGCAGAAGCCTATGTCACGCTCTACCAGCCCAAGGTCATCCCACTGGTGGACCGCGTCGCCCATATTTCCGACATTCTGGAATAAGGTTCCAGAAGTCAGCCCCATCCGATTTGGGAATCAGCTGTTGGGAGAGATTTCGAGAGGCTTCCGACGATCGTCATCTCTCCCAAAGCTGCCTAGGGAAGCGACGCGGTCAACGTGACGAAGGTCTTTATGTGATCAGATGATCTGGTCATCTTCATCATCTTCGTCGTCGTATTCCCCTTCGTAGTCGGGATGCAAGGGATGGCTGGGATCGAAAAAGAAATCTCCCAGCCCCATCGGGACCGCATTTCCCCCCAATGACTGGCGTTTCTTCTCCGAGAGGGACTGCAGGTCCAACGCATCCGCCCCAAGACACTTCTCCAAGGCCGCCCGCCAGACCGCATCTTTTCCAACGGGATGCTGGGGATCGGCAGCCAGCATCTTCAAGGCAAATCGAAGCACATTGATGCCATCCCGAGTGGAGAAATCGAGCTTCAATTCGTGTGACTTCTGAAGGAACTCGACGGTCAGATTGAGCATCTCTTCATCTGAGAAGGGGAGATGGTATTTCAGGATCGCGAGTTCATCATCCCGAGTGGGGTATCCAAGAGTCAGTGTCGGCTGCAACCGGGACAGGATGTAGTCCGGGATTTCGAAGGTCGAATCGTCTTCGTTCATTGTCACAGCGCAACGAAAGTCCGGGTGAGCGGGGATGGTAATCCCAGCCACGATGGATTCGACGTAGCGGCGATGATCGAGCAGCGGAGCCAGACTGGCCCACGACTTTTCGTTCATCCGGTTCCCTTCGTCCAGAACACAGACCCCTCCACGAATCATGGCGGTCACCAGCGGGCTCGCCTGGTACTGGATTTTTCCATTTTCTGCCAGAACCGGTGTCACCAGCAGGTCTTCCGGACGTGTGTCCGCAGTACATTGATAAATGTACAGATCTTGCTTACGTGCCTTGGCCCCCGCAATGGCCAGCGACGTTTTTCCAATCCCCGGGGTTCCAACAAGCCGAGGCGAGAGCGGCAGGTCACGCTCATCGACCACCAGCCAGCAGGCAAGAAGTTGCTGGAGGATTTCCCGCTGCCCAATCCAGGCTGAATCCGACCGGTCCGGATGTCCGAGATGCAGGCGTATGCCGTCGATATCGACGAAGTCCTTCATATTTTCTGTCGCGATCGTAATCTGAAGACGGTGGATGGAATGACCTGAATCATAACATCTGCGTCAGATTCCGGCACGGCTGCTGCTGAGCCCTGCATGTGTGGCAGAAAGGTGAGGAATCAGCAAAACATGAGGCGTTCCCCGGGAACTCCGGAAAATTCCTCCCGATCACGCCGGGAATCCGGAATTTTTCAGAACAAGTGCTTCAACCCATTCAAGAGGCACGATATGATGAAATTACGCCCTTCATGGAAAGCTTCCGCTTTCTGAAGCTGTTCTCCAATACAGCATCTGATCCATCGTTACCCTGTATCACCAGAGACATTATCACCAGACACACTTGAGTTGGTATTCGCCGACATGTGAGGTTCAGCGGGATGCTCAAAACCACGGACGCTTTCCGGGAGCAATTACTCAAAAGCAAAATTCTCCCTGAGGAGAAGATACAGGAATTTCTCTCGCATCCCCGCGTCCAACGTGAAAATGATCCCACCGAACTGGCCAAGCTCGCGATTCGGGCCGGCATTACGACCCGCTTTCAGGCGGAAGAGATTCTCAAGGGACAGGGCCGACGACTCAGGGTCAACGATTACGTTCTTCTTGAGATCCTTGGCTTCGGCGGAATGGGACTCGTCTACATCGCCCGTCACGTTGGAACTGGCGACCGGGTTGCGATGAAGATTCTTGGGGAACAGTTCAAGCACGACAACGGAATGCGTGCCCGATTCCGAGTCGAAGCCAAAGCGGGGATGCTGGTCGATCATCCGAAACTGGTTCGAACACTCGAACTCGGCACTCGAACTGACCTGTATGGTCAAACCGAGTTCATGGCCATGGAACTGTTTGAAGGAGTCACACTGCTGGAGGGGATTAGCTTCTCTGCAGGCCCGATGAAATGGGACGCCACCTGCGACGTGATTTCTCAGGTTGCTCAAGGTCTGGGATACCTGCACGCCCGTGGGATGGTCCATCGGGACGTCAAACCGGACAATATTCTGGTCGACCGGTTCGGCCATGCCAAACTGCTCGATTTCGGACTGACTCTCACCGATCAGAATGCAGACGATGATGAATTTTCTCTGGCGATGATCTTCGGGCAGGATTGCCTGGGAACAGCAGACTACATTGCCCCGGAACAATCCATCGACAGCATGAAAGTCGATGGCCGGGCAGATATCTACAGTCTGGGGTGCACGCTGTACGTGGCACTCACCGCCCGACGCCCATTCCCTCGCGAAACGCGTCAGGCAACCGTTGCCGCCCACCGGACCGATCCTCGCCCACGGGTGGATGCGGTCAATCCCACCGTGCCGGCGGAGCTGGTGAAAATCATTGAACGCATGATGGCAATCGATCCTGCTCAGCGTCCCGCCAGCATGGATGAGGTCAGGGAACTTCTCCAACCGTTCCGACGTCGCCGGAACTGGGCCTTTGAATTCCATCAGGTCCTCGCGCAACGATGCGAGCTGAAGCGACAACTGCTAACCCGGTCGCGTCTGAATTCACTTCAAGCCAACAAGTCGACCAAATTGAATTCTCAGGCTGCGACCGATGCCATGGGAAATTCTCTGCGAAATAGCGACGAAGTGGATCAGGTCGGTCCGTAACCTCCTAGTGAATTTCGCTTCCCTGCCCTCCTTCTGTTGCACCACTTTCGCAGTTGGCGAAATGAAGCGACAAAAACAGAAGCGGGCAGCGCCGCCACTCATGCGTGAGCAGAGACGTTGCCCGAAATCCGGCAACTGAAACGCGTTTCAATTCGCGATCAGAAAGTATTCACCCGGGTGAGCGGATTATTTGGACGGCTGTTTCCGAACAGCCAGTTGAAGCTGAGGCGAAACTCTCCGTCGAACTGGTCGGTTCCACCAATCGGTGTTCCATAGCCCAGAGTCAACGTCGCCCGATCCAACAGGATCATGTTTGCACCGACAGTTGCATTCACACTGGAGAGCGAACCGGGAGAGGTGAACTGCCAGGGAACTCCATCGACCACCGCCCGTGTCGCAGAAGCAGCGCCGACGGTCTGGTTCACATGCACTTCAAACATCGGGGCAAAACCGGTGATGAAGCGACCGGAGTTGGGAGCCAGATAGGTCCAGTATCCGACGTTGAAATCGAGGTACATGTACGTGTAGTCGTAAGGACGACCAATCCGCACCAGGTCACCCGTGTAAGTTCCACTGACGCTATCAAAGCCCGACACGCTGACGGGGTTCCCGTTGGCATCAACATCGAACTGCATCATTGCCTGTGCAAACAGCCGTGAGTTGGGAGTGTAGAGCACAGCGAAGAACGGAAGCAGGTGAACCGACTCGTTGTCGACCCGGACGACCTGTGTTCCATTATCGACAAATGCAAAGTCCTGAGCTGTGGGAGCCGTCACCCCCAGACCGGTAGAGAATGCCAGTCTCTGCGTCTGCCACAGGAGAGCCTTGAAATACATGGTCAGGTTGCCGAACTCAGTATCCTTTGAGTTGGTCAGCCCATTGATATCGACTGTATTATCAAGAGTGGTAGCGAATGGTGCTCTCATTTCGAAGGACATACGTCCGTCGAAGAAGGTCTTTTCGAAACCGGGCGTGACCCGGTTCACATTCACTCCACCGGGGGCTAATGGTGTGTTATTGAAGTAGTTGTAGTTAATAAACACACGATCACGGGGAATCGGACTTGTATTCTCGGAGAGCTTCTGGCGACCGATATTTGCACCGGGAGCCGCAGCGATCGTTCCACCGGGAGTCACGATTGTATTATAATAGTCGTATCCCCAATTCGCGTATGCCATCGTCGGGTTATTCTCGTCAATGTAGAAATTCCGATCGTTCTCTCCAGTGGTGTCACCACCTTCGATATATCCTGGAACCAGAAATCCCGGACCTAAAATGCTTGCAGCAAAATTAGCCACTAGACTTTGAACTTGCTGATTGTTCTGGATCCCGTAGGCGCCATTTACTCCTCCATTCTGTGGAAGAAGAGTCGTCACATTCGTTGTGAATCCACTGATCGTTGTATCGGCATCTTCCGGTGAGAACTGTTCAATGTCCAGTGTTCCCGTCAGCGATCCAGAGTAAGGAGCACCACTGTTGAAGTTGAAGCCGGGATTCGGAGTTCCATCGAGATAGGCGTCAAAATGCCCTGCAAATTGAGCGGCCCCTCCATTCGAAGACATTCCGAAGAAGTCCCCGATCATCGCCGGAGCATAACTGCTGGCGAGGAGTGTATTCCCAGCGAGTCCACCCCCGAAGCCGAATGACTGAGCAGGGGTCGAAATGGGCGCAGCAGAAGTGTTCTCATTCAGAAATGACTGGGAAGGAGAAGCTGCCGGCATCGAAAACTCTGGCAGGCAGTAATCCGACGAAAAACGCTGGATCGCTTTGGGTGGTGCAACCCCTTCAGCAGGGGGAGGAGGGACATCTCCAGCGACTGCTGCGACTGACGACAATCCAGCCGCAATTCCCAACAGGTTTCGCACGAATTCGGGACATCGCATCCACAGTGCAGAAGAGATTTGTCGCTTCATGGAATCTTCCCTCGAATGGCCCGCGCCGTCAGCCCGTGACGACATTCGGTCGCGATGAGAAGAACAATCACCGCACGATTGACATCCTGCAGGCCCACTTGATGTCAACCTGAAGTTCACTCTTGCCAGAATTCAGGAACGCAGCCTGGAACAGTTAGAAAATCGTTGCTGCGTTTCAATAGCTATCGGTGCAGCCCCTGTGTGCATTCACCGGATGCCATTTGCGGAAGTCAATTTTCAAATGACAACAAGCTGATGAGATAAATAATCGTTAAACTCTATCAACGATAATAAGCGTTTCGGCAGAATCTGCAGATCGACACTCACGTTCCAGCTGTCGACAGACGGCGCCAAACGGCAGCTCGAATCCTGACCGAACATCGCAAAGTAAAGCGATCCCATTAAGCGCACACACTGCAACTCTGTTCAGAGCAGAGTGAGGAAAGTCATTTGGAAGAGATTGAGGAAAAACAAGCGTTCCGCGTCATCGTAGACAGTCAGGAACTTTTTCCATCCACTGTGACGCCGTATCACTTCGCGTTGACTCTCGTTAAAAAGCACAAGAAGCCACCGTTACGCGGTTTTCTTTAACGGGAATGTTTCCACAGGAGACATTCTGGTCGATGGAGGAGCACTCTTCTCGTCAACGGCACGGATCACATTCGCTCCGAGTCGCTGGAGCTTGAATTCCAAAGATTCGTAGCCACGGTCGAGATGATAAATTCGATGAATCACCGATTCTCCATCGGCCGCTAATCCCGCAAGAACCAGTGCTGCGCTGGCACGGAGATCGGAAGCCATCACGTTGGCCCCCGTGAGTCGATGCGTGCCAGTAATCATCGCAGAGGAGCCTTGATGCCGAATACAGGCCCCCATCCGAATGAGTTCCGCGACATGGATGAATCGATCCGGGAAGACATGATCGCGAATCAAACTGGTCCCCGGGATGGTACACGCCAAAGCCATTAACTGGGCCTGAATATCGGTCGGGATTCCCGGATAGGGAAGAGCGGTCACTTCAAAGGGGAGTAACTCTCCCGGGACGTCAATTCGCATTCGAACAGAGTTCGCATCCGCTTCCCGGCCACTCACACTATTCATAGCAACTGCAGAAGGGATCGCTGGGGCGGATCGCGTCGGAACAGAGTTCAACTCAACACGGGCCCCGATCGATGTGAGAATGTCAATCGGAGCATTCAAATGGGACGGGATGACATTTGACAGCTCCACTGTCCCCCGAGTCATGACTGCCGCAATCATCAGCGTCGCGGCCTCAATGCGGTCCGGGATGATTGAAAAGGCAGTTGGACGAAGTTCCTCAACCCCCTCAATCACAATGCGCGATGTCCCCTGCCCGGAGATGCGTGCCCCCGCCTGATTGAGGAAGTCTGCCAGTGCAATAACCTCGGGTTCGCAGGCAGCCGCATCAATGACAGTTGTTCCACGGGCCAGTGCTGCAGCGGTCATGACATTACACGTCCCGGTCACGGTGCTGCCATGCGGCCCAGCGAGATAAATCATTGCCCCGCGGAGTCGATGGGCCCGGGCATGAACGTACCCGTTGCGGACCTGAATCTCCGCCCCCAAAGCCGCCAGCCCCTTCAGATGCAGATCGATCGGCCGGTGACCAATGTTACACCCACCGGGGAGCGAAACGCAGGCCTCTCCTCTGCGTGCAAGTAGTGGCCCCAGAACACAGACACTCGCCCGCATGCGGCGGACCAGTTCATAGTCCGCCACGTTCGCGGACTCGTGACAGACCTCGATGTTCAGATCGCCGTTGGGCAGGCGATCGACCTTCGCTCCCAATGAGGTGAGCACCTGAGCAAGAGTACGAACGTCGACCAGATCAGGGACATTGCTCAAGGTGACCGGACCGGGGATCGCCAGCGAGGCCGCCATGATCGGGAGCGCAGCATTCTTCGAGCCACTTACACGGACGGCACCTCGAAGAACGGCTCCTCCCTGAACGATGAACTTCTCCATGCCGGCTCCATCCGAACACTGTTTCTCGCCGAGACTCTCGGAGGCCCTTCCCTGATGATCAGGATTCCCATTTTCCGACGACGACCCGGGCCTGCCCCGAGAGGTCATTCTTCGCTGTCACACTCGTGAAGCCATTCTCCTGCAGGAGTTGAATGGCAGCAGGGGCCTGTTCGGGACTCAATTCCAACATCAGCCAGCCACCCGGGTTGAGCCGCCGGGGCGATTCTCGCACGATTCGGCGAATGACGTCCAGACCATCTGGTCCGCCATCCAGTGCCAGATGAGGTTCATGCTCCCGAATATCGCGGGCCAGCTCCCCAATTTCTCCCGAAGCCACATAGGGAGGATTACTGACGATGAGGTCGAACCGCTCCCCTTCCGGAATCGGTTCAAATAGATCCCCGCTCAGGAGGTCGATGCGGGATTCCAGCTGATGGCGGGCCACGTTCGCCCGAGCGACTTCGAACGCCTGCGGGCTGATTTCCACCGCAGTGAACTCGATTCCCGGATGATTTTTTGCGATGGCAATCGCCACGCATCCCGTTCCGGTGCACAGATCGAGTCCCCGCGTGAGCGACGGCGATGTTTTCAGAACATCCAGAGCGGCCATGACCAGCGTCTCTGTATCCGGCCGTGGAATCAGAACTCCCGGAGGGGTGTCAAAATCCAGACTGAAGAACTCCTTATGCCCAACCAGATACGCCACCGGCTCGGCAGCCGCACGGCGTTTCACCAGTTCCCGCATCGTCGCCCGTTCCTGATCCGACAACGGCTGATCGAACTGGGTATAAAGCTGAATTCGTTGACATCGTCTCGCATGAGCCAGGAGGACCTCAGCGTCGAGTCGTGGCGAGGCGCTCCCCTTCTCCTTCAGGTACTGGATTGTCCAGTCCAGAATGCGCTTCACCGTCCATGGTTCTTCGCTGGACATAAGAAAAGAGGAATCCGGGAAAAGGAAAGACGTGTGAAACGAAATCTGCGGAGTTAAATCGCTTCCGGCTCGATCGCACCAAACGTCGGAATGATTCAGTATTGTATGCCCAGATATCTCAATCCCCAAGGAATTTCAATCCACTGGAGAGTTGAGAGAGGGAAGTCTTCATGCCAGAGGGGCTCGTCCAGACGTTTCGGAACCGTGGACTGACGAGGGCTCGGAAACGAATACCTCCGCTTCCCTCCGTCTTAATTCGCTGGCGCCACCCGCCCGACACTGAGACATCGGCGGTGGCCCTGTTCGCTGCTACTCCGCTCCCCCCTTGAGGCGCTCCTGACGGTCAAATTCCAGAAGAGCTTCGATCAGTTCGTCCAGCTCCCCCTGCATGATCTGGTCGAGTTTATACAGGGTTAATCCGATTCGATGATCCGTGCAGCGTCCCTGCGGGAAGTTATAGGTTCGGATACGCTCACTCCGGTCACCCGATCCGATCAGAGTCCTCCGCTGACTGGCCCGTTCCTCGGCGGCTTTCCGCTGCTGCGCTTCAAGAATACGCCCACGCAGCACGCGCATCGCCTTGGCTTTGTTCTTGTGCTGGCTCTTTTCGTCCTGACACTTCACAACGACCCCGGTTGGGATGTGGGTGATTCGCACAGCGCTTTCGGTCTTGTTGACCTTTTGCCCCCCCGGTCCGCCCGCACGCATCGTTTCAATGACAAGATCTTCATCCCGAATTTCGAGTTCCACTTCACTCACTTCGGGAAGAACAGCCACCGTTGCGGCACTGGTATGAACCCGCCCCTGAGCTTCAGTTTCGGGAACACGCTGGACCCGATGCCCTCCACTCTCAAACTGCAACTGATGGTAGGCCCCTTCTCCTGTCACCGAGAAGACAATTTCCTTGAATCCCCCCATGTCGGATTCGGCGGACTCCATCAACTCGAGCTTCCACCCGCGTTTTTCAACAAAACGGGAGTACATGTTGAACAGGTCCCCCGCAAACAGAGCGGCCTCCTCTCCCCCGGTCCCGGCACGAATTTCCATGATGAGTCCACCGCGGGTCATCGAGTCCCCCGCTGTGACAATCTCTTCCAGCTCAGCCACCAGAACGTCGTACCGCTGCTCCAGCTCCTTCAGTTCCGCAGCGGCATACTCACGGGCCTCCGGATCGGTCTCGGACTCTACCATCTCGCGGGCCACCTCAATGTCCTCAACCAGCTGATTAAATGTGCGGACAGAGGTCGCGACTTTTCGTAGCCCGCCGTATTCCCGTTGAATTTCAACGAGCTTGTTTGCCTGACCAAGAATTTCCGGGTCCTGAAGTTGCTTTTCCAGCTCTTCAAAGCGTTGCAGTTTGGATTGCAGGCTGGGGAACATAAGGGACCTGTGCGATGGTTAAGAGGGGCATTTCGACCAGAACACGGAATGCGATGATCGGCCCGGGAACAGGAGTTGAGCCGCAGAGAGAGCGTCAACGCAACAGGACGCCCTCCAATTGCTGGAGCGCGTCCTGGGCGTGTGAACGAATTGAGCGGAGCTAAGCGTCTTTTTTGTTCGCCCAGCCGTACTTTTTCTGGAACTTTTCAACGCGACCAGCGGAGTCGACGTATTTCATCTTGCCGGTGTAGAACGGATGGGATTCAGAGCTGATATCCACGCTCACCAGCGGATATTCATTGCCATCTTCCCACTTGATCGTCTCTTTCGATGCGATTGTGGAGCGGGTCAGAAACTTGAAGTTGGCACCGACGTCGTAAAACACGACCGGGCGATAATTTGGATGAATTCCGTCCTGCATGGCAACGAACCAGTATTTTTCTGAAGTCAGAATCGGGTAACAGCGATTCAATCGGGGTTACGTTTGGAGAATCAGGAATTCTAATGAACCCCACCCCCTTCGACAATCCCGCAGGATGGAAAACAGAAATTCTTTGAACCCCTTGTCATAAAAAGGGTTGCATTGAGGCACACGAGGCAGAACCAGTTTGGACCGATGGAAAACAATTGCGTTCTCCCGTTCTGCTGTCCCATTGAGTCTGGGAGCCTTTTCTGAGAAGAGGGAGGGCTTTTCGGTAGACGAACGCCTCCCCGTTAAGGATGATCCGGGAACGAATCAACAGCAGTCGATTCATCTGGACTCAACTCACCCCGTTTTCCTCTGTTCTCTGAGGGCCAACCATGTCTCAGCGTGCATCCCGAAGGTCATTTCTGAAAGCAACGGGAGGATCTCTTCTGGCCGCCGGGCTGGCCCCCGCCATTCATGGTGCGGAAGACAAGGCGGGAACCAAAAAAGTCATCATTGGCTCCGGCGACTATCAGTACGAATGTCACCATCGCTGGGGAGAGGTCCCCGAACACATCAAGTGGAAGAACACCCACGGCGTCGCAATCGACCGTGACGGCCTCGTATACATCACCCATCAGGGGGATGCCAAATCCCCCTGCGATACCGTCGTCGTCTTTGAGCCCAGCGGGAAATTTGTCCGCTCCTTCGGCAAAGCATATGCAGGGGGTGGTCACGGAATTTCCATTCGGAACGAAGGGGGGACAGACTATCTGTACTTGTCCAACACCGGTCTGAAATCAGTTGTGAAATGCACCACTACCGGTGAGGTGGTCTGGGAAAAACAGATCCCGGAAGAATCGGGGCTTTATGCCCCTCCCACGCAGGAAGCGATCGACGAGGCCAAAGCGAAAGGAACGAAGCCACCCGCTCCCCCCAAGTACAGTCCAACGAATGTCTGCTTTGGACTGAATGGGCATTTCTACGTGGGAGATGGGTACGGCTCGAATTACATACATCAGTACGCCGCTGATGGAAGCTGGCTACGAAGCTGGGGAGGGACCGGAAGCGAACCCGGGCGAATGCGAACTCCGCATGGTCAATGGCTCGACACCCGCAGCGGAACGCCGCGTCTCATCGTTGCGGACCGGGCCAATGCACGCCTTCAGTACTTCACCCTCAATGGCGATCCCACCGAGATCATTCAGGGAGTCCCCGCTTCAGAGAAGGAAAAACATGGCACCCGAGGGATGATCCCGGGACTCAACGATACGGAAATTCCGGTCACCTATGTCTACGGACTGAGCTTCCCTGCCGATCTGGAGACGCAGGGAGAATTTCTTCTGGTTCCCGATCTGCACGCCCGCATCATCCTGATGAACGGGAAAAACGAGATCGTTGCGAATCTCGGACTGAATGAAGAATGGACTGCCCATGTCCTGGACGGCCGCAAGGTACGAATGAATCCTGCGCAATGGCCGGACGGCAAATTCATTCACCCGCACGATGCCTGCTTTGATCCCGATGGAAACATCTACGTCACAGAATGGGTCGATCAGGGACGAGTGACCTTTCTCAAGCGGATTTGACGGCAGATCGGCCATTTTTTCCCCAACCGGCCCTGTGACTGGAGCAGGCAAGTTGCCCAGTCCCCTTTTCTCCGGGGGACAATTTTCCGCGCCGATGCAAACCGTGAGGGACTCCGCTAAACTGACAAGATCAACAATGGACACTCGAACGGTTTCGATGAGACACTTCGGGAGTTTCGTTTTCAGTCAGTTGAACGCAATCGGGTCTCGGGGGAAACGTCTGTGCTTATTCGCATGGAACTGGCGCGGATCATTATCAGTGAAATCGCTGACCAGCAGGTGGTCTACCTGCGCGAGGTCGAAGGAGACCGTTCGTTCCCAATCCTGATTGGAATCTTTGAAGCGACGAGTATCGACCGCCGCGTTCAAGGGCACATCCCTCCCCGGCCGCTCACCCACGATCTGCTCAAAAATGTGATTCAGGAGATGGGAGGCGAGCTGCAGGATGTCGTCATCACCAATCTCGTGGAACATACATACTACGCCGTTCTTCGAATCCGCCTGAATGGAGAGCTGATCGAAGTCGACTGCCGGCCCAGCGACGCGATTGCACTGGCGGCTCATTTTGATCCACACCTCCCCATCTATGTCGATGAAGAGGTGCTGGAACAGGCAGGCGGCTGAGCAGCTGCGTCCGGATCAGTCCGCATAGCGGACCCGACTCCAGTCACGGGCGAGTTCGACGAGTTTCTTCAATTTCTCTTCACTATCAGCCGTCGCAACGATTCCGGGAAGCCGCAACATTCCGGCCCGGTCATCCATCCACGTCTCGGAAAAGTGGACCGGTTCGCCATTGTGGACCCAGACAGAATTCCCCCCAAGCAGGCGTGCCAGCTGCTGCGACACCGGATAGTCATAAATGTTGGGGGTATGAATCAGCGATCCCCCAAACTCCCCGCGGGCGAATAACGGGTAGATACTTCCGGGCATGTCATCCGGAGCCACCCCCTGAAGGCCGATTCCGGTCACCTTCTGAGCCACATCCGGATCATTCTTCTGAAATCCGATGATGTAAATCCGGTCTGACGAAGGGCGGGATGCGGGATCCACTGCCGGGAGCCGATCCAGACACTCCCGGGCACTGACGGAGGGATCATCCGGGCCGGTCTTGATTGTCTGACCGTAGGCCTGCGTCCAGGTTCCATGTGGCCCCTCTTCCGGAGTGTAGACCAGCGAATAAATCACCTCGGTTGCCGTTCGCAGGTGGAGCATCACAGCATACCCGTTGCCGGTGTGATCCTTGAAGTACTTGGTCCCATCGATGGGATCGAGCGCCAGAACCAGTAGGCTCTCTTTCGCAAAGGCAGCCAGATCTCCGTTTTCCTCTTCGGCTTCGATTCGACAATGACGAAGAATGGGGGCCCGATCCCGCAGCCCTGCCACCACAAGTTCCTGCACCGTCAGATCGGCCAGCGTCAACGCATCTGTGTTGGAACTCCCGGAGTGCTTTCCCGGCAGGGCAATATTGAACGACCGCATCCGGCGGGCAATCGCTCCGGACCACCGCAACAGGTCCGGGCTGACCTCTTTCAAAGCGTCAATAATGTCTTGTACCGCAGGACTCATTTGCGTTCGTTCTCCAAATACTGAATCACAATTCTGGCAACATCAATCCCCGTGACCCGCTGAAATGCCTGCCATCCGGGAACCGCGTTGACCTCAATCACATAGCACGTACCAGCGGAATCGTATAACAAATCGACCCCGGCAAAACAGGCACCGACGGCCTCCGCTGCTTCAATCGCCAGTCTGCACTCCAGATCGGTTGGGACATGCACTCGGGCCTGGCCGTTTCGCGCGACATTGGTCCGGAAATCATCCGGATTGTGTCGCTGAATCGCCCCCAGAACAGAGCCATTCAGGACCAGCACCCGGATGTCAAACCCGGGATGGGCAATGACCTCCTGAAGGTAAAGCACGGCATGGGTTCGCTCCAAGGTGCGGAAGGTTCGAAACGCCAGATCCGGATCAGAAACACGGAGAATCCCCCGCCCTTCCGCGCCGAACAACGGCTTGACGACCACATCTCCTCTCAGCTGATCAAACGCCTTCAGCGCAGCTTCGCTCGTCTCGCAGACCACTGTTCGCGGCGTCGGGAGCCCCTTTGATGCGATCAGAGAGGTTGTCAGAAACTTATCAACCGCTGCTTCAATCGCCTTGGGGGGATTCATCACCAGCGTCCCACGATGATGCAGACGCTGAAGGACATCCATCCGGAACACCACCTGTTCCAGCGAACCGGGGGGCATCGTCCGGACAATCACTGCATCGACACGATGAAGGTCCATCCCCTCGGACTGAATGTCGGTCGTTTCGCGGAAAACTGAAGCAGACAACTGGCAGAAGTCGGCCCGCTCGCAGGAATGTCCCCTCTGATGCGCAGCTCGCTGAAGCTCCGTGACGTACCAACTACCCTCATTTCCCAGGACAGCGATGTTCAATGGGGCTCTTTCTCTGCAGTGGGACTCGAATCAGGACTCATGTCGTCACCGGCCGGGAAGCCACCTCCCCCCGTTCCTGAATGGCTGCGTCGATGGCCGCCAGTTGCTGTTCGGTCAGCTGAACGGACATTGCCTGAGCGGTTTCCTGAATCTGTTCGGGGCGTTTGGCTCCGCAGAGTGCGGAGGTAATCCCGGGTCGCTGGATTGTCCAGGCAATCGCCAGCTGGGCAACAGTGATGCCCGCCTCCGCAGCGATGACACGGAGTCGATCCACAAAGTCATGCGTCTTCGTCCATTCCTCCCCCACGAAGACCGGATATTTCTGTCGGCCATCCTTGGGATCCCAGACATGATCCCGCGTGATCTTCCCTGCGAGAAACCCTTTCATTAGCGGCCAGTACACCATCACGGAGACGTTGTGTGCCTGGCACCACGGAAGCCGCTCCTGTTCGATTTCCCGTTGAAGCATGTTGTAATGAGGCTGATCGGCCGAGATCGGACAGACCGCGTGAAACGCTTCGTAGTCGGCGATCCTTGTGAAATTGGAGACGCCGACCGCCCTGATTTTTCCTTCTTCCTTGAGTCGGAGAAATTCCCCGGCGGACTCCGCAACGGGAACGTTCGGATCGGGTGCGTGGAGATAGTAGAGGTCAATGACGTCGGTTCGCAGACGTCTGAGAGATTCTTCACATTCACGCCGGATCGTTTCCGGACGACCATCCCGGACCTGCTTCCGATCTGGTCCCCAGTGAAGCCCCGCTTTGGTCGCGATGATGATTTTGTCCCGGCAATGCCCGAGGGCAGTGGCAATCATCTCTTCGCTTTCCCCGGCGTATCCGTAGATATATGCCGTATCGAAGAAGTTGATTCCCGCATCAAACGCTGCCTGAAGCGTCGCCAGGCTGTGTTCCCGGGTGACATTGACGCTGGTCACGCCCGAGATGGGCCAGCACCCCATCGCCACCGGAGTGACATAAATCCCGGTCGTTCCGATTTCTCTCAGTGTGATCTCACCCATCGTCATCCCTTCCATCGTTATCGCCGCTGCCCATTGAGAAGCAGTGAACGTCGTCCGTGCCAACAGCGGAAGATCGTCTCACTCCCCCGACTGTCCCTGATCGCGATAGCGTTCCCGTTTGCGTTGTGCCGAAGAAAGAAATTCCTTCATGGCCGAAGTGTCATCCGTCGCGAGAGCGTTTCTGAATTCTCCTATCGACCGCATCATGCGATCGATAGCCTCGATCATCTGTGACCGGTTCTCCCGAAAAATCGCGGTCCAAAGTCCCGGATCCCCGGCAGCAACCCGGGTGGTATCGCGATATCCTCCCGCTGCGAACTCGAGCATTGGTTCTTCGACCATTGAGGCCACCACAGCAGCCGCCAGATGAGGAAGGTGACTC
>CALLWY010000077.1 GCA_938015865.1 uncultured Planctomicrobium sp.
CTTCCAGCCCTCCTCGATTAACTTGCTGACGACCCGCTCTGTTGCAGGGTGCTCTCCTGGGGGAAGTAAAACCGTCCCGCGGCGCCCTTCGGTCAGCCCCCGGATCGCGAGATTTGATGATTCAGTCCCCCCTGAAGTGAAGACCACTTCATCCGGTTTGGCATAGAGAATTGCGGCAATCGTTTCGCGAGCCTGTTCGAGAATCTGCCGCGCCTTGCGGCCGGCGGCGTGCTGACTTCCCGGGTTTCCCGGTGCCAGCCGGGCGACACGTCCCATTTCTTCCAGAACTTCCGGGTCAATGGCGGTCGTCGCGTTGTTGTCGAGATAGATCATTTCGAACTGAAGTGAACGGTGGCAGACTCTATTCACAGACGTCTGCAGTCGGAATGAAATCAGAGGTTCAGATTGAGTGGTTCAGAGCTGCGTACTTTCGGTGGGCAACGACGTTTTGACCTGAGTCCGCAGCAGGACCTCCAGCCCGAAGATCATCTCAAAGAACAGGCGATTTCTCCGGACGGCAATCTGTTCAATGGAGAGGTCTTCGACAGAGGGGACCGTAATGACCAGTCGGTTCCGGATCCTGCGACATTCCAGATTCCGGATGCGCTGGTTTCGCGACGCATCGAGCGCGATGGCAATGCGGAGAATGGCAGCGAGCTTGGAGACGATGACCCGACGGATCCGATCCATGCTGGCGTAGGGCTGGTGCGTGGTTTTGGGCATCGATCGACGGTGGTATCGGGCGACGAGGGCGACCAGTTGCAGGTCATCAGCCGTCAGTCCGAAGAGGGTGCTGTGCATGATCAGGTACATCGAGTGTTTATGCATACTCGATGTGTTGATGTAAGCCCCTGTTTCATGAAGGGCGGCCGCCACGTACAACAACGTTTCATAACGGTCTTCCAGCTCGTGGACTTTGCGAAGCTGCCGAAACAGCTGTCGGCATAAGTCGGCAACGTTGCGGGCATGTTCTTCATCCACATCGTACTTGGCTGCCAGCTCCCAGGTGGCGCGGATAATCTGTTTCTGAAAGTCATCGGTCCACGCCCCTCTCCCTTCGGCCATGTCCCGGATCAGCCCTTCACGAAGATTGACGTTGCAGACAAGAATCCTCTGGACCCCGAGCAGTTCTGCGAGCCTCAGGTTTGCCACCAGTGCCGGGCCAAGTGTCTCTGCATCCTGATAAGTCAGGTGAAACTCAGCAACAATCTGTTCCTCGGTGCGGGAAAAGACGTAGTCGACAAATTCGGCGAGTTTCTCAATCGGCAGCTCCATCAATGCGGCGTCGCTGGCCGATTCTTTGAGGATCTCTTCCGCAGCAAAGCGAATGTCTCCCCCCATCGCCACCATATTGCATTCGGTTTCCGACTGGAGCAGGTCGGCAAACGGCTCCAGATGGCTATGAATTTCTCCTTCAATGATGTTACGGGCCTTGGACCGGGGGACCCGATAGGAGGTGAGTATCTGAAAGAGTCGCAGTGATCCGAGCCGGAAGGCGTGGGAATAGGCGACGTTCCCCTGTTCGAGAGTGAGCACCTCCGTACTTCCGCCCCCCACCTCAATCACCATGGCCCGGGAGCGGAAGAGAGAAGGCTGCGCCCGAAGCAG
>CALLWY010000078.1 GCA_938015865.1 uncultured Planctomicrobium sp.
CCCTGCGACAATCGCGTATCCAACAGAGACCGCATGCAGGAGTCCAAAGAACACGCTCACGCTGATCATCCCGAAGAGAGGGTTGATCCGGGAGACCCAAGGCTCCAAAACCCCCCGGAACAGAAGCTCTTCTGTGAAGCCGACGAGAATGGCCAGAATCAGAAGGTCGTACCAGTAACAGGCACTCAGGGCACCTCCGAGGATTTTTTCTGCCTGGTCGCGGACCGGGGTGATTCCTCCGAAAACCAGCAGCATCAGTGCCGCTGCAACAAGGCCAATTCCAGTGTCCCGCCACGTGAAATGAATTCCAGAGAAGGCTCTGATGTCCGCAATCCACGCCAGAAACAGGCTCAGCAACAGAAGACCGAGAAGGAAGAGGGCGGATGAGTTCAGAAAGTTACGTCTGCTGTCAATGTTGATCACGTCGATTCGTCCTGATCGGAGGCAAGACAGGCTTCCAGAGAACGCAGCCGCTGTTCAAGGGCTTGAGTTTCTTCCGGAGTCAATTCTTCCTCCCCGAAACGGACCCGATAGAACTGCTCGACGACATCCTCCAGCCAGTCTTTCGCCCCATTCTGAGTTAGTTTCGATTCAATTGCCGGAATCGTGGCGTGAATGAATTCTCTTGCGGTTTGCGTTGGGGCCTGAACAAAGCCATGCTGCTTCAGAAGTGCGATGAACCGATCATAAAACGGAACCCGGGGGGTGCGTGACCCCAGAGCACCTGCCGAAGATTTGATGAATCCGGAAAGGGTTCGTGTCGCCTGATAGAGTCCTCGAATCAGCCAGCTGACGGCTGCAAGTAACATCATCAGCAATACGGCTACAATGGCCCCTTCCATCGTGAACCAGCGTTCGGGAGATGTGAAGAAGGTCAGCACCCGCCGAATCGAATCCCTGCGCCCCTGCATCAATTCTTTCGCGGTGTCTCCCGCAGTTTTCAGCCGTTCGACAAGCGGCTGATAAATTCGTTCTTCCTGTGTGTCGCGAGACATCAGGCTCAACCGGTGCCAGACCCCTTCGGCAGTGCGCCAGTTGCGAAGCCAGCGAGAAGGTCCCTTGTTGATATTCGAAACGGTGGCATTGCGTTCGGGGGGAGTTGGATCGAAGGTGACCCATCGGTTATCGATATAGGCCTCGACCCAGGCATGTGCGTGCAGCATCCGAACCTGGAGTGTTCCTGTAAGAGGATCAAACGTTCCCCCTTTGAAGCCGGTGACGACCCGTGATGGAATCCGCAGACAACGAAGCATTGTCGCCATCGATGACGCGAAGTATTCACAGTGCCCGGTCTTGTGATTGGTCAGAAAATCAAGAATCGGGTCAATCGACGTGTTAGTCCGCTGCAACTTCATTGAGTACTGAAACTCACCGGAATTCATTAACCAGTCATTGACTCGCTGGGCAGCTTCTCTCTTCGTCGATGTTCCCTGGGTGATCTTTTCAACGATGGGAAAGAGAGGGGCCAGGTTCCGTGGCAACTCTGTGAGATAATTCAGATTGGCGAAGAACTTGGTCTGATTCATTGGAATCAGTCGACCGGTTCTCAAATCGAATTTGAATGGGGAGGCCAGTTCGAATCGACGGCGCTCCGACAGCCACTGGTCCGGTGGCCCGGACGCGGTGAAGAGGTCATACGAAAAGTTCCGGTCAAGGTCGGTCTCTTCTCCACGAGTCAGCTCATTGGTGAAGTAATCCCAGGAGATGGTGCCGTAAGGCTTGGCCGTGGCTGCTCCCAGTGTATTCCCAAATCCAAAGATCGCTCCGGTTCCCAGGGGTTCAAGATCAATCCGCAACCGGTATTCTGCGTCGCTGATCCCTTCATCGACATCCCGGGAGGCTTTGAGTGGAGAACGGTGCCAGCGGCCATGCAGATATTCTTCAAGGACAGCTCCCCGGAACAGTGGCTCTGCGCCCAGATATTTCTCCGCTTCCAATGGGGCAAGAGGGATTCCTGTTCTGGCATCGAAAACTTGGACTGTCATGACGTTTTCGTTGCTCTCAAGGATCTCTCCCATGTCTCCTAAACGGACTTCCGTCGTGAAGCCGGTGAGGGGAGCCCGGCCTGTTCCTCCCCGGGCCATACTCTTGCTCGGCCAGATTCGGGGTATAAACAGAAAGAATAGCGTCGCAATTGACAGTGTGACTCCTGTCACCGCGACGGTGCTTCCATAGAAACGCCCCGTCACCAGACGTTCGTGGCGGTCTCGGGAGACGCCGGACCAATGTCGGGCGATTCGATTGCGGGTACTGGACGAGTGAGACAAATCCTTCTGTGTCGGACGGTCATCATTCAGGAAGTTCACGCTGCGGTACAGCAGAAATATCGAAAGTGTCCATGAGGCCAGCAGTGAAAATGCCAGCAGGGCAATCCCGAACCACATCGAATAGGTCAGTAGGGAGGTGATGGCGATCTGCGAGATGCAGAGGGCCAGAAGAGTCCAATAGGTCCGGACCGTCTTCTGTTGAAACAACAGAATCCACGTCAGGTAGGACAGCAGGTGGTTTCCGGCGGCAAGATAGGACTGGTCCACCATCGCAGCGAACTCCGCTCCAGTCACCAGAAGTGCCACAAGAGCGAGCGTTGAGGTGAGCCATTTGGGGGCAGACCAGATTTTTTGATAGTCGACGAAATACCAGGTTGCCAGCGCGATCGGCAGAGTGAAGGCCAGTTGAGGTGCCCCTTCTGCAATTGCTGCGGTCAGTCCCGTGAGGGAGACCAGAAGGGCCATGCTGATCTGAAATATTTCAAGCATGAAATGTCAGGTGCCGGAGGCACTCATGTTCAACTGGGGGACAGCGTGCGTTTGCGAGTGAGGATTGATCCTGTCAAATGACCAGAGGAGGACGACAATGAAGCCCACGCATGGTGGCACCTGGCCCAAATCGACCGGGCCTCATCGATCTTGTTCAATTGTCGCTAGTCAGGGTCGGGAGGGCAATGCTCTCCCGTTCCGGTTTCTTTGAGTCAGATAGAAAATGGGGGGCAGTTCCGTCGGGAATGAGTGTTGTTCTGAGAAAATTCGCGGTTGGTGAACTTCCTAGAGCAGGTCGCTGGCGAGTTCGGCGAGCAGGGATCGTTCACTCTTTTCCAATGCAACGTGGGCGTAGATGGACTGCCCCACCATCCGGTTGATCAGGTATGTCAACCCGTTGGATCGAGAATCCAGATACGGGTGGTCGATCTGCCGGATGTCTCCGGTGAGCACGATCTTTGTCCCTTCTCCGGCACGGGTAATGATTGTTTTGATTTCATGCGGTGTCAGGTTTTGGGCTTCATCGATAATGAAGAAGACCCGCTGGAGGCTACGACCGCGAATATAGGCCAAAGGAGTGATCTCGAGTTTCTGGTTATCAAGTAGTTCCTGCAGTTTGTCATTCCGATCATGTCCCCCCTGTTCCTGTCGGATCACTGAGAGATTGTCGAAGAGTGGCTGCATGTAGGGATCGAGCTTTGCTGAGATGTCTCCGGGCAGGAACCCCAGGTCCTTGTTACTGAGCGGAACGGTTGGACGACTCAACAGGATCTGCCTGTAATTCTTTCGGCACTCCAGCCCCGCTGCCAAAGCGAGGAGCGTTTTCCCGGAGCCAGCTTTCCCGGTGAGCGTAACCAGTTGAATGGAATCATCCAGTAGTGCTGCCAGAGCGAACGACTGTTCGGAATTCCGGGGGGTGATTCCAAAGGCGGAAACCTTGTTAACCCGAGTGAGGACGCGGCTGTTTCCGCGGCAGGTGACCAGGGCCGACTTCGATCCGTTTTTCAGGACGAAGTTCTCGTTTGGACGAGGGTCCTTCAGATCAGGAACGTCATCGACCAGGACAGAGTCGGAATCGTCGTAGATCCGGTCAATGAGTGTTCCGGGGAGTCCAGTCAGAGTTCGACGCCCGGAATAAAGAGATTCGAGGCTTTCAGCCTTGTCGGTGGTGTAGTCCTGAGCGGGGAGAGAAAAGGACTTTGCTTTTAATCGGAGACTGGTGTCTTTGGTGACCAGAATGACCTGCCGATGAGGTTCTTCCTGTTTGAGTCTCAATGCGACAGAGAGAATGCGGTGATCCGGAGAGTCGGTCAGAAGAATGTCACGTAAGGTCGGATCGATTTTGGAATCGATAATCACCCGGATATGTCCCAGACCTTCGCCCAGCGGGGCTCCGGTGCCACAAAGAATGTCTCCGGTCAGTTCATCCAGCGCCCGGAGAAATTCCCGGGCGTGATAGTGAATTTCTCCATTGCCTTTTTTGAACTGGTCCAGCTCTTCCAGAACTGTGATCGGAACGGCGAGGTCGTGCTCCTCGAATTGTCTGAGACAGGTGGAATCATGAAGAATGACGTTGGTGTCGAGGACGAAGAGCTTTACGTGAGGATTCGACTCAACGTCAGCTTCCCTGCCTGAGATCATGCAATCAACTCCCGCGAGTGAACTGGTCTGGTGAGCGCGAGCACGTCCTTTGTCTGGGATTCTCTCGCATCACCCGTTGGCGTCAAGATGCGTTTTTTCAGACGCAACGTGGATTCAGGAAAAGTTCTGGAAGGACAAGCTCAGGGAGCAGGTAGAACGAA
>CALLWY010000079.1 GCA_938015865.1 uncultured Planctomicrobium sp.
TCCCCGGCCCACAGAAATGTCACCGGAACAGCCACCGGAAGTTCATTCTGGCCCACCTTCATTCGCGAGTGAATGAGCCACTGGTTCCCCTTCACCTTCTGAACTGACTCAATGGCATACCGTTCAGACTTCGGAGGAGCATCGGGAGCGCCATCGGTGCTGAAGTGCCCCACAAGAACACACCCTGACAACAGGTCCACCAGTGCCTGCTCCTCCGATGACAATGATCTGGAGGGTTCCTGTGCGAAAAGTGCTGTTGGAATCAGACAGACACATACCATCGCATACTTCAAGATGGACATCCGGGTCTCCCTTATCACTGTGTTTAATCCCTTTGCACCGGGAGGGAAATGTCTCGTTCGAAACTGAATGCTCTGACGAACCTTTTTCTCACCCACTTCCCGCCATCATAAAGCATCGATCCGCGAAGGTCATTGCGGAGTCGTGGACTCTCCCGTTCGCTCCCGGATACTGTAACTGTCCCGATCATGGCTGGCATGCGCTACGATCAGCTCCGCCAGTACCCCAACTGAAATCGCTTGTGCCCCCAGCAACTGGGCAGCCACGGAATAGACCAGAAGAGGTCGCTGTCCGATGGGAACCGGGGTCCACACAGAAACAACATTCATCAGGAACCAGCTGATCCCAAGATAAGTCAACCCAAGCGTTCCGAGCACGAAAAAGAAAAGCCCCACGCCTCCAAACAGATGCAGCGGGCGATGAGCATATCCCGTCAGAAAGGTGACGGTAAGCAGGTCGAGAAAGCCTCGCAGAAACCGCTTGACCCCGTATTTCGAGTGTCCGAATTGCCGGGCCCGATGATGAACAGGAATCTGTGTCACCCGGAATCCCCGGGAATGGGCCAGAACCGGGATGAAGCGATGGAGTTCACCGTACAGGCGCAGTTCCCCAGCAACTTCGCTGCGAAACATCTTGATCCCGCAGTTATGGTCCTTGAGTTTCAGTCCGGTCAAGGCCCCCACCATCCAGTTGAAGACCTTGCTCGGGTACACCTTGTGCCACGGGTCGAGACGACGCTCTTTCCACCCGTTCACTACATCAAACCCTTCTTCCAGCCTCGCCAGAAAATTGGGTATTTCAGCCGGATCATCCTGCAGGTCGGCATCCATCATCATGACCAGTTCACCGCGAATGTCCTGTAATCCCGCAGTGAGTGCAGCCGCTTTTCCAAAATTGCGACGAAACCGGATTCCGCGAACAAGCGGATCTTCGGCAGAGAGTCCCCTGATGATGTCCCACGACCCATCGTTCGACCCATCATCCACAAAAATGATTTCCACATAGGCATGCCCGGGGACCTGAACCTGGCGGATCTCCCGGTGGAGCTGGCGCAGGCTCTCCTCTTCGTTAAAGACAGGAATCACTACGGAAATCATGAACGGGCCCTGATCGGTCGTTGACGGCATGAGCTGTCCGACAGCCAGTCGGGAGGGAAGGCAGAAACAGAGGTCGTATTATGCAGGACGACGCAAGGAAAGACGAGGGAGCATCCCGACTCACGTCCACAGGATTCCAGTTCGCCTGCGATGATTCATTGCCATCAGGAATGTTCCCATTCTGGAAAGACAATCCGCTCAGATGAGGGCCCGTTCCCCGCCGTGGCACGGAATTCCCAACGGATCGGCAGGGGGCAGAAAAGATTGAGACCACTGGTGGAATGGTGTCAATAGCCCCGAAAGCAGCCTGTTTGAATCCCTTTTACCAGCAACATACAACATAATGAGTC
>CALLWY010000080.1 GCA_938015865.1 uncultured Planctomicrobium sp.
AATCCTTTCAGTCGGGGATCTTCATCCAGCGGGCTGCGCGGTTCTGGTTCGTCCCGCTCAGAGATATCGATGGACTCCTCTTCCGGGGAGGCATCCGAGGCATCGGAATCGATCGGGGTTCCCAGGAGAGCAGCCCACGCTGCTGCAGGATCCCCGGCGGTTCCACATTCGACCCGCTCCGCAATCAATTCTGAGAGAAACGGGCTGGAAATGGTCGGCATCAGTCGGCCATGCAGGGCTCGCATGCGGGTCTCTGTCAGATACAGGTGCCGCTTTGCCCGAGTCATTCCGACAAAAAGAAGTCGTCGTTCCTCTTCAATTTCCTTCCGGTCATTTTCACGTTTGGAGCGTTCGTGGGGAATTAATCCATCCTCGACCCCAATGATGAAGACCGCCGGGAATTCGAGTCCTTTGGCAGCGTGCAGGGTCATGAGTGTCACTCGCCCTGCACTCTCATCGACCTGATCGGTATCGCTGATCAGGGCCATCTGCTCAAGAAATCCCTGAAGCGTTGTCTCTTCCCCTTTGAGTTGATCGTACTGACGGGCGGCGTTGAGCAGTTCTTCGACGTTGGCCAGATGTTCGTAAGCTTCTTCCGATTCCACTCCAAGCCACGGGGCTGTGTAGCGAGTGGTCTCAATCACCTGCTGAAGCAGGTCTCCAACCGAACCGGCATTGGCAAGCGAGAAGTCATTCATCATGCGGGCAAATGACTTGAATCCCAGCACGGCCTTTTTGGAGAGTTTCGGAACCTGATCTGCCTGGGCCGCGGCTTCCAGCGGGGTGAGCCGCTGCTGAGCGGCCCAGTTCAATAGCCGGTCCTGAGATGTCTTTCCCAGTCCCCGGAGTGGCTTGTTCACAATCCGCTGAAACGCGGTTTGTTCTTCCGGGTTTTCGATCAGTCGGAGATAGGCCAGCAGATCCCGAATCTCGGCTCGGTCAAAAAACGCCACTCCCGCAGCGACCTGATAAGGGATCCGTCGACGAGTGAATGCATGTTCGAGTTGTCGGGAGAGCGAGTTGACGCGATAGAAAATCGCGATGTCACTCCATGAGAGCTTGTGCTCCTGAGCGAGCTTCTGAATCTCTGCGGCGACGCCATCTGCTTCTGATGTGGAGTCGTCATAAACGAGAATGCGGACGGGCTCGCCCGGCCCTTGATGGGTGAGGAGCTCTTTGTGCTTTCGCTGGGTGTTGTGAACAATCAGGGCGTCAGCCGACTGGAGAATGGACCGAGTGCTTCGGAAATTGTGTTCGAGGCGGACAACCTTTGCATCCGGGAAGTCCTGCTCAAACTGGAGAATATTGGCGATTCGTGCGCCGCGCCACCCGTAGATCGATTGATCAGGATCTCCCGTCACACACAAATGGCGTGTCTGCTGCGAAAGGGCAGCGACGATCTGGTACTGCGACTTATTTGTGTCCTGATACTCGTCAACAAGAATGTACCTGTAGCGGAGGTCCAGTTGCCGGCGCAGCTCCGGATTTTCTGCCAGCAGAATGGCGGTGTGCATCAGCAGATCATCAAAGTCAACGGCATTCGACTTCAGCAGCCATTGCTGATATGCGGGATAGACCTTGTTCACCACAGCCTGCCAGTGGTCACCGACCGTTGCTTCGAAGTGGGCCTGATAGAGTTCAGGGGTGATCAGGTCGTTTTTGGCATTGCTGACCCGCCACAACAATTTGTCCGGCGGGAAATGAGTCGCATCGAGGTTCAGGTCGTGCAGAACGTTCCGCATCGCCTGCTTCTGGTCTCCGGTATCGAGAATGGTGAAGTCGGAACGCAGCCCCGCGAGCTCCGCATGGCGGC
>CALLWY010000081.1 GCA_938015865.1 uncultured Planctomicrobium sp.
CCACGGCCCCGTCGAACCGCGTCTTGCGTACACCAGCGGCCACTTTGTCCTCCTGCTGGACCGAAATGTGGCGAAATCGTGGAACGCTTCCAGTCAGGTTGGCTTCGAGACACAGCAGGACTTCGGGGAGACAACGGTCCGCATCATCCTTGAAAAGGACTTCGCCTGCCTCGATCGCCCCGCAAGCCAGGCAGAAGACGACCAGTTCGCCTTTCCCAACCCCGCCGCCAGCTGCGGACTCCCCCCACAACAGTGATGGCGTCGCGTCCTGCGGTTCTGGAACACGTTTCGACACGCTCACTATGAACGTCTGTCGTTATGCATGATCGAATCAGTCCAGCACAGCGAACTTGAGTTCATTTCGAATTAGAACGTGTTTGAAAATTAGCATATCATTCTTCCGAGTCGTTTATTCACGATATTAATCATGGCGAGGTACGTGACCGCTTCGCTGGACTTTGGCGTTCGTTCGTAATCGCGTGTGTGGCGCCTGTAGCGGGCCAGCCAGGCGAAGGTCCGCTCCACGATCCACCGCTTGGACACCACCATAAATTTCTTGATCCCCATTGGCCGCAGCACCACTTGCAAGCCCCATCCGAACGTCTGCGATACCCGCACCAGCAATTCGTTGCGGCCACAGGCTGAGTCGGCATGCAGCACTTTCAAGCGTGGGCAAAGACGCCGAAATTTCATCAGCAGAAAGCAAGCGCCATCCTGAACCGGCCAGTTGGCACCATCGTCTCCACGCTCCAGGCCACCCTCGGCTGTCCGCACCGACTGGCTGTCGAGAATGACGACACTCGTCCATCGTTTTTTCTTTCCTACAGCCTGACGGAATTGTTCCCGGAGACGGTCGTGAATTGTCTCCCAGACGCCACTGCGGACCCCGCTTCGAAACAGGCCAGACACGGTACTCCAGCAGGGAAAGTCTCCACGCAGCATCTGCCATTGGCAGCCGGTTCGGACGACATACAAAATGAAGTCCACAACTTAACGCCAATCTGCACAAGGACTTATCGCACCATGCACGGAAACTTCTCGGAACGAGCACACCCACCTCATTGGAAATCGAAGCAAGACCAACACAGTCACAAAATCGTCGACTCATGCAGGGCACAAACCTTTAGATCCTCTACAAGCAATTCTTAAGCGACTGTTCATCGATTCTTCATATTCGCCCGATAGCATCCCTCGCAACTGAAGGCTTTCAGGGTTCCGATCACCCGAATTCTCTGGACCATCCTCCAATCAAAACCGCTTGAACACAGGGTTAAGACAACTGGAGGATCAGCAGGGAGTGATGCGAATTCAATACGTGAGTCTCTTGTTCAAGAATGGGTCGTTCTCTGGCATCAAAAAGCTGGAGAACTGCTTGAACTGCCTTCGGAACGAGACGCCTGGATTTTTTGTGTCGATTTGAACTTGTGCTTAAGACTCTCTTTGGCATGGGCCGCCGCTCAATCTGCAAGTCAGCGCGGGGTCGGGTGAGTCGATCAATCCCCATTTTTTTGGAGACGTCTATCATGAGAAAACGAAGAATGCGGAATATGAATGGGCAACGGACTGAGCGTGTCGCGGACCAGATCCATCGCGGCGGTTTCACTTTGATTGAGTTGCTCGTTGTGATTGCGATCATCGCTGTCCTGATTGCATTGCTGCTCCCAGCAGTCCAGCAGGCGCGTGAGTCAGCCCGCCGAACTCAATGCAAGAACAATCTCAAACAAATCGGTCTGGCATTTCATAATTTCCAGGATGCTCAAGGTTACCTCCCACAGGGAGGACGTGATGGAATCTCGACAGATGATCTGGAAACAACGTGTTGTAATTCCTCTGAAGTACGCGGATTCAGTTGGTTATTCAATATCCTCCCGTACATGGAGCAGAATGCGATCTACCAACTCGCCGATGATGACAACTTCTCGGCTACGAACACCGCAGTCGCTCAAAGCCTGATTTCGGCATACAATTGCCCGACCCGACGTGCCCCAACGACATATGGTTCCGCCAATACCTATCGATACGACTACGCGGGCAACGCTGGAGAACGGCACTACACCGGGAGCAACGTTCGCACTCCCGAGAATGACTTTGTTTCTAGTGTCAGGCACGGTGTTCGATATATCGAAAGCAGTGGAGACAAAACCGGTGTCGTGATCCAGACAGACCGCACAAAACTGATTGTGAGCCGAATTCGTGATGGCTCGTCCAACACGATCATGGTCGGAGAGAAGGCCTTGGCTCCAGATCGCCACGGGAGTGATGGAGGGGATAACGAATACTGGAATAATGCAGGTTGGGACGAAGACATCATTCGATTTGGAGCAGGACGCAACGAGAGTAATCAGGTCTTCGGAATTCCCCCCGTCTCAGACGATGACGTCCAGAAGCGAATCCCGTCCGGGACTCAATGGTACAACATGTTTGGAAGCGCCCATTCCGGAGGGACCAATTTTGTCATGGCAGACGGATCGGTTCGGACCATTCAGTACAACATCAGCACAGAAGTCTTCCGCAGACTTTCTCACCGCCAGGATGGGGAACCCGTCGGAGAATTCTAAAACCCGGTCGCACTGTTCTGACAGTTTGTGAACGGGTGCCTCACAGGTGCCTTTCGCACAGGGACATTTCCCTGTCGACATCGAGAACTTCTTCCCGACAAACTGTCAGTTCAGGCTGCGACAAATGTCCCTTCGTTGAGCACACTTCATGAACACAAATCGACTACGGCGAGCATGATCCGCCATAGGAGATCATACAGGGGACCATTCACAGGGGACCATTCACGGTCCAGATGCGAATTCGGCGAATGAGGTTTCTGCAATACAAACATCAGATTCCGTTCCAAGGAAAGGATCAAATGAAACAGTTTCCGCGCAGTCCAAACTGGCTGATAACTGGCAATCTTGTCGCCTGCGTCCTGTTCGGATGTGGCCAGAAGGTTTCTCCACCTCCTCAAATCACTCCTGAAATCCAGGTTCAGATCGATCAGGAGGCGAAAGCGGTAGAAGATGCGGAGAAAGAACAACAGCGGCTT
>CALLWY010000082.1 GCA_938015865.1 uncultured Planctomicrobium sp.
AACGGGAGCAAGCGACGGGGTGACACCTTTCGCGCGAAACAATGGTAGAAAAAGACAGCGCCGCTCCCCTCATGGAAATATTTTTCGCCAACAGGCCCGCGTCGTTATGACAGTGACGATTGCATCAGAATAGTCCATGTTTGGATGAAATGGGAGCATTGCCGGCTGGGATTTCCCACAGAAATCACGCTCGATTGGCTGCCGGATTCATAAGAAACGGAGGTTTTTTACAGGTCTCAGGCTCCACGGATTGCAAACCTGGAAGAGCGTCTTTGTGGTTGCTACGAAAGAGAGGCAGTGGAGACAAATATTTCAGGCAAGGCATTCCGCGTTCCGTTGTTCGCGCGAGAAAAATCCGGGATGGATTATCCCCCCCCGACGAGGGTCACAATCTCAACTTCGTCCCCTTCGCTCAGCTGGCACTCCCCATGCCGCCCGCGCGGGACCAGTTCCCGATTCCGTTCGACGGCCAGAAAGCGGGCGTCCAGTTCCAGTATCTTGAGCAAATCAGAAACGGTTGTTCCTTGTGAAACAATACGTTCTTCACCGTTGACAGTGATCCTCACAGCACTTGCTTTCCTGTTGACCCGGTCCCCAGAGACGGACAGCTGTCGCAATTCCCATTAACAAGCGACGACTTCCGTCACTCAGGCGAATTCGTCAAGTCCTGTTCAATCGCTACTTGCGATTTGACGAACCTTGCGTACCCTGAATCATACTCCATCTGTCTCACGCGGACAGCCATTCTCCGTATTCACGTTCATTCGCAACAAGGAGCCCGTGCCGTGCCAAGTCTTCCACTGGATGGGAAACGCCTGCTTTGCTTCGTGGGTGACGTCTATGAGGATCTGGAACTCTGGTATCCGAAGTTGCGACTGGAAGAAGCAGGGGCTCACGTCACGATTGCCGGACCAGAGGAAGGGGTCAAATACTCAGGGAAACATGGCTATCCCTGCGTTTCTGATGCAGCCATTCGGGACATGGAAGTGGATGACTTTCATGGAGTAATCTGTCCGGGGGGATTTATGCCGGACAAGTTGAGGCGTGATCCGCATGTCCTGAAGCTGGTCAGTCAGTTCAATGAGCAGGGGAAGCTGATCGCAGCGATCTGTCACGGGGGGTGGATTCCGATTTCAGCACGGGTTTATGGCGGAGTTCGGGTGACAGGTTCGCCGGGGATCAAGGATGATCTCGAAAATGCGGGGGCATTTTTCGAGGATGCTCCGGTGGTGGTCGATCGGCATTTTGTCAGCAGCAGGAAGCCGGATGATCTCCCTCAATTCTGTCGTGCAATGATCCAGTTCCTGATCGAAGCCTCCCAGTGAAGCCCCACGAATTGCGTTTGCGATTACTGAGGATTGGAGCCATACGACGCAGCCTTCCGCATCAGGTCGGCATGAGTCGTGATCCCGGAAGGTTCGTCACCTAAGCGGTTCTGACAGAGCAGCTCGATCGGCAGTCGGACGAGGAAGGTACTCCCTTTCCCGAATTCGCTTTCCAGAAGGACTTCCCCTCCCAGAAGTTTGGAAAGCTCCTTCACAATCGAAAGCCCCAGTCCGGTCCCTTCAAATTCGCGGGTCAGGGAGTTGTCGCCATTGCGCTGGTGCTGCCCTTGCCGGAATTTTTCGAAGATGATCGCCTGATCCTCCAGCGGAATCCCGATTCCACTGTCTGCGACAATCAGTTCGAACAGAGACTGGCCGCAGCGGTGAACCTCGACGCGAATGCGTCCCCCCTCGGGCGTGAACTTGATGGCGTTAGAGAGGAGATTGTAGACGATCTGCTGAAGCTTTCCGAGATCCTGCACAAGGATGGGCATGTCAGGATCGATCGCGGTTTGTAGATCGATGTTCTTTTTCTCCGCCAGAGGCCGCATGGACGAACTGACCCGTTCAATCAGGTCATCGATCGAAAAGTCGACAATGTTCAGTTCCATTCGCCCCGCTTCGATCTTGGCCAGATCGAGGATATCGTTGATCAGCGTCAGCAGGTGTTGTCCTGATGAGCGGATATTCGTCAGGTACTTTTTCTGCTTGTCGGTCAGGTTCTCTGCATCGGAAAGAACATCGCTGAAACCCAGGATGCTGTTGAGCGGGGTACGCAATTCATGGCTCATGGTGGCCAGGAATTCGTTCTTGATCTTGTTCATCTCGTGCAGGCTCAGGTTCGCCCGGGCGAGTTCATCCACTTTCCCGTCGAGATCTGCGTTCAGATGGCGGAGTTCCTCCTGAGTGGTCACCAGATGGCGCAACATCCGGTTGAAAGCGTGGCTGAGTTCCTGAAATTCGTCCCCGGTCCGGATGTCGGCCCGCTGGTCGAGTTCCCCCCGTGCAATGGCGTCGCTGACATCCTTGAGGTGAATGACCGGTTTGACGATGACGTAGCGGACAATGGCGTACGCAGCGAGCATCGCCAGGCAGGTTGTGATCATCGCCATCACGATGAGTGCCGCATTGTTTTTCGCAATCGAGCTGTGCATTTCGTCCAGATTAAACGTGGTCTGGGCGATGGCCATGATGTCCCCGGCCTGTTCCACTCGGGGAGGGGTCCCCTGTTGTTGATGGCAACTCAGACACTGTTCCTGGGCCAGCACACGCTCGAAAAAGTGGTACTTCCGGGTCGATGTGTCTTCGTAAACCGCATAGGGTTCGTTGCGGAAAAGCAGCTTGTTAATGGCATCATGTTCAAATGGGGCTCCGGCTCGACGAGTCGGATCGTCAGTATCGATCGGGATGAACTTCCACGAATATTCGCGCAGATCCTGAGGCTTCAGCCAGCTGGCAAGCCCTTTCACAAAGGGGGCTGCTTCCGGGTCCACCATCTTTTCCAGATGCATCGTCAGCAGGTTTTGAGCGGTCAGCAGCTGACCACGCTGGCGATTCTGGGTATTGAAAATGCGCAGGTTGAGTCTGGCATAGAAATAGAAGCTCCCCGTGATCAGGAACAGAAGGGTGACGCCAAACAACAGGCGACACTTCCGCTCGAGACTGGTTTCTCCCAGCAATTTTTTGAAGGTGCGATAAGACATCGGAGCCGGGGTTACAACTGATGGACTAGTACTGTTCCAGAGTCAATCAAACGTTCCTGGCTTTCTGCCGCCCGGTCGTTTGCTCTGTATGACGAGGGGAACAGTTTCTGGATCGCGATTTATTCTAGTGCAATCTGCCCACTGGAATCACGCTGGGACCCGGAGATCATCGGAGAGTGGAGAGAGTGTGGTTCGATTGGAAACGTGCTTCCCACTCAGTGCCCCCAGCAGTCCCCTGTTTGTGGGGGATGACGATCCTCGCTTCAATGGATCGATCATCTGCTCCATTGAGGGCGGGAGGGGGGTACGTTCCGACGAATGAATCCGGGTTGACTGGGAGGATATTACCGAAAGCAGGCGAGAGTTCGACAGGGGAATCTTTTCTTCCAAATTGCGATTCTGAAGGAGGTTCCGCGAATTGCGGGAATTGAATGTCTCACCAACAGGGGTGGCAGACCTGGAAAATTTGAGGAACGGTCCGTCTTTGCTGATCGGGAAATGCCTTTGCTGTAGGAAGAGCCTGACGCAACCGCCTCCAAAAAATGAAATCTTCTTTGCTGGAAACAAACCAAAATCCGTCCTCGCGGCTCTGAGGTGGTAGGTTTTGAGTGGGTCCACAATGGCTTGACTTGGCTGCAGTCTGCCAGCCAGTTTTTTCGGAGCGTTCTCCCGAGAATCTGGTCATGTCGGCAGCTCAGTAAAGGTTGGGTGTCTCTCGTACCACCACCTACTGCGATGAGGCATCTGCGTTGGCGTGTGCGGAAGCCGTAGCAATCACTCTGAAAGCGGATGTGGGGAAGACTGCAACAGAGTGGCGGCAACGGTGCGATTGCAATCCGCGTGAATGGGTCTCAGGTGCCCGGTGACACCTGAAAAACAATTCGTTCTGGCGCTGTCAGCGGGCGTTGATGAGGATGAGTTGGTTCATCCCGCGTTTTCGTGGCAGCCAAGCCTGAATCTTCAGGCTCCCGTGTTTTGGACTGACAGGCTGAGTCTCATGAATTTCCACCATTACAGTCTGATGTCTTTGCTGGCGGCGACGCTGGCAGGGGTGATCGGGACAGCAAGAGTGGAGGCAGGATGTCCTTGCAATCAAAAGGGAGGCAACATCAGCGGGCCGATGTATGCTGACCCCGGTGCAGGGCTTACTCCGTATCTTGAGACATCGGCCCCTTGGGGCATGCCAGGGGCGGTTCCATCCGCTCCCGGATACGGGGCTGGGGCGAGAGTCCCGAGCGCTGCTGTCCCCTCCAGCGTTGGCCCCGGATACTCCGCAGCGACGGCAACCACGTGGCAACCTCCTCCGGGAACAATCGGGCAGACTTACCAGATCAAGTCTCGTCCTGTTCCGGTGAAGATGCACCCACGTGCAGCCATCGTTGATGTGCGTGTCCCGAATGCAAAAGATGTCCGCGTGCATGACATGAATGTGTACCGGACACAGGATTTTCTGGAGGGCTTTCAGGATGATCGCGAGCCTTCGATGTGGCACTTCACATCGGAACCGCTCATCCCCGGAATCCCTCACATTTATCGAATCGAAGCCCGTTTTGTGGATGACGATGGAAAAGAACGTATGGAAGAACGTTATGTCCGTTTGATCATGGGACGGGTGATCGAAGTGACGTTCTGATCAGACTTCGTTTTCATCGCTGATGGAAACCGAGAACGAAAAAGCACCCAGGATTCCCCGTCCTGGGTGCTTTTTTCATTTATGGGTGTCCTGAACGGACCAAGCGCGGCCGGTTCCTGACTTGTCAGCTTGCTCGCTTGAGCCTGTTGCGGCTCTGTGGTGCGAAGCTGCCGGACAATCGGAGAGAATGTTTCTCACGAACCCGGATAGTCGACTCCCTTGAGAGGAGCGCCGAGCTTGTTGAAGCATTTCACAGACAGGTGAGTCGGGCTGACATTCACGCCCGTCTGCACGCGAACAGTGACTTCGTATTTTTCTTCCAGGTTTGTCAGTTCCCGGCGTTTCTTGTTGATCAGATAGTCTGCCACGCGCTGGTGAACTTCGAGACGCACTTCAGCAACATCCGGAAGCGAGGCAGCGAGCATCACTTCCCGGATGACTTCAATTGCCATGCTTTCCGCAGTCTTGATCTGCCCGACCCCGTTGCAACAGGGGCAGTCCTCATAGGTGCTGCGGCGCAACGACGGGCGAATGCGTTGCCGCGTCATTTCGATCAACCCGAATGGACTGATCCGAAGGATCTTTGTGCGGGCACGGTCCCGTTCGACACAGGCACGCAGCTTCCGTTCGACTCCGCGACGGTGTTTTTCATCCCGCATGTCGATGAAGTCATTGACAATCACCCCGCCGAGGTCGCGGAGGCGAATCTGCCGGGCAATTTCCTCTGCAGCCTCAAGATTGACATGGTAAGCAGACTTTTCAGCGTCGTCGGTTGATCGTGAGCTGCCGCTGTTGACGTCGATGGCGACCAGTGCTTCGGTCTGGTCGATCACCAGAGATCCCCCTGACTTCAACGGGACGCGACGATTCTGAATTCGCTCGATTTCCGCTTCGATGTTGTACTTGTTGAAGATCGGTTCTTTCCCATCGTAAAACCGCACGCGATCGACATGCTTCGGGAGAACAACTTTCATGAATTCCCGGGCCCGCTCATATGCGCCCGGTTCATCGATGTAAATCGCTTCGATGTCTGTGTGATAGATGTCCCGAATTGTTCGGGTGATCATGTCACTTTCTTCATAGATGTCGATCGGCGAAGGGTGCTTCTCCAGACGTCGGACGATGGTTTTCCACAGCCGCAGCAGGTAGTTCATATCCCGCTGAAGATCCTTCTCTGATCGATCCACTCCGGCAGTCCGAATAATGAAGCCCAGACCGGCGGGAGGGTTCAGGTTCTTGAGCGTCTTGCGAAGGTTGCGGCGAACCTCTTCGTCTTCGATTTTCCGGCTCACGCCGAGGCGGTTCAGTCCCGGCATGAGGACGAGATAGCGTCCCGGAATGCTGATGTAGGTCGAGAGGGTAGGGCCTTTATTGCCGATTCCCTCTTTGATGACCTGAATCAGGACCTCACTCCCTCGCTGGAAAATTTCCTGAATCGGCGGCTTGTTACGGGAGCTGCGCTCGTTGAGTTTGGAATTGCGGCCGCGCTCAACCTCGTTCCGTTCACGTTCGGTGAGCAGGTGTTTGTAGTACTGGTATTCCACGTCGCTGACGTGAAGAAATCCGTTTCGTCCGACCCCAAAGTCTACGAAGACCGCCTGAATGCTGGGCTCGATGTTGACCACTCGGCCTTTGTAAACATTGCCGACATAGGACTCGGCACTGGTCCGTTCGACATACAGCTCCTCGAGGACGCCATCTTCAACAATGGCGATTCGGCTTTCTTCGGGCTGAATGACGTTGATCAGCATTTCTTTTTTCATGGAACCCTCTTCGTCGTTGGGAGCGAACAGGGTGCATCAAGCCCGTGAGGGCAGCCTCCAGGGGAGCAAAGTTCTCCATGGCTGAGGCCAGCGGCCTCTGCAAGCGTTCCAAAGGATCCTGCCCAGTAGAGCCGAACCGGCTCTCAGATTTTGGACGGGAGTCGTGATTCATTGATGATTGTTGGCCGGTCCCGGCAGCACTCAGAGGGAGTTCTTCCGAAATGGTGTACGCAACAATTTTGAACGTGAAGAATCTCTGCCATCCCGGGAATGCGCTTGTCTGGTCTTCGCTGGCAAGTTCAGGCACGCTCGGAAAGGAGTCCCATGTGGGGATGGCCTGTGTTGCAAACTGCCAGGACGAAACGGGGGTGGAGTTCCGCAACCCGGTGCGCTCTGTGGACTCCTCAGTCCAGCGATCCGAAGTCAGCAAGGCTCCACAATGCACTCTGTCAAATCCCTGAGATGTGTTGGTTTTGATCTGTGGTCCCGCGCTTTCCTTGTTGGAAATGCAATCCTCCCTGAAAAACGGGGAAGATCTCAACATTCAGGAGCAAGACAGGACCAACGGGTTGTTTCAGTTCGGTACTGTGTTTGTTTCGATATGGATTCAATCTCGCGCGGAAAGATGACGTGAACGTGTCAGCGACGCTGGCGAGAGTGACATAAGTTACTGGATTGTCTGGTCGTACGCCAAGCCTGATGCGGGAGGAATCAGCGGAATTCCTTTGACTGCTGCCGCAGGGATGGAACCCGGAACCCTGTGGTCGAAAATGGATTTTTATGCCGCGAAACTTCGTGAACTGCTGGGTGTAGAATCTTCAAATTGATGATTTTCGCTCAAGTGAATCGGTGTTGTTGTAAATGCTCATTTTTAAAATGGTTGTGTCAGGGCTGGTTGATTGACGCTCCCCGTCAGAACGTGAGTGGTTGCTGGATTGGCGGGTTGGGGAAAACTGTTTCCAGAAATCTGGTTCCCGTTGCTGGTTTTTTCTTAAAGGTTGCCAGGTCAATTCGGCGCAAGAGCTTCTCAGTTTGAGGTTTAGTGATTTCTTTGTTGGCGGCATTTTTGGCAGGTGCGTCGTTTCAGGAATGTCCTTGCCAATGGCTATCATCGTGCAATTGAGTGCGAAAGATTCCTTCGCGATGAGTCTGACTTGACTTGGCACTGATTGTGCGTTCCGCACTTGATTATTGACACCCCAGCCCCGATGATCATGGCTCTGGCGAAAGATGACAAATGCCCTGCGATCGCAGGACGCGTCCTGTCATTTAATCGTTACCTTACCGTTAGGAGCCGTTCCGCCTGAACTGGTCACCTCTGTCTGTGTGATGTGTGTGATCGAGACTGCAGGTCGAGGATCGAGATGAACTTGGTCCTTGGAATTGAATAACTGGTCAGAGATGCCGGGCAACGAGTTGGCTGCAGAGCAGGATGTTCTGCTTTGGAGGATCAATGGTCAGGAATGCAGCCACGCCTGATTGCTTGTGTCGTTATTCAAGTTTCAATTCGCTAAAGAAGCCAAAGACTCGGTGCAGGAGCCACCGTCTTGTGCAGGGAGTTTGAGTATATGGGACATCTGTTGCTGACGGGCGCCACCGGACTGCTGGGCCGATACCTGATGAAGGATCTGCTCCTGCGTGGTCATGATCTTGCGGTGCTGGTGCGTCCCAGTCGTCGGACTAGTCCTTACCAGCGTGTTGAAGCTGCGATGCGGGTCTGGGAAGCTGAGTTGCAGCGACCGCTTCCACGGCCACGGATTCTGAGTGGAGACATCAACAGCCCGGATCTGGGGCTGACCGGTCCAGAACTCCGCTGGGCAGCTGAGAATGTTGACGGTGTGATTCACAATGCCGCCAGCCTGTCCTTCGTCAGCACCGGGCGAGACAGTGAACCCTGGCGATCGAACGTGGGTGGAACACGAAACGTTCTGGAATTCTGTGAACAGGCGGAAGTCAGGCAGTTCTTCCATGTTTCCACAGCTTACGTCGCTGGAAAACGGCAAGGTCGGGTTTACGAACACGAGCTGAACGTCGGTCAGGAATTCTCCAACCCCTACGAAGAGAGCAAGGTTGAAGCAGAAGAGATGGTCCGCGCCTGTCGGCATCTTGACTCGCTGACGGTCTTTCGCCCGGCAATCATTGTGGGGGATAGCCAGACCGGCATGACCTTCACCTATCACAACTTCTATGTGATGTTGCAGCTGGGACTGACTCTCTCGCAGAGCATGGGAGAGCAGGATTTCACCGGGAAGATTGCCTCACAGAACTTCCACATTAACGTCGATGGCCATGAGCGCAAGAACCTGGTTCCTGTGGACTGGGTTTCTGAGGCAATGGCGACAATCGTTTCCGATGAATCCCTTCATGGCAATACATATCACCTGAGCCCCCGTGTCCCGATCACCGTTCGGTTGATCCGCGACGTGATGGAAGAGGTTGTCGGATTGTATGGACTGACGTTCTCCGGTGCAGGCGGTACGATGGGGGGGACGGAAATTCAGGAACTCTTCCTCAAGCATATGGAAGTCTATCATTCCTACTGGAAAGACGATCCCGAGTTCGATTCCAGCAATACCATTGCAGCCCTGCCTCACCTCCCCTGTCCGCTGGTTGATCGGGAGATGCTCATTCGACTTTCACGGGCGGCGATCGAACGGAGCTTCAACTGGCGGGATCCCAAGGTGCAAGATCTGGAACCGGCACTGGTTGGAGCCGCCGCCTCGTAATGGAGGCGCTCAGGAAACACGGACATGTTGCAACTCCCTATTCTCAATGACTCACCGGCGCCCCAGCTGCAGGTTCTCAAAGGTACGGGCACCGGCAAGGGGACATATGCCTTCGTGAGTCTGGGATGCCCGAAGAACCTCGTTGACAGCGAGAAGATGCTGGGCAGTCTGGCCGTTGATGGGTATACGCTGGTTTCCAATCCCGAAGAAGCGGATTTCGTGATTGTGAATACCTGCGGGTTCATCGATGAATCCCGCAAGGAGTCCAAGGCGGTCATTCAGGAGATGCTGGACCTGAAGAAACAGGGGAAGACCCGGGGAGTGATCGTCGCAGGCTGTCTTCCTGAACGGCTTGGAGGTTCTCTTCTTGAGGAGATGCCCGACATCGACCACATCGTCGGTGTGTTCGGTCGGGATGAGATTACGAGCGTTGCGGCTCGACTCGTCGGGGGGCATCGTGAGCAGCGCGAACTCTTTCGGCCGGCGGCGATCCGTGCTCTCGACGATCGTTCCCGACTCCGAATTACACCCAGCCACTTTGCCTATCTGAAAATTTCTGAAGGCTGTGACCGGACCTGCACTTTCTGCTCCATCCCGAAGATGCGGGGGAAACACGTCACCAAGCCGATCGAAATGGTGCTGGAGGAAGCTCGGGAGTTGGTCGGGGATGGTGTCCGGGAGCTGATTCTTGTCGCGCAGGACACGACCTATTACGGAATGGATTATTACGGCGAGGTTCGTCTGGCTGAGCTACTACGCCAGCTGGAAACAGTTGAGGGGATCGACTGGATTCGCCTGATGTATCTGTATCCGGTGAATTTCACCGATGAGCTGATTGACACCATCGCAGGTTCCAGCCGGGTTCTGCCTTATCTGGATATGCCCCTTCAGCACATCAATTCGCAGGTCCTCAAGCGAATGCAGCGGCGTGTCAACCGGGAAAAGACCGTCGAACTGGTGAACAAGCTTCGTGAGCGGATTCCGAATCTGATTTTGCGAACGACCTTCGTTGTAGGCTTCCCCGGCGAGACGGATGAACAGTTCGAAGAACTGTGTGATTTCGTTGAAGAGACACGGTTTGAGCGAATGGGTGTCTTCCCGTATTCGCTGGAACCGGGAACTCCCGCAGTCAAACTCGATGGACATCTTCCGGAAGAGGTGAAACTGGAACGTCGTGACGCCCTGATGGAACTGCAACAGCAGATTGCATTCGATTGGGGACAAAACATGGTTGGTTATGAGCTTGACTGTCTCATTGATGAGGCAGCAGACGAGCCGGGAGTCTGGATCGGGCGGACCTACGCCGACGCCCCCGAGATTGATGGGAACGTCATTGTTCAGGGCGAAGGACTCGAGCCGGGGCAGATGGTCCCCGTCACCATTGTCAGCTCGGAAGACTACGACTTGGTCGCGGTGGTTTCCGATCCGGACGAAGAAGAGTGATGTCTGTCCATGAGCGACAATGATAAATCTTCTGCGACTCTCAACATCCCCAATTGTATCACGCTGACACGTCTGGTTTTGACGTTTGTTGTGCTGATCATGATCTGGCGGGAGCAATACTGGATTGCCACAACGGCCATTTTCGTCTTCGCAGTGGCAACCGATTTTCTGGATGGGTATCTCGCGCGAAAATGGAATCAGGTCACGGTGCTGGGACGGATTCTTGATCCGTTCGTCGACAAGATGATCATTGGTGGGACGATGATCTTTCTTGTTGCGCATCCAGCCAGCGGGATCAACGCGTGGATGACATTCATTGTCATTGCCCGTGAGATGTTCATCACCGGGTTACGCTCGGTGCTGGAAGGAAGCGGGGTCGATTTCTCCGCGAAACTGAGCGGCAAATTGAAGATGATTCTTCAGTCAGCAGTCCTTCCCCTGTGTCTGCTGTCGCTCAGCCCCACGTTTCGGGATGCGTTGGGGAGCGCGTTCACTCCGTTCCTCTGGGTCCGGGATCTTCTGCTGTGGTGCATGGTGATCGTCACGGTTTATTCCGGACTGGAATACACGTTTCGCGGCATGCTGAGCATCCGCAAGTGACTTCTTCTCGATCACATTCCATCCGGCTTCCCGGGAAGTTCTTATGTCCAGGCAACGTCGCACTCATCAACGCTCAGGGAACGGATACCGACGCGAGCAGAAATTTCCGCTCGACCCATCGCATCTAGTCCAGCGTGGAGTTGATCTTTCTGATCCTGATTCAATTCCAGTAGCCCGGATCAGCTCGCCCACCCGCAGTTCGACGGTTTTTCGAAAACGCATCGCGGAGATTGATTCGAAAGCCCGACATGGGGATCTTGTACGTGTTGAGACGCTGGAGGGGGAGGCGGTTGGATATGGTCTATGGAACCCGAGAGCAGAAGCGACGATTCGCATCCTGAGCTGGAATCAGCTTCCCACGCCTGGCGACTGGTGGTCACCTCGGCTGGACGATGCGGTCCGGCTTCGCAGGGAGATTCTGCAGCTCGATCGATTCACGCAAGCCTATCGCGTCATTCATGCAGAAGGGGATGGGCTTCCGGGGATTGTGGTCGACCGCTACGGCGATCTGCTGTCGCTCGAGGTCTTCTCTCTGGGGATGTATCAGCGGGCGGAAGCGATCGCCACAATGCTGGCCAGGAAGATGAGCGTCCCGCATTGGGTCGTTCGGCCCGGTCCTGCCACGCTGGAGCAGGAAGGATTTACTGCGGAGGGATTTGCTTCATCCGGTGCCCCGAAGAAAGTCTCTGTGACCGAACATGGGGTCATGTTCGAAGTCTCTCCTTTTGAAGGGCACAAGACCGGGTTTTTCTGCGACCAGCGGGATAATCGAGTCCGACTCCGCGATTTTTGCAAGGGAAAGACCGTCCTTGACCTGTGCTGTTACACCGGGGGATTTGCTGTTAATGCAGCCTATGCAGGGGCAAAGGAAGTGACCGCCGTCGATCTGGATGAAGAAGCGATCCGTCTGGCCCGTCGGAATGCCCAGCTCAACAAGGCATCCATTCGTTTCGTTCACGCGGATGCCTACGCCTACATGCGGGACATGCAGCGGAACGGGAAGAAGTTTGACGTGGTGATTCTGGACCCGCCGAAGTTGATCCATCGCCGCGAAGACGCAGCGGAGGGGCAATCGCGGTACTACGATCTGAATCGTCTGGCGGCCCCGCTGGTGGAG
>CALLWY010000083.1 GCA_938015865.1 uncultured Planctomicrobium sp.
CGCGCACAGATGGAACTCGAAGCAGGTGCTTACGAGTCCGCTCGCAGGACCATCGAAGAAGTCCGGAACATGGACGTCACCTGGGGAGTCCTTGAACTTCGCCCGGAACATCTGCTCGCAGAACTGGCCCGACGCCAGCCTGCACGTCCGGAAGGTCCTTCCGAAACACTGGAAGAGCTGGCACGGATGAGCAATCAACCGATTGTTCCAACCCGCCCTGAACCAACGACTCCGAAAGAACAGGCTCCCCCTTCTCAAGCGGAGTTGAAGGCGCAGGCGCTCCAGATGATGGCCGCAGCAAAGGCAGCCATGGCCGAAGGCCGCATGGCTGAAGCCCGTCAGCTGGCACTGCAGGCCCAGCAAATGGATGTCACCTGGTCCCTTCTGGAAGAACATCCGGAACACCTGCTGGCCGATCTGGAACGGAAGACCAATACCCAGATCATTACTGCTGCTGCCCCCAGTGAAAACGCAATGAAGGATGCCCAGCAGACTCGCACCGCCGCTCTGGAACTGCTCAAGAGCGCCCGCGAGAATATTGCTGCCGGCAAGCTGGAACTGGCACAACAGCAGGCAATGGAAGCCCAGGCACTGGAAGCCAGCTACGGGATCTTTGACGATCGTCCCGATCTGGTTCTTCAGGAAATCCGTGTTCTTGCTTCAAAGAATATGATGGAGCCGGCTCGACCGACTCCGGAAGCAGCCCCATCTGCAAACGCTGCTGCTGGAAGTCTGGCCATGCAGAACCAGAAGAAGGCACAGGCACTGCAGCTGTTGAGCGCTGCTCGTGAAGCAATGCGACGAGGTGACCTTGCCACCGCTGAAGCACATCTTCAGGAGGCGTCCACCTTCGACGTGGCATTCGGACTCTTCGAAGATAATCCGGAGACTGTCCGGGACGACCTGAACCGAATGATCGCAGCGAAGCAGGCCGGCAATATGCCGCAAAGCGTTGCTTCCACCTCAACTGTCCCGGCGGAAGCTCCTGCTGGCGCTGAGATGTCTCACGAGTCCATGAAGCATCAGGCTCAGGAACTGCTGGCTGCAGCCCGGGCTGATCTTCAGGCCGGACGGATTGACGAGGCTCGTGCCAAGGCAAATCAGGCGGCCACCTTCGACGTGACCTACGATCTGTTCGAAGACAGCCCGGAACGACTGTTGGCCGAAGTTGAACTGGCAGCGAAGCGCGGGGCTCCGGTCGCAATGAGCGCCCCCTCCGCTCTGGATCTGACCGCTCCGGTTCAGGAACAGGCCCCGACCACCGGGACACGTGACCGAATGGTCGTCAACACAGCTGGACTTTCTGCCCAGGAACTCTATGAGCAGGGCGTGAACTACCTGCGTCAGGGGAACCGGGAAGCAGCATACGACTCCTTCCTTCAAGCATACCATTCTGGAGAGAAGCTGGACCCCTATCGCCAGCAGCAGCTCCAGGACAAGCTCCGTGAACTCGCACCACGTCGCAACCAGATCCAGCAGGTCAAGAACGAAGTGGTCGATGGAGCACCGGACCTGATGGCTCCGGGTTCACGAATCGACGCCATGACCCAGTCACAGGCGGCTCGATTTGACAGAATGAGAACCGAGTGCCTCAACGCCATCTTCCGGGCAGAGAAGATGCGAGAGAAGCAGCCGGAACAGGCTCAGGCTCTGTTGACCCAGACTCTGGAAAACATTCAGAACGCAGATCTGAGCGAAGAACAGAAAGCCTCGCTGAGTGCATGGGTCACCAGCTCCCGCAGCTCAATCGAAGCCTATATCGCACAGCAGCGTCCCGTTCTCGAAATGGAACGGAAGAATGCCGAAACCCGCGACCTGATTCAGCGGGACATCGAAGCTCGCGTCCGGGTTGAACAGGAACTGGCCGCGCTTGTCGAAAAGTTCAACACACTGATGGATCAGCGCCGTTACGGAGAAGCCAACACTCTGGCCAAACAGGCCCGGGAACTGGCTCCAGAAAACCCCGTCACGGTCACGATGAACATCAAGTCGCAGATTGCAATGCAGAATGCATTCAATCAGGACATCAAGGAGCGTAAGGCAGACAGCTTTACCGCTATGCTGAACGATGTCGACAGTGCCTCCATTGCCAATGTCGGCGATGCCAACCCGATTGCCTATCCCAAGAACTGGGAAGAGCTCAAGGAACGGCGTCAGGCCCGTCCGGCCGATGCTGGCCTGCACACGGAAACCGAAATGCGGGTCCGTCGCAGCCTGAACAACCCTGTTTCGCTGCACTTCAACAATGCTCCTCTCTCAGAAGTATTGAAGTTCATCGCGGATACGCAGGGAATCAACGTGATGGTTGATGAAAGCGGTCTGACCGAAGAAGCGGTCACGTCCAGCACTCCCATCAGCATCGCAGTGGACGGAATCCGTCTGGAAAGTGCCCTGAACCTGATGCTCAACCCGCTCAATCTGGGTTACACGATTGAGAATGAAGTTCTGAACATCACCAGCCGGATGCGGAAACAGGGTGAACTGCAGACGAAGGTTTATCAGGTCGCAGACCTGGTGGTTCCTGTGACCATCTCGTCACCGGTAGCCCATGCGGTTCCTGGAGCAGGTTTCGGGGATCGTGGGACTTCTATGCAGAGCATGCCGGCAGCTCCGATGCTCGGAATGCCCAATGGTGGATTTGCTCAGGTCGGTGCCAATCCTCTGACCGGAATTGGTGGACAGGGAATTCCTGCCCTGGGGGCTGATGCCAACCAGTTGGCTGGTCCCTCACAGACCAATTACGGATTTGGAGCACTGACCGAACTGATCACCACAACCATTTCTCCTGACTCATGGGAAGAAATGCAGGGACCGGGATCGATCAGCCAGCACCAGAGCACGCTCAGCCTTGTCATCCGACAGACTCAGCGGGTTCACCAGGAAATTGCTGACCTGCTGGATCAGCTCCGACGGCTGCAGGACCTGCAGGTGACCATTGAAGTCCGGTTCATCACCGTCAGCGATCAGTTCTTCGAGCAGATCGGGATCGACTTCGACTTCAATGTCAATGACACCATCGGTGGACCACATGTCCAGAACGACTTCTCTCCGATGCGACCGTTCGGATCTGTCGATCCGATCTTCGGAGGAGTGGGCAGCTCTGGCAACAATAACGGATCCGGAAACACCGGAGGAAGCAATAACAACAACAATAATAACAACAACAATAACAATAATAATGGCAGCGCCTCTGATCGTCTGGCTCCATTCGGCACTGGTCCCACATTGAACATCCAGGACCGAGACAAGTGGCCATCCCGAACGGTTGTCGGACTTCTGAACGGAACTGACACGTTCACACCGACGCTGGATATCCCGTTCCGTCAAGGATCGTTCGACCTGGCTGCTCCGACCTTCGGAGGATTTGATCCGAACGCGGGGATCTCCTTCGGGATGGCAATCCTGAGCGACATCGAAGCCTTCATGTTCGTCCGGGCAGCTCAGGGAGATCGACGGTCCAACGTCATGAACGCCCCGAAGATCACCTTGTTCAACGGGCAGATGGGAACCGTGATCAGTGCAACGCAGCGTCCCTTCGTCACCTCGCTGACTCCTGTCGCCAGTGCCTTCAACATTGGATACCAGCCTCAGATTCAGGTGGTGCCGGATGGAACAATGCTCTCCGTGCTGGCAGTTGTCTCTGCTGACCGACGATATGTCCGACTGAATGTGGTCCCGAACTTCAGCAACATCACCGACGTGTTCACCTTCTCCTACATCACCGGTGGGGGCGGAAACAACAATAACAACTTCGGTGGTGGCTTCGGTGGAGGTGGATTCGGCGGAGGCGGCTTCGGTGGAGGCGGCTTCGGCGGAGGTGGCTTCGGCGGAGGTGGAAACTTCGGCGGAGGCGGCTTCGGCGGAAATAACAACAACAATAATAACAACAACAATAACAACAATAATAATAACAATGCAGGCGGATCCGTGACGGTGCAGCAGCCTGTGGTCGCTACAGTCAGCGTCATCACAACAGTCAGCGTCCCGGATGGTGGAACCGTCCTCCTGGGTGGGGTCAAGTCCCTGCGAGAAGGCCGCAACATGGCTGGCGTCCCGATCCTGAACAAGCTGCCCTACATCAGCCGTCTGTTCAAGAACACTGGAGTCGGTCGAGAAACCAGCAGCCTGATGCTGATGGTCACTCCTCGAATTATCATCCAGGAAGAAGAAGAGGAAATGTTGGGAATTCCCAACTGATTTGAGTGTCGAGCATGCGTGCTGCCCAGTCTGGGAGCATCACGTATCACCTTGAAGGCCGCCATGCAGGTCCAGCATGGCGGCCTTTTTTTATTGACTCTGTGAAGCTGGTCACTTCAGGACAGCCACACTCACCATTGCAACTGATCGCTGAGAAAGCCAATTTCAGACGCTGATTGCCCCGTCATTCTTCTCTGTTCTGTATTCCTCCCGGAAGCCTTTGGGATGAATCAATTTCTCCCTATGAGTCCAGTATTGAGCCGGTTTCGGTGAATTTGTGCTCCCATCAACACTGGCCCGGGTCGCAAAACTGGTGGATTCGTCCGAAAAATTCCGTTTCTCCCAGAAAAGCACTAACTTACGTCCCCGACTGGGCTTTCAGTGATCCAAAAGGCAGTTTTTGCCGCCTTTTTTGCGACTTTCCTGGACGGATCGTGGGGTCTCGTGACATAACCAGACAGAAGGCGCGCGCTGCCAGCCGGACCCCATAAAAAAATCGCGATATTTCCACTGAGTGGGCCTCGGGGCGATGACATCAAAATCCACCTTCAGCCTGGATTCGGAGAGAGCGGAGGACGATCCCGCCCGACAAGCAGAATTTCTCAGGCGACTGGCGGGAGTCTATTCTGAGGCTTATGCCTGTGCGTTGGCCATTGTTGGAAACCGGACCGATGCAGACGATGTGATTCAGGAAGCCTGCGTCGTCATGTGGGAGAAGTTCGACGAATTCGAAGAAGGGACCAATTTCCAGAAGTGGGCCTGTTCGGTCGCGTTTTTCGTCGCAAAGAACTTCGTTCGGAAACAGCGTCGTCGCTCCTTTGGACTGGGAGACTATGCCCTCTCACGCATCGAGCAGGTCCGTTCAGGAGAAGGGGAACTGCTGGAGCTGCGCCAGGAACTTCTTCGCGATTGTGTTGCCAAACTGAGCGCACGAGACCGCCAGTTTCTTGATGACTGCTATGGCGGGTACAAGACGATTGCTGACGTCGCTCGCGCCCAGAAAACAAATGTGGAAACGGTGTACACCCGCTTGAAGCGGCTGCGGGCTCGATTAACGGAATGCCTTCAACGAACATTGGGAAGGGGTTAGTCGCCGTGACGGGTGAGCGAAGTCGTCTGGAGGAGACGCGAATACTCGCGGATGCCATGTTTGACCGTCATATCGACGCAGCTTCTCTCAAGCGGCTGGAAACACTGATCACCTCAGATCTTGCCTGTCTACAGGTCTATGTGGAGCGTATCGCGTTTCACGGAGACCTGATGAAACAGTCGACGGAACGTTCCGCTGAGCGTCAGGCAGAAGTTGCCATGGGGCGGATTCTCACGCGACAGTCCGCACGTCGGCGGCGGCAGGTCTGGGGAGTTCGCCTCGCCATTGTCGCCTGCCTGCTGGTGTTTGGAGTGGGCATTGAGCGACTGATTCACTTACGGACGGCTCTGTCACCCAAGGTCGGCACCATCAGCAATTTGACCGCAGATGTCCGGGCCTCCTCTTCGAGCGTTGAACTGGGAGAAATCATCCGGGTCGGAAAGACATTTTCCATTCAGGAAGGGATTGTCAGTCTGCAACTTCCAAATGTCTCCGTGGATCTCATCGGTCCAGTGACCGTTCGAATGTCGGGACAGTCACAGTTACAGCTTATTCGTGGCGCGGTTCACGCCATTGTGCGTCCCGGTGGAGAAGGATTTACCGTCCGGACCCCTGGAAGTGTCATCGTCGATCTCGGGACTGAGTTTTCTGTCGAATACCAGCCTGAGACGGGGACATCTGTGAATGTCCTCCGGGGTCGCGTTCAGGCAAGCCTGCTGAATTCTGTCGGGGCTGCGATCAAGGCAATGGACCTGACAACCAGACGTTCCGCCGTCTTTGACGAGCAGAAACAGATTGTCCGGGAGGTCAACTTCACTCCTGATCGATTCGAAGAGGTCATTCGTGCAAAGGGGAGCATTCGCACGATCGACGGTGCTCTGAGAACAGCGTCGACTCCGCCTGTCTCGCTGCGGGCCGAACATCTGATCACAACCAATCATATGCTCGTGATCCCCGAGCAACAGCACGTCCTTCTTGCTGAGGAACTACAGGTGACCGGGATTAATGGCCCGGTTCGTCTGCCGGAAGGAACCCGACTGGCAAGCTATCTGGTGCATTACGACCCCGACGAATGGACAACATTCGCCCCCCGTGGGGCTGTGACTTTCGACGGCAAAATTGCTGCCGTTCTGGTGGATGGAAAAGAACTCCTGAAAACAGACAACGCCTTCGGACTTCCCGGAACGGAATACGAACCGGGCGAGTTCCGTGAGCTGGAGCTGGATGAAGACGAAATCCAGATCTCTGATGATCTGAAAACCATTTCCTTTTACTTCGGAGTCTCAGGAGGGAAGTCGCTCGATCAGGCCCGAATTCTTGTGGTCCGGGATGAATAACCTCCAGATGTTCTATGCATGACCTTTCCGTCTCATTTCCTGTTCAGCAAGGTCCAGTCCTATGATGCGTTTTGTAATGTCACATCAAAGCCACAAGAAGGGGTTCACACTCATTGAGCTTCTTGTTGTCATTGCCATCATTGCCGTCCTGATTGCTTTACTCCTTCCGGCGGTACAACAAGCGCGAGAAGCGGCCCGGCGAAGCCAATGCAAAAACAATCTGAAGCAGATCGGGCTGGCAATGCATAACTATCTGGATGTCCACCGGGTCTTTCCTCCGGGAGGAATTGGATGGGCAACTGGAAATAACAACAACATTTCCAACTTCTGGTTAGGACTGTTGCCGTTCATTGAACAGACTCCAATCTTCAGCCAATACCAGTTCAAACCTGTGGGACAATCAATTCCTGCTAACCAGAATGCATTGGCCACCCTGCGATCAGATCTGTTCTTTTGCCCATCTACTCCCCTTCGTCGCTATACGCCGTCGACCAACCAAGTCCCAAACGCCCCTCAGCCAACATACGCTGGAATTTCGGGGATCGATGATGCTCGCGCCATTCAAGTCGACCGAGGGCGTGTCAATGGAAATGGGGTACTCCCACCAAATAAGGCTGTCAAAATCGCTGAAATTACGGACGGCGCGTCAAATACCATCATGATCGGAGAGCAATCAGACTTTGGTTTTGATGCGGATGGAACCCCCAGAGAAATGCGTTCATCGGGTGTGTTCAGCCTGGCGGCCAGTTGCAATGGAGATGGAATACCCGGTGAAGCGACTACCTGGCCGGGCGGAAATCAGACGTACCAGATTACCACCATTCGCTATCCTCTCAACCACAAAAAATACACAACTGATCGCACATTAGGGATTGGGAACACGTCTGATCTGACGCTTGGCGGGGAGACAAACAAGCCGATCCAGTCCATTCATGCTGGGGGAGCCCACGTGCTCCTTGCTGATGGGGCAGTTCGGTTCGCCAGCGAGAGTATGGACTTCGACCTCTTCAAGATTCTGTGCCAGCGTGCCTCCAACAAGGTTGCTGGAGAATGGTAATCACACTGCCTGCGCCGATCGTCGCCCTGCTGGAATCTGCGTTCGACAGAATGTTCTGATGGCTTCAGCAGACAGGGGCAATCCGATAAAGCAACGAATCCGGGACAGATCTCCTATCGCGATCCCGAAGATTTGTCGCAGGGCGAGATCTGCCGGAATCCTTGTCTTTGCGTTTTACTTCATGAAACAGCAACCCATTCAGGGGCTGTCAACATTCAATTCAGGCGCTGTCAAATTCGACTTCAAAATCTCATCGACACAGGTGAATTCATCGTGATATCTCGATACGATTTGCTAAAACTGCTTGTGGTCATGGTGTTCCTCAATGTCGCGGGATGCAAAGAGAAAGATCCGCCCCCCGGACCGGTTGTACCTCCCGACGCTCCCCCAAAACACTTTGAAACATGACTCGCGAGCTTCGCTCCCACTGACCGACTGAAACAGGTTCCTAATCGATGACAAAGACTCTGTGGACTCGCATTGGAATTGTCGGCTCCATTCTCGGGACGGCACTGTTCCTCTTTTTCGCTGCACATACCGTCAAGGCAGACCCGATTCAGGTTCTGACTCCGGACATTCATCCCAATCCAAAGCAGATGATGTCGGACTGGTATCGCCAGAAAACGGAAGAACAATTCAAGGCATGGGAAGAGCGCTACGAGAAGTTGCAGACTCCGGAAAAGATTGCAGAGTATCAGAAACGATTGAGGGACCTGTTCGTGGAGCGGATTGGAGGGTTCCCGGAGCGAACCCCTCTCAACGCGCGGATCACCGGGGTTGTCCCGCGCGACGGATACCGTGTTGAAAAGGTCCTGTTCGAAAGTCAGCCGGGGCACTATGTCACTGCCGCCTGCTTTGTCCCGAACAGCCCCAACTTCCAGCCCCCCTACCCGGGTGTGCTGATTGTTTGCGGGCATTCCAACACAGGGAAGGCGATCGAACCGTATCAATCCGGTGCTGCTCTGGCTGCTCTGAACGGACTGGTCGCCCTACTGGTCGATCCCATCTGTCAGGGCGAGCGCTATGAGCACGTGAACCCGGATGGGTCGATCGCCATGAACAGCACGACGGTCGGCCACACTTTGCTCGGAACAGGAGCGATTCTGCTGGGACAGAATACCGCTCGTAATGAAATCTGGGACGGAATGCGGGGGATTGACTACCTCCAGGAGCGAGACGACGTTGACCCCGAACGGATTGGCTGCATGGGGAACAGCGGCGGCGGAACGCAAACCGCTTACCTGATGTCTCTGGATGACCGGATCAAGGCCGCCAGCCCGGCCTGTTACATTACTGACTTTGCCCACTTGCTGGACAAGATGGGGCCGCAGGATGCCGAGCAAAACATCTTCGGGCAACTCGACTGGGGAATGGATCATGCGGACTATCTGATCATCCGCGCCCCGACTCCGTTCCTTGTCAGCACGGCTTCCAGAGACATGTTTCCGATTCAGGGATCCTGGAACAGCTTCCGGAAAGCCAAGCGACTCTATACCCGTCTGGGACATTCAGAGCGGATTGATCTTGTTGAAGCGGATGGACCACATGGTTGGCTCCAACCACTTCGCGAAGCATCTGTCGAATGGATGTGCCGCTGGCTCGACAACCGGAATGTGGATGTCCGGGAACCAAAGCTCCAGCTTCTGACGGACGAGGAGTTCCGGGTGACAGAACGAGGTCAGGTCATGCTGATGGACGGATTCAAGTCCGGCTTCGATCTGAACATCGAAGAGTATCAGCGGCTGCGAAACCAGCAGATCGCCGCTCCAAAGTCGGCCGAGGAGCTTTCCAATGCCATTCGAGCTGTCACCGGGATTCGATCATCAGCAGAAACCCCAACTCTCCCCGGAAAAAAGACCGGAGAGTCCCGCGATGGCGAGGTTCAGGTAGAACACTGGGTCTTTGAATCCGAGCCGGGAGTGCTCCTCCCCGCCCTGCTCTATCGCCCTCAGACTATCACCAAGGGAGCACTTCTGTTCGTTCACCCCAAGGGGAAGCAATCCGAATTCACAGCGAACGGAAAGACCTATTCCGCCAAATCGGCTGCGGAAGCAGGATATCTCGTTTTGGCGCTGGATCTTCGGGGAATCGGCGAAACACATCCCGAGAAAGCGGTGTGGTATCACGCAAGGTTCGGAGTCGATGGACGTCACGCTTCCACAGCCTATCTGCTCGGAAAGAGCTATGTCGGGATGTGGGGAGAAGAAATCCTGCGGGCCGCCCGATGGCTTCAACAGCAGGAACGTCCCGAAGGTCAGAAGCAGCTGACACTCGTTGCTGAAGGGCGGGTTGGAATTGCCGCCCTCCACGCAGCAGCAGCCGAACCTTCATTATTTGACCATGTCGTGATTGCCCACACCATTCCGAGCTGGGAAACACTCATTGCATCAAGGCTTCATGAAGACCAGTTTATCAACGTCGTTCACGGTGCGGCCCGGGAATATGACCTGCCCGACCTGATCAAACAGCTTCAAGGGAAGATCGAATTCCTCGAGCCGACCGATGCTCTGGGGAAAGTTCTTGCCCAACAGTGAACATCACTGAAATGGCAATTTATTCAGCAACACGAAAGCGCCGGGGTGAAGTCATGCCCCCGGCCTTTGTTGCATATAGATCTGCTGAAGGAGTTCTTCCACGCTCTTGAACTTCGTTTTGGACTCCATTGCCTGCTCGATTTTCTGACGGGCATCGGCAGCGGAGTGCCCCAGCGCAATGAGTGCTTCATACCCCTCGCTCATGATATTGCCCGCCCCAGTCTCCCCGGCCGGGACACTCTGACCGACGAGCAAGGCAAACCGGGCCATCTTGCGCCGCAGCTTGGCGACAATCCGTTCCGCGACCGCCTGTCCGATCCCCGGCAAGGTCGACAACGTCCGGACATCCTGTTCCTCAATGGCGGTCGCCACATCCTGCACCGGGCGAACCATCGCCTGCAGTGCTTTCTTCACCCCGACCCCATCCACCTGGCAGATCAGCTCGAAGAACGCACGTTCTGCCGGATGAAGGAACCCGACCAATCGGGGGGTCAGCCGCCCCTTCTGGGGGTTGCCGTCGAGATACTGAATCGTGATCAGGGAAACGGTCTGATCGATCTTCGACTGGAGCTGTCGGCGGACAAACTCCGGGACCAGCACCTGATACTCCAGCGGGCCAATATCAATCGAGGCCTCCTGCAAATCGAGTGCAACCAGCTTACCCGTGATTCGACTGATCATCGTCCCTGATTCTCCGCTTCCTGTTGAAACTGATTTTGAAGGCTCCACACATCCTTGCAGTCTTCGGAAGGACTGCAATTCGCCGACCGCCCTCACGGACTCAAAACGGCATTCTGGAATGCTTCCCGAACGGGAGAGGCATCTGCATTGGGGAAGTTCGCTCGCTGGACCATCAGAATCAGCCCCTGCTTCTTCACCGGGTCAATCCATGCCTGTGTCCCAAAGGCTCCCCCATGCCCAAAGGTTCCGGGTGAAAGATGCCGGGTGATCCCCTGCGGTTCCTTCACGATGCAGCACCCCACTCCCCAGGCATTCCCGGGAGTGAATCCGGTCTTGATGTCCGGTCCGGTTTGAATTGTTCGAAACAACTGGACCGATTCCGGCTTCAGATAACGCTGACCATCCAGCTCCCCATCGTTCAGGAGCATCTGAACCAGACGCCCGTAGTCCGGTGCTGTTGAGAAAAGTCCTCCGTTTGCCAGAGGCGGACGGTCTCGTGTCGCGGGATCGAAACCGCGACTTTTCAAGGCATCCGGAGCGGCATGCAGCGTCCCCACTTTGTCTCGCTGATAAGTGGTCGCCAGTCGCTGGAGCTGACTTTCGGAAAGGAAGAACGCGGTATCCTTCATCCCCAACGGATTGAAAAATGTCTCTGCGAGATAATCATCCAGCGTCTTTCCGGAAAGAACTTCAATAATCCGACCGGCGGTATTAATTCCCGCCTGATTGTATTCCCACTTCGAACCGGGGGGGAATTTCACCGGTGCCGATGCAATGACAGGAGTCAGGTCTTTCAGAGTGGTGATCCCGGCCGCTTTTTGACGCCCGACATCCTGAAGGCCGGAGGTATGGGTCAGAATCTGCAAAATGGTGATCTCGACCGGTTCCCCGTTCGCATCTTTCAGATTGTGAAACTCCGGCAGATGTTTTGAGACCGGATCGTTCAGGTCCAGCTTCCCCTCTTCCTGCAGCTTGCAGATGGCCAGACCAATGATCGGCTTTGTCATCGAGGCGATCCAGAAAATGGAATCGGTTTCCATCGGCCGCCGCTGTTCGCGGTCGGCATGCCCCGTCGCCTGGAGATGCAACACCTTGTCCGGAGTGACGACCATAGTGACGGCGCCGGCAATCTCGTCGTTCCTGATCTGCTCCTGAATCCGTTCCTGAATCTGAGGAAACCCAAGTCCGGGATTCGGAAGGTCCTGAGCTTGAACAAGCATCCCGACCAGAAAAATCCAACCGGCAAACAAGACAGGCAGCGATCGACGAATCATCAGCAGAATCCTTATGAAATTGTCCCGGCACCACTTCTGGTCAGGCGATTCCCAACATTCGATGATTGATGGGCTTGTGGCGACGTCGCTGTCGAGCAACCTCGCCCGGTCCCCATGCCATCACTCCTCGCAGTTTGACCGGTGACGCGCGGA
>CALLWY010000084.1 GCA_938015865.1 uncultured Planctomicrobium sp.
GCGAATTCCACCCCACTTCCACATCGTCCGTGCGGACTTGCCAGATGCCCATTCCGCGGGTCGGAAGCACCAGAATGGAAAGAGGACCGTTGCAAAGATCGATCACTTCGACGTCTGCAGACAGGCCACTCCAATAACGCCCCATGCGGATGGACCAGTCATCCCGGCCCGCCACCTTTTTGTGATCCTGTCCGTCCAGTAACGTCTCCATTTCCGGGAGACGGTCATCATTCAGAGCAGCATCCAGTTGAACTCGCGTAATCGGCATTGATATCCCCTCTCATCCGAATTGCGCAGGATGAGACTGCGCTGCCAGACCGCAGCAGATCTTGCATCCCGATTCAGAAGAATTCTTGACAAGCGGAAGATGAAACGCAATCAGGTGGGGAGAAATCATCCTGATCATATGCCGGAGTCCGAAACGACTTCCGACGAGACAGTCCCGCTTCAGTTTATCTCCAGCCACTCCGCTCAAAAGTCAGGAAGCCTGGCGACGACATCGGACCAGGCTTCCCTGAACGTGATCAACAGAGTTGTGCTGCGCTATCGAGTCTGAAACTGGCTGGCAGCCAGAGTAAACAGTGCTCCTTCGAGGATATAGCGCTGGGTGAAGGCACAGACCGCTTCCGGGAATGTGTATTGAAGGAACAAAATGTCTCCCGGCTGGACCCGGATGTTCTCTTCCGGATAGCGCATCGCTTTCCGCAAGTCGACTTCAATCGTGATTCGCTTCCCGTTGGGGAGGGTTCGCAGAATCGCCAGCCGGCTGGCACTGTTGGAGACATCATGATTCAGAGCAGAGACCCCTCCGATACTCTGATACGATCCTCCCCCCCCACCGGTCGTCCGTGAGCTTTCTGCGATCGAGACCGCTTCCAGCACGCCGAGGTCGTAGTCGCGAGGAAGCATGTACTGGCCCCCTCCGAGCAACCCGGCTGTGTAGAAGACTTCCGTTTCTCGAGAATCGATGAAAACAATATCCCCATCATACAAGGTGATCGATTCTTCTGTGATGTTCGGCTGTTCTCCCGGAGCGAGCCGGACGGGAATGCGAATGATATTCGGGTTATCGATGGTCGGGTCGAAGTTATCGAGCATGTCCCGCCACGACTGGTTATACATCGACTCAACAGGATCCGGGCTGGGAATATAGTTCCTCATGGAATGGCCATCTGTGATCGCTGGCCATGTTTCCGGAGAACCTTCGGGGATCACCGGGGTCGGCGTCGGCTCATATTGTCCGCTTTGAGGATATTGGGGCGGATCATACGGCAAATGCTGTGACACTTGTTGATACTGGGTGCTGGGGTGATATTGAGAATGGGCAATCGGTCCTTCGGGAGGAATCAACCCGTGACCATAGCTCGCTCCTCTCCCATCCCCAGCTGGCATCGAGGAACGGGAGTGCCCCGCATCGAGACTTCCCCGATAAGAGCTGTAGGGAGGCGGATTCACATGAGCTGCCTGCGGGGCCGGCTGTTCCGTCGCTGCCCCCTGCTGGGCTGCGATCAGTTCCTCAAAACTGACCTGCTGAATTCCATAAGGACGATGAGCCCGCGACTGAGCGTCCTCCAGCGGGACCGGAGGCAGCGTCGGATGTACTGCCGGGTTCGAATGCATTCCCGGAACTGCGGGCGGACAAGCCCCATTTCTCCCCGAGCCATGAAGCCCCGGCTGACGACGACGAATCACGTAGATCACATTCTTCGCATCCAGCCCCGGAAGCCCATCAACTCCATCTCCCTGAGCCAGAGCATGGAGCACATCGTTTTCGTATGCCTTGAGATTGACTGTTCGTGCCGATCCTCGTCCAGTGGTCCCGATGTTGACCGTTCCCATTGAGGATGAGGATGTTGTCAGTGTCGTATTGGCTTCCTGCCGAACGACCAGAACCCGGTAGGTCCGAGGACGAAGCAGGCTGACGATGACCATCGCTTCCTCAGGATTGAGGATATGGTGATCGACGGTATAGGCCTTGCGAATGGCCTGTTCCACTTCATGCAGCGTCAATCCCCCAACGGGAAGTGGCCCAATCTGCGGAAGGGGGATGGTGTTATCTCCACGAACCGTGATTGGATAGCCAATGGTCGGGGGATCATTCTCCGATGCCGGCATATTGATCGGCGGTTCAATTCCGACGGCAGTCACTTCAGTTGGCTGGCTTCCGAGAACCCGTGGCACATAGATCGACAGCACGTCCCCGGCAGCTACCCGATATTGATCGGGAGGCGTGCGTACCAGCAGGCTGAGGTCAATAGTTCGCTTGTTGTCTCGAGACGGACCAAGATACTGGTCTGGCAGATAGGCAGCGGGAACCCCTCGAACAGGATGAAGCGCAGTGCAACCAGGGGCCATGATGACCATCAGCCCCCCCAGAACTCCCCAAAGAAAGAGGTTTCGTGGAAATACAACGATCGATTGACGTGTCTGGTGCTTGCTCATCTTACCTTCCGTGGAAGATGTGCCTCGGTCAGGGTCAGGCCAGGCTGGATTAAATTTCAGATCAGATTGTTCATCTGCTCAACAACATCAGGATCAGAACGTCTTTTCATCGAGGAAAACTCTCGATTGGACCTTCATTTCCGTGACGTTCGATCACCCCATCACTCACTCCATTGACCGCGCGTGTTTTGGAGATCCCCGTATTGCTCGTCTGGCCAGCCAGTCGGATCGAACTGGGAAAAGGCAACCTTGTTGTACGGTTCGTAGATGGCTTTTGCTCGAACCGCGCCAGCTGCGTATCCAGCAAACCAGTCCTGGGCACGCTGATGACCATCCGGAGACCGTGCACACGATTTCCAGTAATGTGCCGGAGGCAATGCAGGCACATCGCCTCGTGACCCTTGAGAGACGTCCACATAGGCCTGCTCGTACCCATCACGATAGTCGCAGGAATATTTCTCGCCACATGCGAATTTGCTCAAGTCCGTGCGTGCACGGCAGCGGGCCTTTGTCCGGGTAATCAGGTTGTCTTCAAATCTTTTGTAATGATGGTGGCGCAAATTGGGATGAAGCAAATACGCCGTCCATGATGCGTCATCGCGGCACGCAGGATCGCATTCCGAAGTGGGACAGCTCTCCGGACAGATTGCCCCCTTTTCATTATCCGTGCAGACGTCTTGAGGTGACATCAACTCCCCATACCCCAGAGCGGTACAACCGCTCATCAGCAAGAACAGAATGACAGGATTTGCACGCATAAGTGAATGCCGTCCATGCAACAGTGGAACGGGAGGAAGGCCCCTCTTCCAAAGAATGAATCCTCGTTCCGGACAGATCTCCCCCACCTCTCATCGGGGCATAACCCCGGATCTGGTTATCGGCAGCGATCCGAAGACCCAATTCAGGAAACCGCATCTGCATCCGACAAAAGTTAAAACAAAACGCAGCAGAGCCGGATTCCTCGTCCCGGTTTGACAGACTTCACCGGCAGCAGGGAAAGTGGGATTGCCGTCAATCGGCATTTTCTGCCATAACTCCCTTTCATAGCGAAGATTTCCGCCGATCGCACAGTCCGCTGCGAAAACAGACAGGTCGGAGAACTTCCGCACTGCAATGCCCCGGATCACCCGCTCCTATGGAGTTCATCTCACGAGAACTTTCACAGCGACTCGCAGCGTTGGGACTGGCCAGCCCTGCTGATATTCGACGCTGCGCAGGGAGGGTCCGCCGGCTCGCCCGGGGGCTCCCTGTCACTGACATGGTCTGGCTGGATGCACTGGTTCAGGCTGGGAAACTGACTTCCTGGCAGGCAGAACTCCTCGATTCCAATCGAGGTCAGGAACTTGTCGTCGGCCGAAAGTTCGTTCTGCGGTCCCCTCTTCACCGAGACCCGTACCTGTCGACGTTTGAGGCGACGTCACCGGGACAGCGGTCGCGTTTTCTCATTTCCTTTACTCCCTGCTCTGGTCCCGAAGCGGATGCACATGCACTCCAGCTGCTCAAGTCCATCAAGTCATTGTCGACCGTCGGTGGAGTGGTCCCGGGACTTCCCGTTGATGCCCTGATGGAACGGGAGCGACTCTACCTGGTCTCCCCTTTTCAACCGGGAGACAGCCTTGCGAATCTGCTGGTCCGTCGGGGACGATTTCCTGAATCAGTTGTCCGAACGATTCTTCAGGATCTCCTCCGCCAATTGGCGGCAGTGGAATCACATGGAGTCCACGGCGATTTGCGTCCTGCGAATGTCTGGCTGACTCATCGCGGGGACGTGCGACTTCTCAACTGGGGCCTTCTGAATGCTGCGGTCCCGGAAATCAACATTCATTCCATGCTTCCCCTCGATTTTTTCGATGGACTTGCTCCTGAACGGGTGGAATTTCGTAAGCCAGCCAGCTCATCCACCGACCTGTATGCCCTCGGCTGTCTGGTGTGGCAGCTTCTTGCAGGCCGACCACCTTTTATAGTGGCTGACTCGCTCGGAAAGATGACGGCACACCGTCAGAAATCGATTCCAGACGTCCGAACGATTGCTCCGGATGTGTCCGAATCGATGGCTTCGCTCATCCGAACCTTCACCAATCGGGATTCCAATCGACGCCCCCATTCATTTCACGATGCCCTGCAACTGGCATCTACATCATCTCGATGGCAGCGACATTCACTCCATCAATTCGTCGCCCAGTTTGAATCTGCCGCCCCCCGACAGATCGAACGGACGCCGCAGCGAAAACGTTCCGGAATGGCCCAGCTGGCAGCAATGTTACTACTGGGCGTGGGGCTGACTCTGGCGGCATGGAATCGTGAACATCTGGGGTGGCCCGGTCTGGAGCGAGTCTCTGCCGGCGTGGCACAGATTCTCCCGACACCGTCTGCCCCTGAAGAGGTCACTGCGGCTTTGGATTCGACACCGGAGGCAGCCAATTCTCCTTCCGTCGATCCCCCTATGCTGACGTTGGCAACAGCCACAGGGGCGACGGAAGACTCCCCGGAAACATTCGCATCGACAGGAACAACTCCGCTCCCCAGTTCCGGTCAATGGCTCCCACTCCCTGCGCCGACTCTCGATGGAGTCGTGCAACTCGCATCGGGGCTGGATTATGTCGCTTCTTCCATTGTGACCGGAGAACGGCTGACGCTGGTCGGTTCCCCACAACTTCCCCCGACCATTCACATCCAGAAACACCCTCTGCTGCTCTCTGCCGAGAATGTGCAGCTACTCAATGTCCGAATTGTTGTAGATGTCGATTTCCCGACATCCGAGTATGAGGCGGCCATTCAGCTGGAGGCCCAGACTCTCACGGTTCGCGAGTGTGTACTGGATGAACAGGCGTCCCGACTCCGCTCGATGATTCACTGGAAGCCCGTCCCAGATGTTCCCACACTTCCAAGTCGACTCGTCGTTCGGAATTCCCGCCTCTGCACATCGGGAAGTGTCATTCGCATGGAAACTCCTTTCGGAGGAGCGCTCTTTGAGAACTCCATCACAAAGAAATCAGGTCCTCTTCTGGAACTCGAACAGGGAGCAGGAGCCGGACTTCTCTCCCCCGTCATTCTAAAGGAATGCACGCTCCGAGACTGTGGACCTGTCCTTGCTCTGCCGCACAGCAATTCACTTCAGGCTTCCGGGCGGGTTTCCATTCAAGGCTCCGATTCGCTTATTGACTTGCGTGGAGGAGAGCCATTACTGCTCTTTCGGGAAGCCCCGAAAGAGATTCGGTGGGAAGATCATGTCGAGATCGCTGCTTCCGGGTTGATTGTCGAAGTCGGAATTCGGCTTGCGGGCTGGCGAAGCGAATCATCGGGTCGACTTGAGGAGATCCCTGCTGATGACGTCTCAGTGGATGGCCTTCTCTCTGGAGATTATCACTTTGAAGCGGATTCCCAGCGGGCAGATTTCGAACGGATCATCATTGATGCCATGCCGGTACGAATCTCTGACCGGATTCCCGGAGCTGATGAACGTCGAATTCCCCGGTGACGACTCCTGTACGAATCCATTTGGGTGGAGTGAAACGTGTTCGTCAACCAGCATCATCTTCAATATCTCCTCGAGCCCGTTCACTACACGGACCCAGCCCAGCTGGACCGGGAGATCCGGGAACTGATGGTCCCCTCCTGGCAACTGGTGGCATCGCAATCCGAACTTCCACGTCCGGGCGATTATGCGACACTGAATCTGCTTGGCCACTCCCTTCTGATCCGCAATTGCGAAGGGACCATCCGTGCCTTTCAGAATGTCTGTGCCCATCGTCACTGCCAGCTCGCCAGTGAACCGTACGGCCACAGTCCGGTGTTACAATGTCAGTATCATGGATGGGAATACGACTCGTCCGGAAAGACGAAGAAGATTCCCGATGCCCGCTGCTTTCGTCCCTGGGATCGGGATCACTCACAACTGGTCACCTACCGTACGGAAACATGCGGGGATCTGGTCTTCGTTGCACTCACAGATTCTCCCCCTTCGTTGAGGGAGTGGCTCGCTCCCAACTTTGACGATCTTGAGCGGGATTTCTCCCCCCCGGAATGGCGACGCTGCTGGAACTGGGATTATGAAGCCCCCTGCAACTGGAAAATTCCTCTGGAAAACACAGTGGAGTCCTACCACGTTGCAATGCTTCACAAGAAATTTTATGGATCGTTCTATCCATCCGAAGAGAAATCGCTGCACGTCCTCACGGATCGCTACACGGAGCTGACCTATCTGTCTGACACCCGGATGGAAGCGTGGCAGGCCCGATTACGAAAATATCTGGGCGGAACTCCGACGAACCAGTATGTCCACCGCCATTACTTTCCGAATACCGTTCTTGTGACGACTGACTCGTTCAACTACGGTCTGACGCTGATTCCACTTGCTCCCGACCGGGTACGGATTGTGCTTCGTGCCTATACTCTTCACGGAAAAACGTGGAACCCGATCACCCGTCTGGTGACGCTGTACGCCGGGTGGGCTGGGAAGAAATATACGCTTCAGGTCCACAATGAGGACCGGGCGGTGTATCCCGCACAACAAAAGGGGATCGAAGCCAGCAGACAGAAGGGAGTCCTGGGAACACGTGAAGAACGGATTTACGCCTTTCAGGAATACATCCTCAAATCGCTCGGACTCCCTCTCCCTGTCAATCACGGATGCAGACAATCAGATTTCCACGGTACGTCGGTGTAAAAATTCTCAGCAATGAGATCGCCCGCATTCAAATGTCAAGGCGCTGATACATCACTCTGTTACGGCTGCGTACAGACTCAGCGACAACATTCCGTAATGTGATCTGGCCACATCGCCTGTTTTACTGGAAATCCGCAAGGCGAATGGCGTCGCTGGTGCTGAGGCACGAGGCTGTTGGAGCCGGAATTAGCTGAATCATTTCTCCATCGCGGATATTACAAATCGTTCAGATGGCCAACGTCGCCTCGACAACAACACGGCTTCCGCCAAAAAATGTGCCTGACACAGTCATCGAGTGATTCCGGACAAGATCGTTTCGGATGATTCCTCAATGGCTTGGCTGAAAGCCTCCCCTCTCCAGGAAAGGGCCTCCCTTTTCCCGGGTCCGGAGACAGGACTCACGAGATCCCCATTCGACTCGAATGGGCTCCCACCTCAACCCTCCAATGCGAACGGCTTGGCTCCCCTCAGTAATGACATCGCCATTCGTCTCACATGCAACTCGACCGGGATCATGGCACAATTGAATCGTTCGACGTCGACCAGACAACAGGAACTTCCACAGGACATCGCTGCTGTGAACCACATCGCCATCTCGCCCCACACGGAGGGATCTGCTGACTCTACCCCTCATGCAGCATCGATTCAGGCTGCCATTGAGCATGCCGCCCATCTGCTCCCGTCACAGGGGCCGATTCGGATTTTTATCCATCACAATACGCTTCACGCATTTGAAGACGAGCCGTTCGAAGACGCAGTGGTTCATGCACGGGATGTGTACGGTTGCAACCCATACATCCCGGAGAACGAATACCGCAAAAAATACGCCTCAGGCAGAATTCGTCTCGACGATATCACATCCGTCCTGAAGGAGGACCTCGGAGAACGTGCAGACGAGAGCATCGCTGGCGTTTGCACGCGTCTGGAACTGCGGGCCGGAATGCTGCAGTATCCCTTGCGCACGGGAACAGACCCGGAGCTTCGCTGGCTCATTGCGGAAACAGATGCTCTCAGCCGTTTCTCGACGGATGCTCCTACCGAAATCAAGGAGAAGATGATTGAAGAGACCCGTCATTGGGTCATGCGGGATTTTGCCCCCCGCTCAGAGCATTCGGGGCAACGGTCGGCATCCAGACATGGACTCTCCGAAGGGCTGGTGGCCATCATTCATCAGCTCGGCGGAGGGAAGATCGAATCATGGAGTGAAACGAAATGGGAATCGCTCACTCTTCATCTTCTGTGGCAGTGCTGCCGGTCCGGAGTCCATGGAATCGAGCGATTTCAGCCTCGTGAAACAACGTCCCTTCGCCTTCGGGAACCGCTTCGACAGGCCTCTGGAATTGATATTGATCAACTTCTGAATGACAACCTGATTCCGTTCTGTGCTGCCTTTCTCGATCAGGGGATCTCTCACTGGCCATTGCCGAACCGGAACCAGGGCTTCTTTCGAGCTTACATCGAACTCTACCGCAACAGTCCCCCCATCGATCCCTGGCGAGCCGAACTCCCGTCGATTCTCGACAGGATCAACGAGTCCGGCGAAACACCGCTTCAGGTGATCGAGGCATCCCTGCGCGAATTGGGAGTCCCGGAATCACAATGGGACGCCTATCTGACCGAGACGTTACTTTGCCTGCGCGGCTGGGCAGGAATGCTCTGGCAGATGGAAACGAATGCAGAATGGACGGTCGCTCCGGCTCCTCCCGGCACCCTTCTGGAGTATGCTGCGATTCGCCTGCTGCTGGAACGAATCGCCATTCAATGGGTCCTGCGAGAGGTCCTGAAGGATGATGGGGACCTGAAGACGGCCCGCAAACGTGTCCTTCACCATCTTCGCCACGATCCGAAAGTCAGCGTCGAGCAACGGAGCTTCACCGTTTTCCAACTGGCACAGTTCCTGGGATTCACTCCCGAGTTGCTCGCTGGCCTGTCCAAAGATCAGTGGACTGAGCTTGTCCGGGAGATTGAAGCATTCTCGGATCTTGAGAGGCGACGAATCTTTCAGCAGGCCTTTGAGCGGCGTTACCGCAACCAGACACTGGACGCGATCATTACGCACAACCGAGAACCTGCGCCGCCACTTCCTCCTCCGCGAATTCAGATTTCCTGCTGTCTGGATGACCGTGAAGAATCGTTCCGCCGTCACCTCGAAGAAATCGCCCCCGACTGTGAAACGTTTGGCGTCGCCGGATTTTACGGGGTCGCCATGTATTACCGGGGAGCTGCGGACGCCCATTTCGTTCCCCTTTGTCCGGTGGTCATCAAACCTCAACACTATGTTCGTGAAGAGGTCGTCTACCCGCTGGAGACATCGAGTCGAATTCGACAGGAAACCCGCAAGGCATTGGGACGAACCCGACACTGGCTGCATACCGGAAGCCGGTCTATCCTCGGGGGAGCAATGACAGCGCTGCTCGGAACGGTGGCGTCGCTGCCACTGGTGATGCGGGTGCTGTTTCCTCGCCTGACATCCCGAACGCATCGACTGTTCACCAGTCTGATTCGTCCTCCCATGATGACGCGGCTGCACCTGGAGCGACGAGAGCCAGCTCCCGGCAAGGAGAATGGTCACCTCGGATTCACGTTGGATGAAATGGTGACGATCGGTCGGCGCGTGCTCGAGGATATCGGGCTGACCAGAAACTTCGCCCCGCTCGTGATTCTGATCGGACATGGTTCGTCGACTCAGAATAATCCACATGAGTCCGCTTACGATTGCGGGGCCTGTGGAGGAAACCGCGGTGGTCCAAACTCACGGGCGCTGGCATCGATTCTGAACGATCCTCGGGTCCGTCATCGACTCGCTGAGAATGGATTGACGATCCCCTGGGAAACAGTCTTTGTCGGTGCGTATCACAATACGTGCGATGATTCCGTCACGTACGCTGATCTGCATCAACTCCCGTTCTCGCACCGTGAGCATTTCGAATACGCCCGAGAAATCATCGACGAGGCACGTCGCCGGAATGCTCATGAACGCTGTCGACGGTTTGTTTCCGCCCCGCTCTCGATCACGGAAGAGGCTGCCCTGCGGCATGTTGAAGCACGATCAGAAGATATCTCGCAGGTGCGACCGGAACTGGGGCACGCAACGAACGCGGTGGGGATTGTGGGTCGTCGATCACGGACCCGTAACCTGTTCATGGACCGCCGAGCGTTCCTCACGTCTTATGATCCGACCCAGGATACTCCAGAAGGAGACATACTGGAGCGGATTCTCAGTGCGGCCGTCCCCGTCTGTGCCGGGATCAATCTGGAATACTATTTCAGCTTTGTTGATTCCGCAGGCTATGGATGTGGATCGAAACTTCCGCACAACATCACATCATTGCTAGGGGTGATGGATGGAGCTGCCAGCGATCTCAGGCCGGGACTGCCGTGGCAGATGGTCGAAATTCACGAACCACTACGGGTTCTGTTTGTGGTGGAAACAACGCCGGAAATGTTGACCAAAATCCTGAATCGTAACGCGGTTCTCAGACGTCTGATCGAAAATCGATGGGTCCAGATGTCGGTTCTGGACCCTGATTCTCCGGAAATTCAGGTTTATCAAGGAGGGGCATTCCACCCCTATCAACCGGAATCCAGCGAGATTCCGGAAGTCGCCCGTTCGCAGGACTGGTATCGCGGCTGGCGTGATCATCTGGGCTATGCCCGGATTACCCCGAAGGAAACCGTCCCCACTCAGGCACAGGCAATGGAATCAGCAGGAGTCTCATGAACGTCGACCAACTTTTTCAACTGCTGGGAACAGTAACGGTGGTCGTCCCGGTACTGCTGTTCACGACCATCGGGCTTCCAATGCTCGGGGGGACACCGTGGGGCGAGAAGATGACGGCCCGGTGGACTCAAGTCGCGGTGCTGACCGGACTCGGGGCCTGCCTGGGTGTTCTCTCGTTGATGCTCATGTATCAGCGGTATGACGTCCCGATCGAATTCGGGCACTGGTTTGCCCTGCCACGGGAGCATACGCATTTCCACCTGTCCTTTGTCTTTGACCGGCTGTCTGTCCCGTTCGCGATTCTGACCTACGTTCTCGTTGGCGTCATTGGAGCATTCGCATCCCGGTATCTTCATCGCGAGCCGGGATATCATCGCTTCTTTCTACTCCATTCCATGTTCCTGATGGGAATGGTTCTGGCCACCGTCGCCGGGACGATCGAAACGCTGTTTCTGGGATGGGAACTGATCGGGCTCTCCTCGGCCCTGCTGGTTGCATTCTTTCATGAACGGACCGCCCCCGTCATCAACGGACAGCGGATCTGGTCGGTCTATCGCGTCGCGGATGCCGCTTTTCTTGTCGGAGCGCTTCTGATGCACCACTGGAAGGGGCAAGGAGATTTTGAAGTTCTGGTCGACCACATCGCGTGGCCGGTTGGGCACGCCATTATTACTCCGAATCAGGCCCTCGTCGCAGGCCTGCTGTTCCTGATTGCGGCAGCAGGGAAATCGGCACTGATTCCCTTCTCCGGCTGGCTCCCACGTGCCATGGAAGGACCGACTCCGTCCAGTGCTATCTTTTATGGAGCCCTCTCCGTTCACCTGGGGACGTTTCTCCTTCTCAGGATCAGTCCGCTTCTGGACCTTTCATTTCTATTGAGTGCGTGTGTCTTTCTTCTGGGAGCAGCGACAGCGATCTTCGCCGGGATGACGGCCCGGGTTCAGACGGATGTCAAAAGTGCTATCGCCTATGCTTCGCTGACACAGGTCGGGTTGATTACTGCGGAAATCGGACTCGGATTTCGATATCTGGCACTGGCGCACATCATCGGTCACGCCTGCCTGCGAACGTTACAGCTCGTCCGTGCCCCCAACCTCCTGAACGACTACCACACGCTGGAAAATGCCATTGGGGCACGGCTTCCACGCCGCCCCGGACTCATCGAACGTTCGATTTCCCCTCAGATGCAGTTGAACCTGTACCGGTTTGCGCTGGAACGAGGGTATCTGGACGCTGGAATTCGGAACTGGCTGGTCCGTCCATTTCTCGGCTTCTTCAAATGGTGCGATTCGATGGAAGCGAAATGGACCCGCCTCCTGTCGATGTCGCCACACACACATTCTGAATCAACTCCCCATTCTGAGTGGGAGGAAGTGAAGTAATGTCCTTTACTGTTCCATGGATCTCCATCACGGTCCTATGTCCACTCGTCGGGGCATTCTGGGTTTGGCAAACCAGCAACCCGGACCATAAACGCCAGCGCAGCCTGATTTGCACTGGAATCACGCTGATACTCAGCCTGATTGCGGCGGGCATTTCCGTTACATCAGAAGTCACTACCCACTTCGACCCGATCGACCCGCTTCACTTGCTGGGAGGCGAACCGGCATTCGCCATTGATTCAGTCAATGCGCCGCTGCTCCCATTGGCGGGGCTCATTTGCTTTCTCACGGTGCTTTCCACGCTGCGAGCAAAATTCAGGCAATTTTCATTTGCTCGAATGCTGATCAGCGAATCGATCCTGATGGGGATTCTCAGCTCGAAGCACCCTTGGGTCCTCGTAACGCTGCTGATTCTTGAACTGGTCCCCCCGCTAATTGAGCTGAAATCCAATCGCAGGCCGGTCAATGTTTTCCTGCTTCACATGCTGTTGTTCGTCGCCCTTCTGGTTTTCGGTCAGGGACTGGTCAGCAATGTGGGCATTGGTGATCCGATTCCGATTCTCGGAGTTGCTTTCCTGTTGGTGGCTGTTCTGGTGCGGAACGGATGCGCTCCTGCTCATTGCTGGATTCCGGACCTGTTTCAACACGCCAGCTTCGGTACCGCTCTCCTGTTTCTAACTCCGATGGTCGGGGCCTATGCCGCCATGCGTCTGGTGCTTCCTATTGCTCCCGACTGGGCGCTGCATGTCATTGCATTGTTTTCCCTGCTGACAGCGTTTTATGCGGCTGGGATGAGCCTGGTTCAGAAGGATGCCCGCCGGTTTTTCTGTTTCCTGTTCCTCAGCCACTCCTCCCTGGTGCTGGTCGGTCTGGAAACGGCAACTGTCCTTGGGCTCACCGCGGGGCTGTGCGTCTGGATTGCGGTCGGCTTGTCACTCACAGGATTTGGTCTGGTCCTGCGTTCCGTTGAAACGCGCATTGGACCGATTTCGCTGACTGATTTTTATGGGCTGTACGACCACACTCCACGCCTGGCAGCGCTGTTCCTGATGACCGGACTGGCGAGCATCGGATTCCCCGGTACGGTCGGCTTCGTCGGAGCAGAACTTCTCATCGAAGGGGCCATTCAGCTGCACCCGGCCATTGTCATCGTCATCGTGGCAGTCGCTGCTCTCAATGGACTGGCAGTGATTCAGGTCTACTTCCGAATCTTTACCGGCCGAAAACATCCTGCCACGATTGACCTGCGCAGCCGAATGTCGGAACGGATCGCTGTGCTGATCCTCTCGGGACTCATCATTGGAGGGGGACTGTTTCCACAAGTGGGCGTCCACTCCCGCTATCTGGCAGCAACCCAGCTGATGAAAGAACGCGCTGCCCGACTGGGAGAGCCGACCGATGACAGTTCACACCATCAGGCCGCACTCACTCAGGAGGAATCGGCTCTTCCGGGAATTCCTTAATACCTCACATCGGGTCCCGTCTACATTCGGGCGGAGGCGCGCTGAATCAACCACCACAACAGCACAAGGATCACAGAGAAGCTGAGCAGCAGGATCAATCCATATCGAATAAAGATCCAGTACAGATCGTCCATCGGCTGGACAGCATCCTCCATCCGCTCCTGAACAATGGCGATCCAGTCCAGTCCCGGAGCGAGCGCGGGGGCGGCAAGCCATTGCCCGCTGTAGGTGGGGTCAACATCCGCGAGAGGATCATGAAAATCCGGGATTCCTTCCCCCTGACGAACAGTCTGACGGAGCAACAATTCCTCGTCCGTCGTCAAACGCAATGAACTCTTGAGCGAAACCTCCGCTGATCCGCCGTTTTTCGTGTGCGTCTGCAACCACGGATGATCGAGAATCAACGGGGGATCTTCCCGCATATCGATCAGCATTAGCTGTCGATCTCGCTGGTCTGCCGGGACATTCCCCGTCTTCGGACCATCAATCCGTTCTTCCCATTGAGTGAGAAGATCAGAGATGTGAATGGTTCGGGCCAGAACCCCGATCACTTCCGTATTCTCCACATTCCAGACAGGAGCAGCGATGGCCACCATGAATCGACCCGTATTCGAGCTGCGAAATGCGCGGGAGATTCCAGATGTTGTCCGGGGGGGGATCCGTTCGACGACTTCAGATAACGGAATTTCCCGGCCTTGCCCATGAAAGTAGTCCCGGTACGAAAACGATTCCCCGACACTCTCCGTCCAGGGGGATCGAAAAATCTGGACCCCGTCACGATCGGTCAGAAAGAAGCTTTCATCAGGAGTCCGCTTCTGGTCACGAAGTCGTGCATCAGACTCTTCCCGCCAGCGGTCGAGGATCTCGGCATAGTCGCTTCGAAACCCCAGAAATCCCGGATCATCGGGGGTCATCCCATTGTAATTGACCGCCAGTCGGCGACCGAGCCGCTCCAGTTCGGAGAGTCGTTCCTGAAGTTCCTGCTGAATCCCACTCGCCAGCAGGCTCGCCATTGCCATATCTCCTTTGAGAGCCCGCTGCGAGAGATGCCGCTCCGCCTGCGCGACTGATTCATGAATGACACGATGGCCAATCCAGAAGATCAGGAGCAG
>CALLWY010000085.1 GCA_938015865.1 uncultured Planctomicrobium sp.
AGTTCCACCCCCCGCCCGGGATGTTTAAAGAGGTAGCTCCAGGCGGCCTTCCGGTAGTGCTGATCGACGTCATATTCGCTCATGGTCTCCATGAGCCGGTCCCGGTCGTAGAACTCCATGTTGCTGTCGCCGGTCGCTTCCGGATTCAGTCCATCGTACAGACTCGGCCCCATCCAGAAGGTCGTCAGGGTAAAGTGTCCTGTCACCTGCTGATTGCGGATTCCCCAAGGGAGCAACAACAGCACCATGATTCCCGTCGCCAGACAGCCAGCCCAAAACCCGCTCCATCGTCGGGAGCACGTCAGCCAGAGAAGCACCGCGACAATTGGCCCTGCCAGAATCCAGCTCGGACGCATCATGACGCCCGCAGCCAGAGCCACTCCGAGCCAGCAACAGTTCCGCACCGTCACCGCACTCCAGATGGGATTCTCTCTGGACTCAAGAGAGGTCCTCAGCGCATCCCCGGCAAGCAGACTCCAGAGCAGAGTGATCGCGAAGGCCGTTTCACTCAGGATCGTACTGAAGAACCCGATCATTGCGGGCGAGATGGCCCCGAGAAAGGCCGCCACCAACCCGACCCGTTCATCAAACATCTGACGACCAAGCCGATACACCAGCCAGCAGGCAACGGTGTCGACCACCGCCAGAAAGAGTCTCGCAGCGAAGAGATTCGGCCCGAATAGCCATACCGGGATCGCCAGCAAAGCCGGAAACCCCGGCATTCGGAGGGCATAGCGCGGCGGGGTATAGATGGAGTAATCCTCACCCGCCACGATCTTCTGAGCCAGAATCCAATACCCCTCCGCATCCCCTTCAATTAGAAAATCCCGATTCCATCGAGTCTCAAGGAGATATTGCAGCAGACAGGCTGCACAGACTCGCAGGATCAATGCCAGCAGGAGAATGGCAAGCAGCCATTTCCGCGATGAAGAAACTGTTGATTTCCCCGCAAGGGTCGCAGCAGTTCCCGGTCTGGTCATGAATCGGTTCACGGGAAGAAGATGTCGTCAGGGGAATTCCAGGGGCCGGGAATACTTTCGTTCCGAGAACCATTATGATGAGCATCGCTGGGGAATTCCTCTCAATGAAGAGCGGAATTCCTGAACAGTCGGAGATTCCCACGACGAACCGGACGAGTCCCCCTCGCAAACTGATGCCCACAGTCGAAAGCTATCTCAAGCCGGAAGTCATTCGCAAAGTGTCGCGACTGGATCTGCGCGCCCGGTTCATTGTCGAGGGCTTTCTCAGCGGGCTGCACGCGTCTCCCTTTCACGGCTTCAGCGTCGAATTCAGCGAACACCGCAGGTATTCGCAGGGAGACGATCCCAAAGACATCGACTGGCTGGTTTACGCGAAAACCGACCGGTACTACGTCAAGAAGTATCAGGCTGAGACGAACATCACCGGTTATCTGATGATGGATCTCTCTGAAAGTATGGCGTACACGTTCCGGCAGGATTTGACGAAACTGGATTACTCGATCAGTCTTGCTGCAGCTCTGGCGTACCTGATGATCCATCAGCAGGACCCGGTCGGACTGGTGACCTTTGACGAGAAAATCCGTTCGAGCCTCCCTGCGCGGAGCAAGCGGACTCAACTCGGGAATATTCTCGCCCTGCTGGCTCAGGCGAAGCCATCCGGAACCACGGGTATGGCCACGTCGCTCCGGCAGTTTGCCCCCATGGTCCGTCACAAGAGCCTGCTCATGATCTTTTCGGATCTGCTCACCGAGCCGGAACAGGTCATCGAGTCAATCCGGCTACTTCGGCACGCTGGCCACGACATCATGCTCTTTCACGTGCTGGATGAAGCAGAAGTGAATTTCCCGTTCAAAGGGATGTGTGAGCTGCGCGATCCCGAGTCCGGAGCGATGTTAACTCTGGATGCGGATGGAGTCCGCGCCGACTACATCGCTGCCGTCAAGCAATTGCGAGACCAGTATCGAACAGCTTGCCGATCCGCTGGCGTCGATTACATCGAACTGGACACCAGCATGCGGTTTGACAAAGCGCTGGTGGAGTATCTGTCACAGCGAAAAGCCCGATTCTGATTTATCAGACTGTCGAAGACGCCCCCTATCAGGACTGCTTCAATTCGACGGGGAGTTGATCAATCTTGGCAGCCAGAATGAAATCGTTTTCGGAAAGCCCTCCAATGGCATGGGTCGTGAGCTGGACGGCCACATTCCGATACCCGGTCAGGTGAACATCGGGATGATGCTGTTCCTCTTCTGCAATCCCAGCAATCTGTTCCAGAAACTTCATCCCGGCGACAAAGTTTTTCACTGTCCAGCGTTTCTCAATGGCCTTTCCACCCTGCGCCAGTGTCCAGCCTTCGAGGCCGCCAAGCAGTTGTTTTGCCGCTGCTTCTTCAATGCGGGGAACTCCCCCTTCGCATGGGACACATTTCTTCGCCGCCCATTCCTGTCCTTGCAGAACTGCCATGATTTTCCCCTGACTCCTTGAGTCTTCCCCGCAGATCGATCAATCAACCGAACCGGACACCCCAGCCTGTTGAATTACGACCAAATTCAATGCGTACGCAAACGGGATGCGTCCTCCTCTTCATACCACACTCTGGAAACGGGACCAGAGTGAAAACCAAACCTGAATGAATTGAGGAGAAACTGATGCGGCTGGTACATGCTCGATACATGTTCCCTGTCTGGTTGTAGTTCCCTTTTTCTCCCGGAATTGACTGGCTCGACAACAAAGCAATTCAATCATCTGCTTTGTTAAGGAATATTCATAAAATGCCTGTTCGCATTCCTGCAGTGGCAGGTCTAGAATGAAAGTTGCTCATCGGTCTGGGTGGCAATCAGCGACTGATCTTGCCGTCCTGATCCATTTTTTTTATGTATGCGGGAGCGCCCGGCTTGACTGATTTTCCTCAGCCATTGCGGTCAGCTTCCGCAGTGAAGCCTTCTCTCAGCAGGAGAGTTCCAAAACAGTCGATCGCATGACCATCGTCCCAGAGATTCAGGACCTTCTCTGAACAGGGAGTTTCCATGGATGGCAGGAGACAATTTCCGAATGAAAGCGAAGTCCACCTTCAGACCGGGTGATTTTGTCATCTACCGAATGACCAAGCACAGCCAGCGTCCGGGCCCGCGCGCCAAGAAAGTGGCCCCCTCACCATACGGAGAGGAGTACAAATACCAGGTCGACAAGTACTGGATCGTTGACGAAGTCCTGGACGACAATCAGGTCTTGCTGCGGACGCGTCGCGGAAAAACCCGAATCCTGCGAGCTGATGATTTCAACTTGCGCCCGGCATCTTGGTGGGAGCGGCTCTTTTACCGGAATTCGTTTCCACAGCCTCGGACAACAACTGCCGACGCAAAAACGCAGGATCAACAACAGACCCCGTCATCTGCGGTCGGAAATTGATCAGCCCGACGTGAGCCATACAGCCAGAGACGGAGCGATTAGAGAAGGTTGAGCTTCTTCGGCCGGGTGGTTGGAGCGCGGCAGCAATTCCGACAGAGTCCAAACACTTCCAGACGGTGCCCCTCCATCCGAAATCCGAGTTCTCGAGAAACCCGTTCCAGAATCTCGGAGATCTCCGCATTGTGGAACTCGGTGAGTTCTCCGCAACGGTTGCAGATCAGGTGGTCATGCTGGGGGTAGCCGTAATCATGCTCATAGAGATCACGATCATCCTGACGGGCCACTTTCCGGATCAGCCCCGCCTCTTCCAGCAGCGCGATTGAGCGATAGATCGTTGAGCGGCTGACACGAGTGCCGTCACTCCGGCGGACGAGACGTTGAATCAGCTGATCCGCATCGAAGTGCTCGTGGCTGGAGAATATCTCCTCGACAATAATTGAGCGCTCCGGAGTCATCCGCAGCCCCTTTGTCGTAAGGAATTCCCGATACTTCTCCGTAGGAGAAATCGAGACTCTGACGGAATCCAGATCCAGCTCCGACACTGCCACACCCTTCAATTCACCACGTGCAGACCTTAACCGAGACCTCCAACGGGATCAACCGCAGTCCATTTATACTGCACCTGCCGAGATCGTTCCAGAAACATGAACCGGTGACATAAGCCCGGTGACGTTCAGGAGCCCAGTCCGCCAAAACCTCCGGAACCGAAAGTAGAAATTGACGGAACTGCTTTTACTACATGCGATTTCACGAATCAAACTGATTCGGGGTCGCTGAACGCATTATAGACAGGTCTGGTGTGGGATTCACCTGTCAAATTGCTGATCGAAGGCAGCTGTCTGGAATCGCAAGAGAAAAAAGACCCGCCAGAAATCCCCTCGATGGGTTTCTCCGAGGGGAATCTCCGAGCCTGTCAAACTTCGATCTATTCCACATCGCGCCAGCGGCCGATCATCCGCTCAATGGCGAGCTCCAGTTTTTCATCGGTGTCGTAAGTCCCGTCCTGAATTTCCTGTTTAATCCGTGCCAGTCGCTCGGCACGCGTCTCAACAGTGCAGGTCGCCCCGCGTCGCTGATCAGACGCAGGGGACGGCATGTGATGGGAACTCTTCATTGCCGCCTCGGATTCGGAAACTTCACAAACAGGAACTGAGTGACGGTCAGACTCGACAACCGGCAATCTCTGCCGTTCATTGTACGTCACAATTGCCGATGTGAACAATCCGAGTTCGCAACTGGGGAAAGTGGACGAAATCGAGCTGTCTTTGAATTCGGGTCGCATGGATTTGCTCCTCGCGACCGTCCTGGTGCTATTGAACACGTCGCGACATGCGACGCGGCCTCCTGCTACGAAAGTTGAGTCATTCCGCCAATGAATGACTTATTTTTGTAAAAGTGTTATCGACCAGAATCGGAGATCGACTTGAGGACCTTCATGACGTTTTCCCGAAACTGCACCGTAACCTCCTGTAAGAACGTCTGTTACAAAAAAAGAGCTGCAAGGGAGTTCCTTGCAGCTCTTACAATTGACTTTAACTGACTTGCAGGGCTTACTCTGCAGCGGCCTCAGCAGGCTCGTTGGAGGAGGCGGAGTCAGCGACCACTGCTGGAGCTGACCGCCGAGCCTTCACGCGATCGTTGTTGCCGACGAACTCGATAATCGACCGCTCACCGGCATCACCAAGCCGCGGCTTTGCCAGACGGACAATTCGGGTGTACCCTCCCGGACGATCAGCAAACCGCGGAGCGAGTTCGCTGAACAGGATGTCAACAGCTTCCGCGTCACGCAGTGCTGCAAAGGCTCGGCGACGGGCGGTGACAGCAGGGGCACGGGCCGCAACCCACTTCTCCCACTGCTCACTCTCGCGCCACTTCTTCCACTCTGCAGTGTTCTTCTCTGCGGAAGTGGCAAACTGCTCTGCCTTTGCTTCATGCGGGAGAGCCTTCTTCGCCAGCGTGATGAGCTTCTCCACGATGGGGCGCAATTCCTTCGCCTTCTCGGTCGTGGTCACAATGCGACCCTCAACCTTGGGAGCGCCGACGGCATCCTCATCAGAACGCACTGTCTTGATCAGGCTGGCTGCCATATTACGAAACATGGCCTTCCGGTGACTGGCATTACGCCCCAGAATACGGCCTCGAGTGCGATGTCGCATGGTTCTTCATCCAATTTCATCTGATCCGCTCAACATGAACGGAATCGTTTATCTCGGGTTGTTCTCGGATGGAATGGGTGCCGATGAACGACACCTCTGTCAGTTTGAACAGGACAACCGGCGTCAGCTACGTGAGGGTCGCTTCACCCGCTCAGGGACTCGCATTCCAAGACGCAGGCCAATCTGCTCCAGACGTTCGCGAACTTCAAACAGCGTTGTTTCGCCGAAGTTTCGCACCGTCAGAAGCTGATCTTCGGTCCGGGCGACCAGATCTCGAACAGTAGTAATCCCTTCGGATTCGAGACAGTTCGTCGCACGAACAGACAGATTGAGTTCTGCCAGACTCTGGTTGAGCTTGTCTTCCAGCTCCAGATCGATTGGGGAATAGCCGGTGGCTTCCAGCATTCCCTTGAGACCAGCTTCCGGAGGAAGTTCCGGCCCTGGCTCCTGGTAGTTAATGAACGGATTCAGGTGCTTGCGGAGAATCTTGGCGGCTTCGACAAGTGCCATCTCCGGCTTGACGGTCCCGTCTGTCCAGATTTCGAGGGTTACCTTGTCGTAGTTCGTCCGCTGACCAACGCGAGTGTCCTCAACCTTGTAGCGAACACGGGTGACTGGAGAAAAGGCGGCGTCGAGTGGAATGACTCCCAGTTCCGGGCTCTTCTCATAGGCTTCCGTTGCCGGAACGTAGCCACGCCCGTTCTCGACGGTCAGTTCCATGCTCAGGGGAACATCGTCGGTCATCGTGGCAATGATGAGGTCCTTGTTAATCACTTCCACCTGGTCATCAGTGATGACATCAGCGCCAGTGACCACGCCCCGCTCGTGCTTCTCAATTCGCAGCACCTTGCTCGTACTGCTGTGGTTCTTGACCACCAGAGATTTCAGGTTCAGACAGATGTCCGTCACGTCTTCAACGACGCCCGGGATCGTTGTGAACTCGTGCTGAACACCTGCGATCTTCACGCGGGTCACTGCACTCCCCTCGAGACTGGAGAGAAGAATGCGACGCAGACTGTTCGCAATGGTATGACCAAAGCCACGCTCAAATGGCTCAGCGATGAACGCTCCGTATGTCGGTGTCAGCGTATCGAGTTGAGGACCAACTCGGCTGGGAAGCTCCAAGTTCCGCCAGCGAATGCGCATGTGGACAACTCCTGAAAACCGGTTCCTGCCTCAAAAAAATGTCCAACGGTTCCGGGCGAGACAGGAGGCCCCTGTCCGTGGACAACTGATTCTCTCAACACGTCCAAGCCTCGTCTTCAGAAGATTGAAGACAGACTCCAGACGCTGGATGGGCAGCAAACGTCCGCAGCCAATTAGACGCGACGACGCTTGCGAGGACGGCAACCATTGTGAGGCAATGGGGTGACATCTTCAATCGCCTTGATTGCGATCCCACCAACCTGCAGACCGGTGATCGCGCTCTCGCGTCCCGACCCGGGACCCTTCACGCGGATTTCAAGCTCCCGGATACCAAACTTGCGGGCGCGATCAGCACAGGTTTCTGCAGCGCGCTGGGCGGCGAACGGAGTGCTCTTGCGAGATCCCTTGAATCCGACGGTTCCCGCACTTGCCCAACACAACACTTCTCCATTGGTGTCTGCAATCGACACGGTGGTGTTGTTGAACGTTGCCTTGATATGTGCAATCCCGCGAGTGACGTTGCGACGCACCCGCTTTTTGGTCTTCACCTTAGCCACAAAACGATCCCTTTACGAACCCTGTATGTCTTCGGAATGGTGTCCTGCCAACAAACAACACTGACAGACGCCCAACACAGACAGGCACCTCAACAGGCCTGACTGTGCAGTGACTACCTGTCCTTCACACCCTTCTTACCAGCCACAGTCTTCTTGACCCCCTTACGGGTCCGGGCATTGGACTGCGTATTCTGGCCGCGGACAGGCAACCCACGACGGTGCCGAATGCCGCGATAGCACTGAATCGACTTCAGACGATTAATGTTTTCCAGAGTCTGACGACGCAACTGCCCTTCAACAACATACTTGCTGTCGAGCAGCGCGTTCAGGCGCTGAATATCATCTTCGCTCAGGTCGCGGGCTTTTCGCTGAAGATCCAGGCCGAGTTCCCGGCAGATTTCAATCGAACGGACCCGCCCAACACCGAGCAGATAGGTCAAAGAGATAAAAGTGGGCTTATCGTTTGGGATGTCAACGCCCAGTACGCGAGGCATGATAAATTCCTATCCTTGACGCTGCTTGTGCCGTGGGTTCGCAGAACAAATGACGTAGTTGCGTTGCTTGCGGCGAACCACCTTACAATGCTCGCAGATGCGTTTGACGCTCGAGCGGACCTTCATAGTAACCTGCACTCCAGGTAATTCAGTACGAATGCCTAATGGAACAACACCAGAGCGGGATTCACAGCGACACACTCCCGATCAGCCAACCCGACCGGACGATGTGATGAACCCCCTCTTCTTCCGCGCGAGACCTTCGGCTGGCCGGAAAAATGGAAGCTCGGCAGTATAATCAAGTGCCCTTACCGGAGACAAGTTTCGCCAGACAGAAATCTTGGCGAGCCACCCGCAGTTTTTTCCAAAGATCCTTACCAAACACAAAGCATCGCAGAATTGCAACTTACGGTCGACACCGCTCCTCTTTCTCGACGATCGATCGCGGGACCTGAACAAACGCACCCTACGAAATCTTGCTTCGATCGTTTGCTCGCCCCACATCGACGACGCTCGGTTCGGATCGCCTCTTGAACCGGAAGTTGGATTCTCTCCGGGCCATCTTCCCGGACGTGGAGGCTCGTAGCGAGGCTGCTTTGACTGGAATTTCCGATTTCCATCAATTGACCCGCGATCATCAGGTGAAGATGATGTTGTGCATCGCGTTCTCACTCATACGCCTGAGCGAGACTGTGACAATCCCGAACCTTTCGCGTTCGCCCCATCAGTGCAAGCGGACGAACGACGACCATGATTCGGTTCTGCCCCATTGAAGCCAATGGCAACGGACCGTTCTGACATCGAACTCCGCAAGCGTAGCGCATCCCCCCGTGCGTTGCGAAGCCTTCAAGGAACGATTGCCCGCTATTGGTCCAGAACAGTCAATCATGCACTGAATCGGGAAGTCACTGGTGCCGCGTCGCTGTTACTTGCCACCGGATGGCCGCTTGGCGGAATGTCGCGGCGCCTGCGTTTTGAATGAAGAATTTCTCGAATGAGCAATCAGTCTCGTCCCTCTCCTGCAGAGCTTGGGTTTCGGATGCCTGCGGAATGGGAACCCCAGGAAGCTGTCTGGCTGTCATGGCCCCACCGTCGGGCCACCTGGCCCGGAAATTTTGAGCCGGTTCCTGCCGTCTTCGCAGAAATTGCCCGACAAATCTCGGAAACCGAACTGGTCCGAATCAATGTCGGCAGCGACGAGATGGAAGCCAACGTCCGACAGCTGTTGACCGACTCTCAGGTCAATATGGACCGGGTCCGCTTTCACCGGAACCCCACAAACGATTGCTGGGTGCGGGACCATGGTCCGATTTATATCGTCCGGGACCGCGGCGACATCCGGGAACGGGCTTTGGTGAACTGGGGATACAACGCGTGGGGCGGGAAATATCCCCCCTACGACCGGGACAATTCCATTCCCAGTCAAATCGCAGCCGAGTTCGGCGAACTTGCGTTCGATGGGGGGATGATCCTCGAAGGAGGCTCGATCGACGTGAACGGTCGTGGCCTGCTTCTTACCTCCGAGTCCTGCCTCCTCAACCCGAACCGAAACCCTCATCTTTCACGGGAAGAGATTGAACAGCGTCTCAGGGAGATGCTTGGGGTTCAGAAAGTCCTTTGGGTTGGCGACGGAATTGTCGGTGACGACACAGATGGACACATTGACGATATCACCCGATTTGTGAATGAACGGACCATCGTCACCGCCATCGAGCAGGACCCGCAGGACGTTAACTATCGTCCGCTGAAAGAGAATCTCGAACGCCTGAAGACGATGACCGATCTGGAGGGGCGTCCCTTCGAAATCGTGACTCTTCCCATGCCAGAAGCGGTCTGGGACGAAGAATTCCGACTCCCGGCGAGCTATGCGAATTTCCTGATCATTAACGGAAAAGTTCTGGTTCCGATCTACCGTTGTCCGAATGATGACGTGGCCCTCGCAACGCTTCAGAAGCTCTTCCCGGACAGAAAGGTTGTCGGAATCGACTGCACGGCACTGGTCCTCGGACTAGGAGCGATCCACTGCGTGACCCAGCAGCAGCCGGCCGGAGTTGTTGTGAAGGCCTGATGTTCAGGCCTTCGAACGCCAAAAAATCCGTGATCGCCATTGATTTCTGAAACCCTCCGCCCGGTCACCGGGTAGAATCGACCGAAGTTTCTCATCGGCACCATATGGGTTTAGGCGGATTCAGAACTCGGAACCACTAGTGGAACTGGCGAGGCGATGTCTGCAGGGGGACGTCAATGCGCTCCGCGAATTTGTGGAGCTGTATCGGCGTCCTGTTTATTCCCTTTGCCTGCGCATGCTTCAGCATCATCAGGATGCGGAGGATACCGCACAGGAATCACTGCTCCGCGCACTCCGATACCTGAAATCGTGGGACTCCACTCAGCCGCTGACTCCCTGGGTCATGAAGATCGCTGCCAACCGGTGTAGAACCCACCTGGAAAAACGGCGACGGGTCATCTCCACAACCGATGGTGTCGCACAGCAGATGGCCCCCCCGACAACGGGTTCACTGGGGCTGGGAGAAGAACTTCAGCTCGCCCTTGAAGTACTTTCAGAACAACAGCGTCGTTGTTTTTGTCTGTTTTATCTGGAGGAACTGAGCATCGCGGAGATCGCTCTGCAGATGGAGGTGCCGCAAGGAACGGTGAAAACATGGCTGCACCGCAGCCGAAAACAGCTCGCAGAACGGCTGCGGGAACGAGGCGTCGTCCCCACCGTATCGATCCCGGAGTCCAAGCCATCCATGCGGAAGAGTGAGGATTGAAATGAATTGTCATGAATGCCGCATGCAACTGGTACATGCCATCGAGAGGCGTGACTGGCCTTCGCTGGAGGTCATTCATCACTTCGAAGCCTGCCAGAGAGAGGAATGTCAGTCCGTCTGGAATGATTACCTGCTGCTGGAATCAGCCATTGTCGACTGGCAACTCTCCTCCTGTCGGAACGAAGATGTCAATCTTCAGAGCGTGCCCGCAACGACGCTACGACACCAGCCTTCATCCAGAGTCTCCGACGATTCACATCAGCGACATCGGCAATGGAGAGCCTGGTCCGCGCTGGCTGCCTGCCTGATCGCACTCATCTGCCTTCCGTTCATCAATCGAACCGGCAGAGATGCTCCCGAGAACATCCAGATCATTGCGTCGATCCCGGATTCCAATCGGCCATCTAATTCATCGGCTCTGGAGACTCAGGATTCAGAGCGGTCTGCCGTGGCCCCATTGCTGACGCTGGAATGGATCGGTGATGCCCCCCTGCAGGTCGGGCATTCCATGGTTTCGGTTCTTCTGGGTGATGAACAGCCTCCATCTGATCCTTCAACACCCCGTTCGCAATGGACGGAGTTCTGGCCGGAACAACTCCTCCCGATTCAGGAAGAAGTTGAAGCGATCCGCGACCTTTTCCAGGGACAACAGGATTCGCAATCCCAGAATCCACGAGAACTTTCGCAAACGATGACGTTCACCTAACGGTCATTCCCGGGAACTGAAACGAGTTTCTCTTGATCGGCATTTTTCGGAACAATCTGTTCAGATACGTTCACACGAGCGTAGGATAGTGAGACCTGCCGACGAGTTCACACGGTTGACCCGTCAAGCAATGCCCGCCTGTTGAGTGGAGTCCATGACACTTCACCAGTCCAATGGGGTCTGTATTCGATCCTCCCTCACAACGTCGAAAGAGTGTCTCATTTTCGCTACGAACGACGTTTGTACTGGTGAGCTGTCGTGACTCTGCCCACCGGAGAATTCCCGTGTCTCACTGCCGACATTTTGCTGCTGCCTTTGTTCTGGCCATCCTGCATGGGCATTTTTTGCCTGCATCGGATGAGTTCGAACGCCCCCCCATTCTCTACCGCACCAGCACACCCCAGAATGATATTTCAGCCCTGCAGGAAAAGATTGAGCGGGGAGATGTCTCTCTGAAATACGATGCAGAACTGGGATATCTCCCTTCGCTGTTGAACGCCCTCAATGTCCCGGTCGACTCGCAGGTGCTGGTCTTTTCAAAGACGAGCCTGCAGGCCAGACGGATTTCGCCCCAGACTCCCCGGGCACTCTACTTCAACGATGAGCTGTACATCGGCTACTGCCATGAAGGGGACAAGCTCGAAGTCGCAGCCATGGACCCGTTGCTGGGGACTGTCTTTTACACACTCTCCCAGACAGAATCCGAAAAACCGACGTTTCTCCGAGAGACAGACAGCTGTCTGACATGCCACGCTTCCTCCCGCACGGAACGGGTTCCAGGCCTGCTTGCCCGTTCCGTTTTTGTGAACCGGGCCGGGTTCCCAATCTTCTCCCGCGGAAGCCAGAACGTGGACCACACGACCTCGCTGATCAACCGATGGGGGGGATGGTATGTCACCGGGACCCACGGAAAGAACGTTCATCAGGGAAATCAGATCGTGTCGAGTCAGGCGGTTCCGCATGAAGTCGAAAATACCGATGGTTTGAACGTCACATCGCTCAACGACTTCTTTAACACCAGCCTGTATCTGACGCCCCATAGCGACATTGTCGCTCTCATGGTTCAGGATCATCAGATCATCGTCCACAATCGCCTGATTCGGGCCAATTTCACCACACGTCAGGCTCTCGACTACGAGGCGATGATGAATCGCTCTCTGGGAGAACCGGAAGATCAGCGTCGGGAAAGCACCACTCGCCGAATTCAGAGTGCCGGCAATGCGTTAATCGAGGCGCTTCTGATGGTGGATGAAGCGGAACTCACCGATCCCATCTCCGGGACAAGCACCTTTCAGGAAACATTCCCGCAAAAGGGGCCGCGTGACTCCAAAGGGAGGTCGTTACGCGATTTCGACCTGACCCAGCGACTGTTCAAGTACCCATGCAGCTTCCTCATCCATTCCCGGATGTTCGATGAACTCCCCTCCGCCATGAAAGAGTATGTGTACTCGGAGATGTGGGAGATTCTTGCGAAGGGAAAGCACGCAGAACGCTATGCTCACATCACTCCAGAGGATCGCAGAGCCATTCTGGAAATCCTGAAGGAGACCAAATCGGACCTGCCGGACTTCTGGCAGGTTCCGTGAAGGGGTTTCTGAACCTGACCGGTCCACTGACCCTGCCCTGATCGTGATCAGGAAAAGGACAAATAGGGCGTTCAACCGATGTCATACACACCAGAAAACAAGACAGCCCGTGCTTCAACCTGACGGCCCCTCACAGCTTGCGATCGCTGCAAACCACTACAGAAAAAGAAGATAGCGGTGGAGGGATTCGAACCCCCGACACGCGGATTATGATTCCGCTGCTCTAACCGACTGAGCTACACCGCCAAGGAACGGGCACCGTAACGAGTGACGGAATTTGTCGCAAGCGTTCCCGGCTGAGAATTGGTGGCCCAACCGGTTCCGAATACGGATTTTCCTGCTTTTTGCGACAGATTTCAAGCGCTGGGCAGGGGTCTCGACCCCGCGATCCTTCCGGAAACAGGCCTCCATTCTCACCTGGGGCCTTGTCCTCAGCGCGAGGACGGGTTGTCGTCAGTCTGCGGCCTTCTTCTTCGCCGCTTTTTTGCCGGGGCTCTTTTTGGCTGCTTTCTTTGCAGCTTTTTTGGCGGCCTTCTTCTTGGGAGCTCCCTTACCGGTCTTGGCGACACGAGCATTCAGAAGTTCCACCGCCTGCTCCATGGTGACAGAGAGGGGGTCTGTCTCCTTTGGAATCGTGGCATTGACGGTTCCATGCTTCACATAAGCACCGTAACGCCCTTCGTAAATGCCGACAGGCTTTTCATCGACAGGATGCGGGCCGAGTTCCTTCAATGGGGCCGCTGCTGCACGGGGCTTCGCTTCTTTCAGAAGTTCAACGGCCCGCTCCAGCGTAATCGTCAGGACGTCATCGTCCTTCCCCAGAGACTTGAATCGTCCCGCATGCTGGACATAGGGGCCAAAACGTCCGATGCCGGCATTGACGACTTTATTGTCGTCAGGATGATGCCCCAACCGCCGAGGCAGCTCCAGTAACTTCATCGCGGTGTCAAAATCGATCTCATTCGGATCGAGATTTTTGGGAATCGACACCCGCTTGGGCTTCGCCTCTCCTTCAACAACGTCACCGAGCTGAATGTAAGGACCGAATGGCCCAGACAAAATGTAAATTGGCAGCCCATTTTCAGGGTCAACTCCCAGAGAGAGAGGCCCCTGCTTCTTCATCGCGATAAGTTTGGTCGCTACTTCATCATTCAGGTCTGCCGGTGAGATGTCTTCCGGGAGAGAGGCGTTAACAACCTCTTCTCCTTCCTGAATTTCAAGGAAGGGACCGAACCGTCCAACTCGCACAACCGGGGAAAGTCCCTCCAATCGGATCGTGCAGGCTTCTCTGGGGTCAATCGCCTCGCGCTGCTGTTCCACCTGCGCATTGAGCCCCTGATCTCCGCAGTAAAACTTTTCCAGGTAAGGGAGCCGCTTGGCCTCTCCATTGGAGATATCGTCGAGCGACTGCTCCATCTGTGCGGTGAACTGCGTGTCCACCAGATTCGGGAAATGCTGCTCCAGAAGACGGGTCACCGCCAGAGCAGTGAATGTCGGGACCAGCTGATTATTGACCTTTCGAACGTATCCCCGATCCTGCACCGTACTGATGATGCTGGCGTACGTACTCGGTCGCCCAATTCCCTCCGCCTCCAGCTTGCGAACGAGAGTCGCTTCCGTGTAGCGCGCGGGGGGTTTGGTTTCGTGTGACAGCGCTTCAACGTCCTCACACTGAAGTTTCTCCCCTTCGCTCAGATTCGGCAGAACGGCATCCTGATCTTCCAGTGCCGCCTCGGGGTCGTCCGAACCTTCCACGTAAGCCCGGAAGTAACCGGGAAATTCGACCTTTCGGCCAGTGGCTCGGAACTCGGCATCCCCCACCTGAATGGTGACGGTGTCAAATCGCAACTGGGCATCTGCCATCTGGGTCGAGATTGTCCGCTTCCAGATCATGTCATAGAGGCGTGCTTCCCGACCGGTCAGCCCAAGCTCGTCTGCCGTTTTCATTTCCTCGCCCGCAGGGCGGATCGCTTCGTGAGCTTCCTGAGCGTTCTTCGTCTTGTTCGAGTACTGGCGGGGTGACGGACTGAGGAACGGTGTCCCGTAATTCTTCTCAATCCGGCTGCGTGCAGCATTTATCGCCTCCTGCGAGAGGGTCACGCTGTCGGTTCGCATGTAAGTGATCATCCCGTCTTCATACAGACGCTGCGCGATCTGCATGGTCTCACGGGCACTCAGATTGAGCTTGCGGTTGGCTTCCTGCTGGAGGGTGCTGGTCGTAAACGGAGCGGGAGGCTTTCGAGTCGCCTGACGATGCTCGATGGCCGTGACCTTCCACTCCCCGGACTTCAGACGGTTCTGAAGGTCCCGGGCGAAGTTCTCTTCAAGAAGGAGAACATCCAGTCCCTCTTGGATCCGGCCGGTTGCCTCATCGAAGTCCTTACCGGTCGCAACCCGCTTTCCGCCGACAGAAACCAGCTGTGCGGAGAAGGATTCGCTCTCGCTGTTTTTCAGTAATGCCTTGAGGTCCCAGTAGGTTCCGCTGCGGAACTTCATCCGCTCGATTTCCCGCTGGACCATGATTCGCACCGCCACGGATTGCACCCGCCCGGCAGAGAGTCCTCGGCGGATCTTGGTCCAGAGAAGTGGCGAAAGAGTGTACCCGTACAAACGATCAAGAATCCGGCGGGTTTCCTGAGCCTCAACCAGATTCATATCGATGTTGCGTGTGGATTTGAGGGCTTCCAGAATCGCCTTCTTTGTGATTTCAGAAAAGGTCATCCGCTTGACCGGAACCTCCGGCTTGAGAAGTTCCACCAGATGCCAGCCGATACTTTCCCCTTCGCGGTCTTCGTCGGTCGCGACGATCAGTTCTTCAGCAGACTTGAGAAGATCCTTCAGTTCCTTGACGGTCTTTTTCTTTTCTGGAGAGACGACATAGAGCGGCTCGAATCCCTGGTCGACGTTGACTCCTAACCGGGTCCACGCCTCTGATTTCATCCCCTCGGGAATATCGGCAGCCTTTTCAGGAAGGTCGCGAACGTGCCCCATGCTGGCGCGCACTTCGTAGTCGCTCCCGAGAAATCCGGCGATTTTTTTTGCCTTGGCTGGGGACTCAACAATCACCAGCCCTTTTTTCTTCTTTGTGGAGCTACCCATCCGACCTGTCGATCTAAAAGTTGCGTTATCGATTCGGCGATCGCCGGACGAGAGAATTCCAGTCCGGGTCGACTCGATACCGCTTCTGAAGTTCCTGTGTTCTTCCCCGCCCGACCCGATGCGTCTGCGGGATTTCCTCATTGCCAGGAAGCGCAGTCACCGCAACGAAAGTTTATGACCCGCACTCACTTTCGCCCGTTGTGCCCCATCTCGCTGTGGTCGCTGGACTTGTCACCAGAATCGCTCTGGTTAAGATGCGAGTTTTCCGATTGGGGGGATTCCGCCCCCGGCCGAGGGCCTCTTTACGCGGCACAACACTGCCAGATAATTTGATGGTCCCAGCCAGGATGAGAACTGCATTTCGCGTCAAAGTCATTACGTGATCGTTTGCGCGATTGTCAAGAGTCCATCCCGGGACAAGCAAAATTGCCGTTTCCAAAACTGGCCAGACCCGCCAGACTTCCCGGATCACAAATCACAGGTCTTGCGACCATATTAATCAGAGGAACAGGGATGAGTTCGCCGTTTACGATTTTTCGACGCCACCAGCGGGTGCTGATGGTGGTGATCACGGGCCTGGCGATGATTTCGTTCGTCTTGCTGGGAGCTGTTCAAGATCCGCGAGAACTTCCAACTCCCTTGATCGTTCTGTTTCTGGCATCCCTTGTCGGGGGGATTGCATGGCTGGCGGGACTCAGTTCGGGGAAAGCGTCCGAATGGGGACTCACCGGAGCACTCGTCGGAGCGATCATTGGTGTCGTCGGGGCATTTTATAACCGGGAAGCCAGTGCAGTTCTGCTGGACAATGGCAATATCTCTGTGAACGAAGCGATGGAAATCCGTCGCCAGCGCGATGTGGTCAACAGATTTACTCAGCTGGCGTTTCAGGAAACGTTCGGTATCCCGCTGCAGCTGATGCCCCCACAGGTTCAGGCGAACTACGTGTTCGGTTTCACCGATCGGGCAGACATTCCAATCCAGGATGTCGCGATCACTGAACTCCTTCGCCGAGAAGCCGACCGAATTGGCATTGTGATCTCCGACAAGGTCGTCGATGACTTCATCAAGCAGGTGACGTCGAAGGCCGGACTGACGGCGGTTTTTGATCAGGTCCGTCCGCTCATGAGCCCGGAACAACAGGCTCAGGCGACTCAGATTCTTGGATTGATCAAAGACAAGAAACTGAGTGCCAAAGCATTCACCAATATTCGTCAGGCTCTCCGGGTCTCCGAGACCGGGCTTATTAATGCCATCCGGAATGAACTCAAGATTCGCCAGGCATTCCGGCTCCTCTCCGGAAACAACTATTTCCCCCCGGAACAGTTCTGGGAGTTCTACCAGAAGCTGAACGTGAAGCAGTCTGCCGAGGTGGCCAGCATCCCGGTGAAGGACTTCATTGATCTGGATGCCAAGCCAACCGATGCAGAACTGACAAAGCTGTTCGAACAGTACCGGAATAACTTCCCCGGGTTCACACCTGAAGGTCGCCCCGCTCCGGGACGCCCCGGCTTCTATCAGCCACGGCGATTCCGAATTGGCTATCTGGAAGCCAGCTACGAAGACATCGAACCATTGGTCGGTGAGGTCACCGACGAGGAAATCCAGAAGCGATACGAAGAACGGTATCTGAAGAACGTCCCGGAAAGCAGCCTGAAGGACGATCTGGACCTGCCGTTCCTTCCCAAGCTGAACGCACCCGGCGAAGCTCCGACCGGGATGCCAGAAGCCCCAGCAGCTCCGCAAACGGAATCCAAGCCGGAAGGGACTTCCTCTTCCGACCTCCCTGCGCCTCCCGTGAAGCCGGGTGAGGACGATCGCTCGATGCCCGCTCCTCCTGAGAGTGTCTCCAAACCGGACGCCCCCAAACCCGAGGCAACACCCAAGGCTGAGGAAGCACCGAAGCCCGAAGAGACAAAGTCTGAGGAGCCCCCCAAGCCCGAGGAGAAACCAAAGCCGGAAGAACCCAAGTCCGAAGAGACTCCCAAGACCGAAGATGCTCCCAAACCGGAAGACGCTCCAAAGAGTGATTCAGACGTCTCTGCACTGGAAACAATGCTGATTGGCTCCCGTCCGGTTCTTTTCCTGCAGGACGAACCGGCAGCTGAGCCACAAAAACCGGATTCCACTCCAGCCCCCGAAAACAAGCCGGAGGCGAAAGAAGAAAAGCCGGAGGAAACACCTGCGGATCAACCGGAAGGGAAGCCAGCAGAAGAGATGAAGGACGCTCCGAAGCCCGCTGAGGAATCGACATCCCCTGCACCGACATCCAGTGCGACCGAGGGAGACAATGCCATTCCTCCTGCTCCGAGCACAGATCCTCCAGTTCGTCCGTCCAACGAGCCCCCTCCGCTGGATGATGAACTCAAGGCCCAGATTCGCAGCGAAATCCTCCGTGAGCGGACGATTGAAGAGATTTCCAAGCGAATGGAAGCAGCCTATCAGTACATGACTGACGTGAGCATCGATGTGCTCCGGCAGAAGGACGAAAAGGGCTACCTGACTCCGGAAGAAGCAACGAAGCGGCTGGAGCTGTACGCGGCACAAAACCAGCTCAACTACGTCACGACGTCTCCTCTTTCTTATCTGGAACTTCGCGACAGCGAGGAATTCCCGATTGGTCAGGCTCTGACGTTGCAGCGAGTCTCGGTGGCAGATGCGTTGGAGATGTCCCGCCCAACCGATTTATATCGGGTCATGCAGGCAAACGACTTCACCTCGTCCCGGTCCTACGTTCTCTGGAAAATTGAGGACAAGGCGGGATACGCTCCACAGACTCTTGACGATGACCCCGGACTGCGGGCAGCGGTCACAGAGGCCTGGAATCTGGAGCAAGCTCGTCCCAAGGCGAAGGCCCGGGCCGAAGCACTGGCCAAGAAGATTCGTGAGAGCGATCAGCCCATGGGGACTGTCCTTGCTGAGGAAACAATTACAGGAACAGAAAACAGCCTGTTCATCCCAGTGCGGATTACCGGTGATTTCACCTGGATGCAGAAGCCAATCGTTCCCCAGCTGAGCTTCCAGCAACAGTTCCCCGTTCGTCCGAGTACGATTCCGGGTGTCGAAAATCCGGGAGAAGAGTTCTTCAATGAAGTCTTCAACAACCTCAACGTTGGAGAGGTTGGAGTTGCTCCCAACAACGATCACGACACGTACTATGTCGTCAAGATCGAGTCGCGAGATCCTTCTACTCCCGAACAACTTGAAGCGATGCGCAAGAAGTTCCTTGAAGAAGGGACTCAGGCACCCGGGTATCCCAGCATGCTTCAGCAGATGCGGGAGAAGAACTTTGTGAACTGGCTGGAACAGCTGCTCATCGACCATGAGTTCGTCGACATGACCCGGCTGTCCCGGGAATAAACTCAGGGAGAAGGCCGCAGCGTCTGCCGCCCTTCTTCAGAGACATTCGTGACCCAGGCCGCGACTCCTCCATGAGTCGCGGCTTTTTTATTGATGTGCGATCAGGATCAAAGGGCTTAAGATCCGCGTTCAAGTTCCGTCGTTGAGGCGATCCCAGTCATCGCTCCCCAGAACCATCAACCCAAATCCCGCCGCCGTCAACAAGACACATGCCATGCCTTCCACCATAAGCCAATCTGGCTGAGCAGCAGTGGGTGTCTCAGAGACCAGTCGAATCAGACATTGATTCAGTGCCAGTACTCCAATGAGCAAACCTGATGCTGCAACAATCAGTCCGCCCCGGCGGAACCAGATTCGACTTCGCGTTCGGGAATCCGATATTCTGGTTTTCATGGCAGTCCTTCCTCTTTCGCCCGACACCTGCGGGACAGGATTGTCGCATCACTGGGGAAACGAAGAGTCATCCCAGATGGATCAAAAGTTTCACCTGAATTTTGAAAACGAGTCTGTCAGCCATGTCGCCAGAACCACTTGCCAACTGGAACGGGGTCGAGATGCCCCTGTCTGAAGTCCGTGTCTCGGTACTGGACCGCGGGTTCCTCTTTGGCGACGCCATTTATGAAGTGATTCGGGTCTATTATGGAAAGCCGTTCCTGTATGAGGATCACATGGCCCGACTGGCCCGGAACCTTCAGAAGATGAAGATCCCAGCGGATCCGGATCGAATCTCCGAGCGGGTTCTTTCCACATTGGCACACAGCCAGGTGCAAAGCGGAACAATTTATATTCAGGTGACCCGGGGAGAGGCCCCTCGGGTGCACCATTTTCCCCGCCCGGTTCCAGCTCCTAACGAGCTGATTTACGTAAAGTCACTCGATGATCCATATGCATCGCGACGCGAAACCGGGGGCCGCGTCAAAATCATTGAGGATATCCGCTGGAAGCGCTGCGACATCAAAAGCACGAATCTGCTGGCAAACTGCATGGGGGCAGAAGAAGCCTATGCTGAGGGATATGACGAAGCGGTTTATGCAGTCTCAGACGGGACTCTCGTCGAAGCAACTCGCAGCAGCCTCTTTGGAGTGAAAGAAGGGGCCATTATCACAGCCCCTCTCAGCGACCAGATCCTGCCGGGAATTACCCGCAAACTGATTCTGCGGCTGGCGGACGAGATCAATGTGCCGGTCATTCAGGAATCAATCCACCGGAATTCTCTCTCCTCGCTGGAGGAACTGTTCCTCACCGGCACAACGATGGAAATCCTTCCGATCGTGCTGGTGGAAACGCAGACAATCGGAACGGGCACCCCCGGTCCGATCGCGCAGCGACTTCATGAAGCCTATCGGGCAGCGATCGAACGCGAATGCCGCTAGTTCATCATTCTGATCGGCACTTGCAAGGAAGACTTTAGACCTCGATCTCTTCCCTGCGAACAGAATTGAGCGGGGCAGCGGGTTGCCCGATCGATTCGACGCACTCAATTATACGGGAGCATCTGCAGACTGGCTCAAATGCATTCGGGTCGTCAGGATATGGGGCGCCCCTTCAGGAGAATCGTCAATGAGTAGATTTACTCGCCACGTAGCCGTTTCCGTCAGTGTTCTCACCGCATTTCTTGTCGCTGTCTCCGCTGGAGCCAGCACCCCTCAGGTCACCAGCGGCACCGGGGGGATGGTTGTCAGCGTCTCTGCTCCGGCGTCACAAGTCGGGGTCGATGTCCTCAAGGACGGGGGAACCGCAGTTGATGCGGCTGTCGCAGTGGCGCTCGCCATGCAAGTGACCTGGCCGGAAGCGGGAAATATTGGAGGGGGAGGATTCATGATGGTCCATCCGGGCCCTCATCAGGCTCCCGTCTGCATCGAGTACCGCGAGACTGCTCCGCTGGCTGCGGGGCGAAATTTCTTCCAACCGAACGACTCCACACACACCTGCAAGGCTGTTGGCGTTCCGGGAACACTTCGAGGACTGGAGCTGGCCCACAAAAAGTATGGCAAGCTTCCGTGGAAGAGGCTGGTAGAACCATCGGTCGCGCTGGCGAGAGACGGGTTTGTTGTCGATGAGGGGCTGGCCAAATCCCTGAACGACGTTCTTCATTCGCTCGCCCCCACCGGATATGAAGAGTTTCGGCGGATCTATGGCAAGCCGGATGGAACTGACTGGAAAGCGGGGGACAGACTCGTTCAGCCGGAACTTGCCGTCACGATGCAACTCATCGCTGATCAGGGGCCCGAAGCGTTCTATTCGGGAACAATTGCCCAGCAACTCGTTGCGGAGATGAAGCGTGGAAACGGCGTCATCACTCTGGACGATCTGAAACGGTACGAAGCCAAGGTCCGCACCCCGATTCATTTCCGATACCGGGGATTCGACATCTACGGCCCGCCCCCTCCCAGCTCTGGAGGGATCTGTCTGGCCGAGATGATGCAGATGCTCGAGACATTCGATTTACGCAGCAAACCACGATGGTCGGCTGAGAATGTGCATCTCCAGATTGAAGCCTGTCGACGCGCCTACCTCGACCGTGCCCGGTATCTGGGAGACTCCGATTTCGTTTCCATTCCGAAGTTTCTCACCACTCCAGAGCATGCACGCGAACTGGCGAAGAGTATCGATCCGGCTCGTGCCGCCCCCAGTCTGGAACTCGCTTCCGACATTCCGATCACGACAGAATCCTCTTCCACCACCCATTTCTCGGTGGTCGATGGAAACGGGATGGCCGTCTCGAACACCTACACGCTGGAGAACAGCTACGGCTCACGTGTTGTTGTTCAAGGAGCGGGGTTTCTGTTGAATAACGAGATGGGGGACTTCAACTGGTTCTCCGGCGTGACCACTCCCACAGGACGGATCGGGACCGAAGCCAACCTGATCGCTCCCGGCAAACGGATGCTCAGTTCCCAGACCCCGGTAATCGTCCTCAAAGAAGGAGAAACACGGCTGGTCACCGGAAGCCCGGGGGGACGCACGATTATCAATACTGTGCTCTGCATCCTGATGAATGTGCTGGAATTCGAAATGGATCTGGAGACAGCTGTCGCCCAACCACGATTTCACCATCAGTGGCTTCCGGATCGAGTTCAGATCGAACGGTCCGCTGAAAAGAAACATGCTGCGATGATTGAGGACCTTCGCCAGATGGGACACACCATCCGGTTCGTCGGCCATCAGGGGGATGTTCACTCCATTTCCCGTGACCCGGCCACCGGCAAGCTTCAGGGGGTCGCGGACACTCGCCTCAGTGGCAGCGCCCAAGGATTTTGATCAGCCCTTCCGGCCTTCCTCTGCATCATCAGAATTCAGAAACGCCGGAACGTCGCGGAACAGTTGTTCCTGTTCCGCACATTCCTTCTCCCACCATGCCTGAAACAGCATTCGGAATGGGGGGGTGAACGTTTCGGGGGATCTCTCCAGCATCTCAGCGATTTGAGCTGTTGAGAGAAAGACCACGTTTGCAATCTCTCCCGGATCAGGCACAGGAGGAGCGTCGGTCTGCAGGTGGTAAAGAACCGTGTGCTCATAGGCCGTTGATTCCGAACCGATGAGTTTGTCCCCCGGAATCAGCTCACCCTGAAGCTGAAGTTCTTCCTTCAGCTCACGAATCGCGGCCGCCTCGTAACTTTCCCCGCTGTCGACATGACCAGAGGCCGACGATGTGAAACATCCGGGGAACTCGTCTTTTGTTTCGGTTCGCTTTTGGAGAAGAAGCTCGCCGTCTGAATTCCAGACCCAGATATGAACAGCGCGATGCAATAATTTGCAGCGGTGAACCTCCGAGCGCGGAGCTGTCCCGATGACATTATCGTTCTCATCACAGACATCGAAGAGCTCTTCGGTCATCGGTTTTGCTCCCTTCAGAGGATTCGGTCTCAATTCACGTCGATTCCGGTTGGTTCGTTTCGCTGGCGGCCTGTTGCTCTCGCAATTCCGCTCCGGGGATTCCCACAACAGGGGCACCGCCCCCTTTTTCGGCTGAAGGGATCCAGACTTCATGGAGGGGAGTGGCATCTTCCCGCTTGCGCAGCAGGAAGTAGATGATCGTGACCATTGTCCAGAAATAACTGAAGACAAAGGCCGCCGGAATCAATGCCATCCCATTCATCCAGAACTGAACAGCATCCCGGGCAAAACCCCCTTCAGGAGCGTCTGTTGCCGGTTTCCAGGGCCACGGCCCGAAGATTCCCGACGAAACACTTGCCAGAGTCAAATCTGTACTCACACGGACAAAACATTCAACAAACCACAGCAACAAGGTTCCATAGAGGACCATCAGGAGTGTCAGCACCAGCCCATAGAGAGGCCGATTGAAAACGTAGCTGCAGGCCCGACTGAATCCATCGAACGCATCTCCGGCATCAACGCAGATCCCCGCAATCATCAGTGGCCATCCGAACAGGATACCGATCAGGACGATGGTCATCAGAATGCCGATAATCAGAGGGACGATCCAGAAGATCCCCGTCATCGCAGGTCCGATGACCGGGAGATTTGAAAACAGTCCAATACAGAAATTCATCGCCCAGCAGCCAGCCACCCCAACACATCCGATGAGCGGGGCGCCTGCCATCGTCGTCAGTCGGCTGCAGGAGAATCCCAGGGACTGTCGGATGGAGAGGTCGGATTGCAGTGCAAAGTCGACAGCTGCCATCCGGGAGATGGCTCCCCCAAAAAGAATGCTGATCAGAATGCTTCCCAGCAGCACCCCGAGCGATGCCAGTTTAACGGACAAAGTCTCTCCCAATACGACAGCCATGGCCGCACTTATCATTCGAGTGATCGGCCACAGGAGAGGCTGCTGAGCGATCGTGTCAACGACGGGAAAACGTGATGTGGCTGACGGCTCCAGACTGCTCACCCCGAGGTCATTGCCGGTCGCGGTCAATGAGTCATTAGCGGAGAATCCCTTCCAGAGAAGAGTCTCCCGATCTGTCTGAGGACGTGCTGATGGGCCAAGTCCTTTTTCAAGTCCCATCCAGCAAATCACAGCGACCAGAGCCAGCAGGAGACGCCGGACACCGATCGCCATCCGAAACCCTCGGAACATCTTCAGCCACGGCATCCAACGCTGAACCAATGCCGCAGTCGTGGGGAAAAACTGTTCTTCGAGTTCATTACTGACTGGGGGAACACTCATAAGAATTTCTGTTTCCGGGTTCGAAACGGGGACTTCCTGAACAGGGGGCATGTTGGCGGTTTAGTCAACATTTCCGTCCCGATCGCTGCAGTTACTGTATCTGCAGCCTTGCTGAATTTCGATTGAGACTCATGATAGTTTGAAAGAACCTTCGCAGTCCGAATGTTCAAATGAAAGTACTGCGTGGAATCCCGGCTGCATTTCCAGCACGAACATCAACGCATTCCTCCCTGTGCTGGATCAGTTCGTCCCTGCGACGGAAAGAGACAGCCTGATACCAGTCTCCCGGATTTCTCTTTTACCCTGAAGACACGTCGAGCCCACGATGCCCTGGTTTCAAAAACAGATCACCCTCCCGCAGCGTCGACGCGGGTTCCACCTCATCACTCGAGAGATTGTGCAGGCCCTTCCGGAACTGGCCAACATTCGTGTTGGACTGCTGCACGTCTTCATCATGCATACGTCCGCATCACTTACCATTAACGAGAATGCCGACCCGGATGTCCCGGTCGATCTGGAATCCTCTTTCAATGCCATCGCTCCAGAGAGCTTTCCCTACATTCACACGTGCGAAGGTCCCGATGACATGCCCGCGCACGTGAAGGCCTCGTTGCTGGGAAGTTCTGTCACCGTTCCCGTGTCAAACGGTCGTCTCGTTCTGGGGACATGGCAGGGAATTTATCTTTGTGAACACCGCAACCATGGCGGAAGCCGCCGGCTGACACTCACGCTACAGGGTGAATGAACATCAAGGTGAACAACAAAAAAAGCGGCAGACCGGAGTCATGCCGCTTCACGTTCATTCCTTTGAATATCGCCCCATCAAGGTGAAACCCGCTCGAATTTCAATCCGGGATCCTCAGCGGGTGCCCCCATCAGACGAAACCGCCACGCATTCGGTCCCAGCGAAGTCACTCCCCCTTCCATGGTCCCCTGATCCTTGCTGGAGAGAATGATGGAGTCTTCATCAGTCGTCAGCTGACCACTGACTGTTACCTCAGGCTGATTCGGCTGTTTGGCCTTCCACACAAAGTCGGACTCTGGGGTCACCGTCAGGGTAATGACCGTTCCGTTGGTTTCCGCTTTCCAAGTGCCGACAAGGTCCGTGTCCTCTTCGGATGGGACCTCCAGTGGAGGAGGAGTCGGCAACGGATCAGTTGCGGGGGGTGTCGGTTCAGCACTTGCGGGGTCATTCGCCTTCGGCGGTTCCAGAGTATCCAGCAGCTGGCGGGCCACCACATCTTTCGGCTCATTCTGGAGAACCACCTTCAACGCCCCAATGGCCTCTGGAGTCGAACCGATTACCATGTAATGGTAAGCGAGAACGAAGTACGCAGCGGCATTATTGGGATGCTGTCGGCAATAGGCTTCGAGTGCGCGAAGCTGAGTCGTGTAATCGTTGACATTGCCGTACAGACTACTGAGCGTTGTCCAGTTCATCCCGGGAGTTGACGAAAGCAACGCGTTCAAGGCTGCTGCCGCCGGCTGATATTCGCCCAGTGCAAACAGCGTCAACGCACGCACTTCATGAATGACGGGATCATTCGGCTGCGCCTTCAATGCTTCATCAAACTGACGCAGCGCATTCTGATAATCTCCCGCTTTAAAGCGTGCCAGACCATCATCGAACGCCCGGATTCCGGGATCATCCTCTGGAGGAGGCTGAGTGGAATCAAGATAGACCACGCTCGGCTCCTGCGGTGTCGTGTAGTTATAGACAACGACAGGCTGAGCGTAGTTGTACGTTGAGGCATAAACGGGAGTCAGTCCGACATAGTACGGGTTGTAGTAAGCGCCGTATCCGTACCCCCATCCACTCACAATGGTCCCCAGACCAAAGCCTGTTACCGTTCCCCAGAAGTAAGGACGATACCACGAATTGCGTCCATACCCTGCCCAGCTACCGCGATACCAGTTGTAGTGCGGATTGACGTAATGATGATGGTGGTGGTAGTGGGCATATCGGTCTCCCCCGTTCCACCCCCATCCTCCCGGATTCCAGCTGGGCCGGTCTGGACGATTCCAGTTGGGTGGACGGTTCCCCGGACGATCCCCGGGACGATTTCCTGGCCGATGATCCCAGTCCCCCGGACGGTGACCCGGGCGATTTCCGATGATCGGCCGTTCTGGAGGTCGTCCATTTCCGGGACGGTTCCCGAATCCGGGGCGGTTAGTCCCCGGTCGGTCACCGGGACGATTGCTTCCGGGACGACCATCGCCGGGACGATTTCCAAAGTCCGGTCGGTTTGCTGAGGGGCGTCCATCACCTGGGCGCTGACCAAAATCAGGGCGGTTTGGACCGGGACGATCCCCATCTCCGGGTCGGTTCCCGCTGCCCGGGCGATTTGCTGGTGGACGGGCATTGTCGGGTCGCTGTCCGATGTCGGGACGATTTCCTCCCGGCCGCCCTCCATCACCCGGGCGGTTTCCGGAGTCCGGACGATTTGCAGGGGGACGGGCGTCTCCCGGACGCTGCCCGACGTCAGGACGGTTTCCACCGGGTCGACCAGTGTCTGGGCGATTCGTGTCCGGACGATTCGGGCGTCCTGGCTGAGACGGTGCCGGTCGGGCGACTCCCCCCAGGCTCGGCCGATTTCCGATGTCGATCACCGATCCGGGACGGTTCCCAGACGGCCCTCCCGCCCCGGAGGGACGATTATTGTTAACGGGTCGCTGAACCGTGATATCCCGTCCCGGACGTGTCTGGTTTCCCGGGGTAATTACACTTGGCCGGACTGGTGGAGTATGACTCCCGGGGCCACGATTGCCTTGAGAACCTCCCCCAAAGGAAGGCCCCCCCGGGCGCGACGGCCCACCGCTGGGACGAGGCTGCCCCCCTCCGAGCGAAGGCCGGTTTCCAATATTACTGGGAGGTCGAACACCCGAAGACCCCTGAGGGCGGGTGTTCCCCAAGGTGGGACGCGACATGCTGGGTGCTCTCGCTCCACCGGACGGGCCGGGGGCGCGTGGACCGCTCTGCGCCCCAGGGGGACGTCCTCCCCCTCCTCCGCGGTTCCCACGCTGTGCCAGAACACTTTGAGGAGAAGACATCATCCACGCAGCCAGAACTGCGGCAATCCAGCCTGCGCGTGAGTGTTTTGGAAAAATCAACATGGCATCGCCTCTTCTGTATTCTGTCACGCGACGGGTTTTCCGTCGCTAGAGTCCGCATGGAGAAAGAATGACCGGCTTGTCAGTTGGATTCGCCGGTCAGTTTTCGCACCACGTGGAATTCAAAATCCTCTTCCTGCACCCCGTTAATCAACCGGTGCGTCCCAATCATTGTAAACCGGTTTGCATCATCCTGAGTCAGACGGATGATCGCAGAGCCGGTTCCCCCGTCTGGAAGGATGGCGCTGGACTGAATGTGCCAGCTCTCTCCTACCGGAATCCAGACTCCTTCCCCAAAACTTCCATCAGAGTCGAACAACCACGTTCGAATACGTTTGTGCAACGGGTCCCACCCAATGCGGTGTTCGCTCTTCATCGCCAGTTCGCCATTCGACTCAATCTGATAGGTTCCTAACAGGTAATTTCCATCATCGGACCAGCGGTACGTAATGAGGACTCGTCCATTCGTTCCTTCATTGACCCATTCGCCGACTAGCCATTCCAGCGGCTCAAGCATCTGATGAGCCGTTGGAAGAACCTCCCGTTCCATGTCCTTGACCGAAACATACTTCCACCCATCGTCTGTCTTGGCGAGGGTTGCGGTGTAGTGGACGATCGCCTGGGAGTCCTCTCCGCAGGTCATCGTTCGAGTCCCCTCCTCAAATGCCACGGGGCCAATCGCGATGAGTTTCTCCACATGTGTGGACATCTTTGCCCCGGGATAGGTTTCAAAGTATGTCTTCAGAATGTCCCGAATGTGTTCACGTCCATGATAGATGTTGCCAAGCTCATCAACCCATTCTCCCTCGGGAAGAAACTGATTGGCCACCTCTTCAGGTTTCGCCGCTTCAAATGCCTGAATCAGCGTCTGCCGGGTCTTCTCGATCTCTGCTTCGGGGCCGTCCGACTTCTTGGCAGCAGCAATGATTTCTTCCGGTGGCTCTGCAGCACTGACCGGGACACAAACTCCTCCAATGCCGAACCCCACCATGGCAAGCAACGCTGCCTTCATCCCGGAACTTGGCCTCATGACTCAACTCCTGCACTGCACCAGACAAAGAATGACACGCGACGGGTCAGGCATTTCTCCTGACGATCTCCAGATCTTCAATGACTTCCCGTTCGGCATCAAACAAACGCTTCGCCGAACGTCTCTCTCCGGTATCTATCATTTTTGCAGTCTCACAAGTAGCGGGGACTGAATTCCGGATTCAATTCCCGGATTTCATCCCAAAACCATCCTGAAGAATGTTTTTACGGTCCTTCAGCGCCAATCCCCGCAGTGTGGAACACATCAGGCAGGTGATTCATTCCACTGAGAAAAGCAGGTTTGGCAAACGATGTACCATTTACATCATCAGCGAATCGAAACTCGCTCTCATGCGAGAAGACTCCCCCGAAGATCACTCCCTCCGGTGTGAGAAAAGACGCCAAAAAGGCAAGACAGAACGGCCGTCTGTTCAGGCTGGGAAAATTGTCTGTCGCTTGAACTGCCGACCTGAATGGGCGAGAGTGAGTGTCGCGTTGTCATCAATCTGACTGGTCGAAAAGAAGACACTTGTCCGAGATCCCTCCCGCTACCGATTACCCACAGTCCGGTCCCCCTTCGGCGACGTCGCAGTCGACGTCGGGCCGTCAGGCCGTTCTGATCATTTTCGGATTCGGCCTGTTGATGGTCGGAGCACTCTGGTTGTACTGGGAGCTTTACACCCGTCCATTTCGCCCGCTGCAGAATGCGATTGCAGCACGGTTCCCTGATTGCCGTCCGAATGTCATTGGAGGGCAATACAAGAGTCATCAGACCGGAACACCCCGAATCCTCAGGGTCGTCCTGCAAATGCCGACGGATGATTTCGATCCGACAGTCGAAATCGAACAGAGCGAGGAAAGAGCATTGGAACTGGCGCGACTGACAAGCCAGTACATCTCGCTCTCAGCGTATGACGTGCTGGAAATCCATTTGGTCCAGCGTCTCCCTGAACAATCTCCTCGACACTGGTCCAGATCCAGGGGAACAGGAGAATGGGAAAAACGGATCGACTCGCATTCGCACAAAGGAAACGAGGGCGTTTCCGACCACTCAGAACACTCGTCGAACTCCTCCCCTCCCAGCAATTGAGTAAACAGGTCGTTCCGACAACGCATCCGTTGATGGCGAGACTGAGTTGCTGTTCTTTCAGCCGGGATGAAGAGATTACTCCGCCAGCGGTTCGCTACGCGGATAAGACCCGAGGATCTCCATGCGAACCGCTTTTTTCTCAAGGGTCTGCAGTGCCTTTTTGATGCGAGGCTCCTTGATATGTCCTTCAAAGTCCAGGAAGAACAGATAGCCGGTTTCCGGACCACGCAATGGGAAGGACTCAATCCAGGTCAGATTGACCTTGTTATTCTTGAATGCGGTCAGAGCATCGGAAAGTGAACCCGGCGTGTGTGGAATCTGCAGCAGAAGTGCGGTTCGGTCCCGACCGGTCTGTTCCGTGTCGTGATCGCCAATAATGGCGAACCGGGTCACATTGTGGGCGTTGTCTTCAATGTTCTCCGCCACAATATTCAAGCCATACTGGACAGCTGCTTCGCGACTGGCAATCGCCCCGACTCCCGGTTTGGTCTCCGCCAGTTTCGCTGCGGTGGATGTGCTGGTGACATCATAGACCTTCGCCTGAGGCATGTTGCGGGCAATCCACTCCCGACACTGAGACAGCGCCTGAGGCTTGCTGTAGATTTCGGTGATTTCGCTACGGGGAGACCGGGAGAGGAGATTGTGATGCACCGCGATTTGCACTTCTCCGCAGATGCGAAGAGGGAGCCGCGTAAACATATCCAGCGTATCGACGATACGCCCATCGGTGCTGTTCTCGATCGGAACGATTCCGAACTCCGCATGCCCCTTGTTGACTTCTTCAAAGACAGATGCGATGGAGTTGACCGGAACCAGATCCGCAGTCTGCCCAAAGCGCTCGAGAGCAGCCAGATGCGTGAAACTGAATGGAGGCCCCAGATAGGCAACCCGAACCGATTTCACCTGCATCCGGGCAGCACACAAGATCTCACGGAAAACGGATCGAAGAACTTCGCGAGGTAACTGGCCGTGATTGGCCTGATCGAGTTCGACCCAGAGTTCGTTTTCAAGGGTCGGGTCAAACCAGAGCTGTTGTCGATCTGAGGTGGCCTGAAGCTGCTCGACCGTCAACTTCATCCTCTGTCCGAGCAGCTGGACCAGCTGCTTGTCGATCAATTTCAATCGGGAAGGGGATGTCGACGAGGTCACAGGCTTCTTGCGAGCAACCGCCTTGGGAGGTGTGGCAGGCTTCGACTTCCGGTCAGCGCGTGAGCTGTTCCGCACGACGCGGGTGGGCTTCTTTTTGACCATGAGTCAGTGACTTTCGCGAAAGAACGACCCAAAAGCAGCTGGCGCCAATCTTTGACTGTTATCTGAACTGCAACAATACGACCGGAAGCCAAAAGGGAGGACCGGGCCAGCTGTCAGTAACCTATTCCCCTGCAATGCTTTGGAATGGCGTTTTAGCTGCGGATGGATCAATTGTCAAGTTGGCGAACAGGGAGGTCAAAGTCAATTTGATCTCGCGCCCCGCTCGTTTCGCTCCTCAAATCGCCCAATCTGCCTGACATTGGCAGACTCTGATTGGGAAATCCCGCAAATTCGTCCAATTTTTGTGATTGACCTTTGTCGATAAACTCCTGTAGACTGAATCTCAAATGAGACTGAGTCTCAAGAGCGTTTATTGAGGGTCGAATCTGTCACCGACTCACACGTTGATGTCAGACATTCCTGCCAACACAGCCCTACCATCCCGATGACGCCTCCACCAACCCTCCAGCAAACCAGCACGGTTCTCTGCCACTGCTTTCGCGTCACTCAAGCGACAGTCGAAGACTGCGTGACCGTGATGGGAGCAACCAGCGTCCGCGAAGTTCGCGACATCTGTGGCGCCGGAGGAGGATGCATGGGATGTCGCCGAAGAATCCAGGCGTTCATCGAGAAATGCCGATCGACCGAACCGACGTCTAATGAATGACCCGACGTCTTGTCGGAATTGAAAGTCTGATCAAAAACAAAGAGCCGGACACTCGAATTCAAGTGTCCGGCTCTTTTCGTATTTGAAAAAGTTATCCCCGCAGGTCACCCTTCAGAGACAGACATTTCCTGACCTTGCCGCTATGGGGCAACGGCGGAGTTCTCAGTGGCCAGCTGCGTCGTCGTCGCTTCCGATCTGCGAGAGCATGTAGTTCTGGATTCCAATCTTCTCGATCAGATCCAGCTGGGCTTCCAGCCAGTCAACACTCTCTTCAGATTCCCGAACAATCTGTTCAACGATCTCACGACTGCCAGCGTCCTTTTCTTCACGGCAGATCTCTGCTGCGTCGTTGTAAACCTTGCAGGCATTGAGTTCGAGGGCCAGAGCATTCTCAAGCTGTTCCTTGACGGTCTCCCCGACGCGGATGACGTCGTACCGGGCAATTTCGGGGATCCCTTCGAGGAAGATAATTCGATCGATGAGAAGTTCCGCATGCTTCATTTCATCGATCGACTCGGCGTAGTGATGCTTCCCCAGACGGAGCAGCCCCCAGTTCTGACACATCTTCGCCTGGACGAAATACTGATTGATCGCCGTCAGTTCGATGGTCAGTCCTGCATTCAATGCGTCGATGACGCGCTGGCTCCCTTTCATGATGATTTCTCCAATATCCTCAAATGTCGTTATACAAGACCGGGTTGGACTCGTTTCGGCGTGGAATCAACGCCATTCTAGAACGAAGCATCCCTAATCCACCACCGGGCGCTCGATCAATTGCAGGAATTGAGCGGAATTGACATTTTGTCCTTTCAAAAAACAACGATCCCCCGAACTCATGCGAAATTGAAACTCGGTTTCACATCCCCCTGCTCCGCCCACTGACAGTGATTGATTCGAAAAGGGAAACCAGCCATGTGGAGTCAACATCAGCTCAAGGGGCGACGCCTCGATGTCTTCACCCCGGAATCCCCTCACACTCCGGGCGCAGTCATCTATCTCCACGGCCATGCTGGTGAGTCACTGGTCAACAACGACTCCTTTACCCGGGAATTCGAGAAGCACGGGCTGCGGGTTGTCGCTCCCCACTGCGGTCCCTGCTGGTGGCTGGATGTCCCTTCCCCCGCCTTTGACTCTTCCCAGACTCCTGTTCGTTATCTGCTGGACGAAGTCGTTCCGTGGATTGCCCAGCGTTGGGACGTCCACCCACCGCAAATCGCGCTGCTGGGAGTCAGCATGGGGGGACAAGGGGCCCTGAACCTCTCTTATCGAAACGCACTTCGATTCCCGATCGTGGCCGCTCTTTCCCCGGCGATCGACTTCGACCAAATTTACGGACGGGGATTTGGCATTGAGGATCTTTTCCCCGATCCTGAATCCGCACGGCAGGAGACAGTCGTCCTGCACCTCCATCCGCTGAACTGGCCGAAAGCCCAGTTTTTTGCCAGCGACCCGCAAGACACCTTCTGGCATGCTGGCTCCGAGCGACTCGCGAGCAAGCTCATGTCCTCAGGCGTTCCGTTTCAGAGCGATCTTCAGACCTCGCATGGGGGGCACGGCTGGAATTATTTCAACGCGATGGCAGGCCGGGCAGTCGAACATATCGCGTCGGCCCTTCAGAATCTGTCTGCCCCCTCATGAATCCGAACACAGAACCCCGACAAAGTGATATCACTGACGACTGGCTCTCCCCTTGCGGTCAGATGGTTTGTCAGACACGATGCGAGGGCAACATTTCCGCGCGTGAAGGAAAGATTTCGGGTGGATTCCCGAGTGAGTCATGAGCAGATCCCGCTTTGAGAACGACTTTCTGGAGATCATTTCCGGGCGCAACCGGGAATGGTTTGCGGACCTGGCGCGGATCGTTCTTGTCATCTGTTCCGTTCCGTATGCGGTCGCTTCGGGATTTCGGAATTCACTTTATCATCATGGCCTGCTCCGTCCCCGGTCAGTTGCTGCTCCGGTCATTTCCGTAGGCAACCTGACAACGGGAGGAACCGGAAAGACCCCGGCAGTGGCATGGCTGGTCCATACACTTCAGGCAGCCGGATATTCTCCCGGGATCGTCAGCCGGGGCTATGGAACTCTCGATGGAGCCGAGAACGATGAGAAGAGGATGCTGGACGAATTGTGCCCGGGCGTTCCGCATGAACAGGACCGGAACCGGTGGGAGGCAGCCAACAGAATCCTGGAACGTGGTCAGGCCAATGTCCTCGTTCTCGACGATGGATTTCAACATCGCCGGCTGCATCGGGATCTGGACATCGTCCTCATCGACGCCCTCAATCCCTGGGGCTACAACGCACTTCTTCCACGCGGACTGCTTCGCGAACCATTAAGCGGTCTTCGACGTGCGGACATTGTCCTTATCACTCGCTGCGAACTGTCGACCAGCGAACAGATCAGCGAGATGATTGATCGCATCCGGAAATTTTCGGACGTTCCCGTCCTGCGGACCACATTCTCTGCCCGCCGATTCGTCAACTCCCGGGGAGACACACTCTCGCTCTCCCAGGCGCTCGACAAAATCGGATTTGCGTTTTGTGGAATCGGGAATGCTGATGGTTTTCGAAGGACGCTCATGGCACAGGGGATCGGCCTTCCGGAAGAACGGTTTCTCCAATTTCCGGATCATCACCATTACAGCCCGGAAGACCTCAAGCGAATCGTTCATCAGGCAACCCTGCAGGGTTCTGAAGTCCTCTTCACGACTCGAAAGGATCTCGTCAAAATCCGTCAGGATCGGCTGGAAAACCTCCCTGTCTGGGCATTGGAAATTGAACTGAAGTTCATTGATCCTCCGGATTTTCTGACAGGCCTGTTACGAACATTTGTCCCCTCTGCAACGGCAGGAAACCACGAGAAACAGTCTGTCTCTTCCCCCGGGCCAGAGCAGCATCAAGCGTGAGATTGCGAGTCACTGATGAAGATTGTCCCAACGGAGATACCGGAGGTGATTCAAATTGTCCCGGACATCTTTCACGATGACCGGGGCTTCTTTATGGAAGTCTTCCACACCGGGCGATTTCAACAGGAAGGGCTTCCCTCGAACTTTGTGCAGGACAATCTCTCCCATTCAAAACGGGGTGTCCTCCGGGGACTGCATTACCAGATCGACAATCCGCAAGGAAAGTTCGTCACCTGCCTGAACGGCGAAATCTTCGACGTGGCTGTGGACCTGAGAAAATCTTCTCCGACATTCCGGCAGTGGGTCGGTGTGACGCTGCGTGCTTCAGAGCGAAACTCGCTCTACATTCCTCCCGGATTCGCTCATGGTTTCTACGTCCTGTCCGAAACAGCAGACGTTTTTTACAAATGCACTGATCTCTATTCTCCCCGTTCCGAAAGAACATTACTCTGGAATGATCCGGACATCGGGGTGAAATGGCCCGTGACAGGAGATCCCATCGTGTCCGTCAAGGATCTCAACGGCCTGAGACTGGCGCAGGCGGAATGCTTTCCATGACTGAGTCGGAACGAACATTGTTGCCACGCGTGGCTCTGACCATGGGGGACGTTGCGGGGATCGGTCCGGAGATTATTGCCCGGGTCCTTCACCGCCCGGAGATCCATTCCTGGTGTCGCCCCGTGGTGGTCGGTGATCTGGATGTTCTTGAGCGTGCCGCTCAGTTGCTTCAGTTGAAACTCAGGCTGGAGGAAGTGGACGACGTCAACGCAAGCTGGGATCTCCCTGCAGATGTGATCCCCTGCTGGAACCCAGCCAGCGATGGGCTTGCTGCAGACGTCTCCCCTGGACGAGTCGATGGTCGCGCGGGGCACTCTGCCTATGAGTGGCTGGTGGCAGCGACACACGCTGCGCTGGAAAACAGGATCGACGGCATTGTCACCGCCCCGCTCAGCAAGGCAGCCCTCCATGCGGGAGGGCACGATTTTCCGGGACACACCGAAATTCTGGCGAAGGAATGTGGCGTCGTTGACTTCGCCATGATGCTCTATCTGCCTCACTGTTCCGTTGTGAAAGGCCCCAACGGTCTGGGGGTGGTTCACGTCACACTACACACATCGATCGCCAGTGTCCCGGGCTTGCTCACGACAGCAAATGTCGAAGAGAAAATCGGACTCATGGACCGGTTTCTGCGTCGGATTGGGTGTGCCTCTCCCCGAATTGGGGTCTGTGCCCTGAATCCTCATGCGGGAGAAGAGGGACTCTTTGGCGATGAAGAGGCCCGGATCATTGCTCCTGCTGTCCAGAACGCACGGAAGAAGGCGATTGCTGCCGATGGCCCTTCCCCCGCCGACACCCTGCTCCAGCGAGCTGTTCACGGTGCCTATGATGGTGTCGTGGCGATGTATCATGATCAGGGGCACATCGCGCTCAAGCTGATTGCCTTTCAGAAGGCGGTCAATGTCACGCTCGGACTTCCAATTGTCCGGACCAGCCCAAGCCACGGAACCGGGTTCGATATCTCCTGGCGCGGGATGGCAGATGATAACGGAATGAAAGAAGCGATCCGGGTTGCGGTTGAGCTGATTCGTCGCAAAGAATCGAAGGCTGTCTGAATCGGGAGGCCTACCCTCCGACCCTCTGAGGGAACATCGCGACAACCAGCCTCAATAAAGAAACGTTCTGGGACAGGGATAAGGATTGATCAGGATGATCGACGGAGTGAAAAATTTGGGGATGAACGAATTGCGGCGAAGCATCGCATTGTTCGTGGCTGTCGCAGCACTGGCCTGCACTCTCAAGACGACCTCCGCTCAGGACCGGTATGCCAATCTGCGTCACCAGATGGTTCAGGAAAATCTGGTCGAGGAAGGGATCACCAATGAACGGGTGCTGGAGCAGATGCGGACCGTCCCCCGCCATGAGTTCGTGCGATCCGAGCTTCGGAACCTGGCTTATTACGATCAGGCTCTGGATATTGGCTTTAAGCAGACCATCTCTCCGCCGTTTATCGTTGCCTACATGACGGAAGTCCTCGATCCACAGCCTACCGACCGGGTGCTGGAGATTGGAACTGGGAGTGGATATCAGGCGGCTGTTCTCTCCGGTCTGGTTCAGGATGTTTACACCATTGAAATCGTCGAACCGCTCGGCCGACGGTCCGCAGCCCTCTTGAAACGGCTCGGGTACAAGAATGTTCACTGCCGGATTGGAGATGGATATCTCGGATGGCCGGAGCAGGCCCCTTTCGACAAGATCATTGTTACCTGTTCGCCAGAAGATGTTCCCGCACCTCTCGTCGAACAGCTGAAGGAGGGGGGGAAGATGATCATTCCGCTGGGGGAACGTTATCAGCAGGTCTTCTATCTCTTTGAAAAGAGAGAGGGGAAGCTGGAACGGACTCAGCTCCTTCCGGCTCTCTTTGTCCCAATGACCGGAAAGATGGAGGATCTGCGACAGAAGCAACCAGACCCGCTCCGACCTCAGTTCGTCAACGGAAGTTTTGAACTTGATGAGAATGGAGATGGTCTGGCCGATGGTTGGCATTATCAACGTCGATCGACACTAGTCCCGGATGCAGCAGCTGGAGAACAGTCCATCTGTTTTGAGAATCATGTTGCAGGCCGCTCGGCTCATATGCTTCAGGCGATGGCCATCGATGGAAGTAAGCTGCGTCAGCTGACGCTGCACTGGTCCATGAAATCAGCCGGCATCAAGGAAGGCCGCACGCCTCAGGAAGCCCCGGGAATTTTCATCTACTTTTTCAACGAGCAGCGAATCCCCTTTGACCGGCTGTTCATTGGCCCCTGGCTGACGGACGTTCCGGAATGGCAGCAGAGAAGCCACACTTTCCGAGTTCCCCCCAATACACGGGAGGTCATTATTCGCGCCGGTCTGAATGAAGCAACCGGCCGGCTGTGGCTGGATGATTTCCGGCTGGAACCGGCCCGATAACAGGGCGGGATCGCGTTGTCCCTTCAAGGGAGCGGTTCAAGTTCGCAGTTAGTGCGCTGTCAGAAATGAACTAGCCAGAGCGACCATCCGTCTGGCCGCAGCGTCGCTGGAGTAGTGTTGACGGACCCCATCCCAGACTCGCTGGGCATGTTCAAAACGAAGTTCGGGATCAGCAAACTGAGCCATCGCTTCTGCAAGGGCCTCCGGATCACGTGGGGGGACAAGCAATCCTCCCCCGACAGTATTCAACATTTCCGGGAAGGCTCCATGAGCGGGCTGGACAACGGGAACCCCATTGGCCATTGCTTCCAGGACATAAAGCCCCTTGGGTTCCAGAAACTCTGTCGGGACCGAGAACAGGTCCAGCCTCTGGAAGAATGCCACCTTCTCCGCCAACGTCGCAGGACTCCCGATGTTCGTATAAGAGATTCCGGAGCGATCCAGCGTTTCGAGTGTCTCACGGATGTACGTCTGGTATTGCTTCCCCTGATATCCCCCGAGGTAGAGTTCGGCATCAGGGAGCCGATTCCTCAGGCGAATGAATCCGTCCACGAGATGGTGCAGCCCCTTCTCCGGAGCGAAGCGGGCGAAGTATCCGACCCGCAGCGGGCCAGTTTCCCGTCGTTGTGGGCACCCCGTATGCTCATGCAGATCGATTCCGACCGGGACAATATGAAAGCGGTCCACAGGAAGTGACAGATACGCAGAAATGTAATCGCGATAGAACGCGGTCTGTGTGATAAACCCGTCAAACTCCTGCGCTCGCTGGGAAATCAGCTCGATGGCCTGCTGCCGATCTTCCGGCTTCAGCGCATCCAGAAACACATCGTCCCCCTGAAGCGTACAGAGCACCGGTACGGGCGAGGCCTGTCGGATTTCGTGCAGTGCTCCACAGAGGAGCGCATTACTGAAGATAATGAGATCAGGGCGGAGGTCTCTGGCAATCGCCTTTGCCAGTTCCTGAATGGCCCGCCGATGCGGCCCCTGCTCCCCCTGAAGCATCGAGATCGTCAGATCGCCCAGTTCCGTCGCATCGTTGCTGACAGCACCGCTCGTGGCTTTTCGGATAATCGCAGGAGAATCGAGCCATGACGTCAGGAAGCGTGGCAGACGGCTCCACCACGGGAATTTCCCGCTGAGATAAACATTGATCCCTCCCAGGAAGATCCGGTTCAGGCTCTGATCGGGTTCATCTACCGTCAGCGGCGTATACGTCGGAATCAGAGAAACCTCGATCCCCTGCTGCCGGAGAGCGCGGGCGAGTCTGTTGTCATGCATGCACGAGCCGCAATACATGCCTGCGCCGCCTGCAGTGATGATCGCCAGATGCATGCGATTCCCGGGGTCACGGTCAGGAGAAAACCATCGAACAGCACGTCATCATAACCCACTCGTCGAAGGACGAAAGGGAGACGACGCAAACGCCTCCTGACAGCACTCCTACTCATTCGCCGTCTGGCGGGAATGCATCATCCGGTTGAACTCTTCCGGGTCAAACATGTCGGGACGAAAGGATTTCTGTACCTCTTCCCGGAGCTGCATGTCAGGCTGGGGCAACGCCTCGTTCTGACGGGACTGTGGTGCGAGTGGGGCCGCCTGAGAGATCCCCGGAGGAAGCAACTTTGGCGCAGATACTGGAGCTTCGACAGTCGCTCCTGTCTGGAGAACCCCGGAAGAGGGTGTCCCCTTGCGGGCCAACTGGGACGAAGGGGTCCCATGAGGAGCGTTGGCTCGCTTCTCGGCAGCAACCATCTTGACCCATTCATCAATGATATCGAACTGGGCCTGATTTCTCGGTCCGAAAAAGAGGTTCTTGTGATGAGCTGAATTTGTACTCGGCTCCACGAGAAGCGGGCTGCGCTCCGGGTGCTCAATGTCGATAAAGCGGAAGATTACTTCCTGATTGTGAGCGGACGCGAGTTTCAGTCCGGGAGAATCAAAACGGGCCAGTTTCAGATGAAGCGATCCCGCCTTGTCCCCTCCGTGGCAATGAGCGTTTCCACACTTGTTCATCAGCAATGGCTGGACCTTACGCATATAGATGAGTTGAGCCTCCCGGCTGATTTCCGTCGCCGTCCCGGAGTCCGTCGAGACAAATGCAGACGCATGAATGGCGGTCTGGCGTTGTGGCGCTGGCTGTGTCACCAGAGTTGTTGAGTTCTGACGTTCGGGATGAAGAATGGAGTCGATCTGGCGATAGAGAAGTCGGGCATCCGATCGGGTCGGCTCCAGACGAAGAGCGGTCTCCACTTCAATTTGTGCCTGAACATACAGACCATTGGCCAGACACCATTCCGCCAGGCGCAGATGGGCATTGGCGTCCGGCTTCTGAATGTTGTCACGAAATGCCTCGTAGGCCCCAACGAGTGTGGCTGCCGTGACGCTGATCTGATCAAATGGGAGAATCGTCGATCCCCCCGCATGCAGAATCCGGTACCCGCCGGGAACCTCCTGAACCGATCCCTGAAAGACCCGGCCATCATTGAGGACAGCGACGGTTCCCCCACTGGATGGGAACTCCTGCCCCCAGGCATCTTCCGAAGCGACCAGAATGGTCAGAACGAAAATCGATGCAAGAGACCAGCAGGAGAGACGGAGGAATGAAGTGACGTGGGACATGGTGGCTCCGAAATACGGGACCTGCCGAAAGAGTGGGGCGCAGTCTCCCCCCTGCCGCAACGAACGGTCAAGAGCGGTTGAACCTGATGGGAGTCTGGGGGTGAAAAGTCTCCTGATTTTGTTAAATTGAAGAATCTGGAGCGGCGAAATCTGCAGGTTGAGAACCACCCTCCTGTCCCGTTTTTGAATCCGGCAGATTCGCTTCCCTTTTTCCCAAAACAGAATTCCAATCAACAAGACGGGGCCAGCTCTGGCTTCGAAATCACAGAACTTACGATCAACACGTGCGGTGTCGCCGTCAGAATTCAGGTGAAGACACACAAGTCCCACAGTTTGATGGGACTTGTGCGCTGACAATCCGAAATCGCGCGGTGACACGACACGAGATCCCATTCACCAGGCCGGGAAATCGTTCGCCGGTCGGAGCGTGCGCATGCCGAAGATCCGATGCAGTGGTTGCGAGACTGTCCTGAACGCGCCGGACAAGGCGATCGGGAAAGTGATCGCCTGTCCCAAGTGTGGCACGAAAATCAAGGTCGAAGGAGCCGCTGCGGCCGTCGCTCCGAAACCTCGTGCTCGAGCCGCGGCACCGGCAGCCCCGAAAGATCAGGTTATCGATTTCGCGAAGCTTGACCTCGAGCGTCTTCAGGATGAAGGGAGCGGAGGAGTCTGCCCGTATTGTGCAGCCGAACTCAATCCAGAAGATCCGGTTTGCCGCAACTGCGGAATGAACGTTGAGAAAGGGCAGATGGATGCCCGGGAGCATCGTCGCCGGACTCTCAAGGGAGCAGACCCGAATCTGTTCTACACGCAGGCTTGGAAAGAGTCTCTGGAGTTCGTCAAAGAGAACCTTTCCCTCGTCTTCCGAACTGGCTGGGTCTGGGCGCTCTTTTCGACAATGAACGCCATCTGCACGTACATGTCGCTGGTGTACTGCAAGAACTGGCCAACGAAAGCGTTCTGGGGAGGATTGGCCATCATCTCCGCTCTCGGGGTGGCGGGGTGGTTCATCTCTCTGGCCATGGCGGTGATTTCATCGAGCATGGTGAAGGAAAAATTCCGCGCGGACCGGTTCTACTTCGACTTCTTCAAGTGTGCCGCCGGAGGAGGACGGGTTGTTTTCTGGCCGATGGTCGTTCTGGGGCCTCTTTTCCCCGCAGCCCTGTTTTTCTATCTCTTCATGCTGCTCACCAATCCAAATCTGGCGATCAGCGGAACGTTCGTGATTGGACTGATCGGCGGTCTGGCGATTCTCCCTGTTCTCGTGATGCCGATCGCACTCCCCCATATGACCTGCCGGCATACCTACAAAGCCTGGATTATGTGGGAGCTGCTGATTCTCTTTGCAAAGAATGCTGCTGCGACCCTGTTCTTCCTATTCGTAGCATTGATCGCCTTTCTTCCCGTCATCGGTTTTGCAGCACTGATCGTCTACCTCATTGGTGCAGGCAACCCGCTCGTGAGTGAATTCCTTGTCGGGGCACCATTGGAAGATGCCCCTGCTCCGATCGGCGCTAGCGAAGGAACAGAGGTCTGGTCTCCGGGATTGAACGGAAACATCACGCTGTGGTTTATGAAACTACTCGACCTGGGTCAGGACCAGAACACATTCACCTATGCTGCCTTGAAAGGGCTGGTCAACGTCATTGCAACAACGCTGATCGTCTCCCCCATCGCTTATCTGGCGGCGTTTCCGGGAGTCTTCATCATTCGGATGTGGGGTCTGTTTGCATTCTACCGAACGTACACGCTCGACTACGTTCAGCGCATCCTGCCCGGAACCCCAGCGACATTCTGGGTCCGCTATCTGGCTCACACGGTCGATCTTGCCTTCATGCCACTGTCTGGCTTCCTCGTCACCGCAAATCCCAAAACCATGATGATTCAATGGGTCGTCACGGGATTTACAATTCTGATCTGGTTGTTCCAGCCGGCACTCATTCCAGTTGGTCTGCTGGCACTTGCTCTGTATACAAACTGGAATTACTGGGTAGTCCAGGAATCGTCACAGTTGAAATCAACGCTTGGGAAAGACACCTTCGGCCTGATTGTTGTCACAGACCGGGACAAAGTTGTCTCCATGAAGACAGCGACATTGAAGTGGTTCCTGAGAAACCTGTGGTATTTCTCATTCGGACTCCCCTTCATCATGATGGTCTTCAATAAAGACAAACTGACACTTCATGATCAGGTCACGCGGACAAAAGTTGTCTTCAAAGGAGACAAGTAATCAGACTCCTTTCCGAGCGGACAAATTGATTTCCGCTTTGACTCAACTCCCAATTCTGCGTGATGTCAGTAATCAGAGCAGATTGAGCACTGGAGTGAGACGAGGCGTCTACAGAGGTTCGTCCGGAATCGACTCCTGCGCTCCCTGAATGCGGTATAGACTGTCCTCTGTTCGGATCAACAAGTCCCCCGCCAGCACTGCAGGGGAGGCCATGATCCTTGAATTCATCCGGTTCACCTGGACAACCTTCGGCTTTTCAAGGCGAGTGTCCAGAATCTTGATGACACCCTCTTCACTGCAGAAATAAATCAGGCCTCCAGCGTATAGCGGAGAGGCAGAATAGTTCCCGCCGAGACGCAAAGCCCCGCGCCGTTTTCCGCTTTGGCAGTCGAGTATCGTCAGGATTCCCTTGTCGGAAAGAAGATAGGCAGACTCCCTTACGATGAGCGGAGAGGGGGTCTCGGGGGACTCTCCCCGGAATCGCCAGCGAACATGCGTCTCTGTCACATCCCCTTTCCCCGATGGATCGACTGCCCAGAGCTGAGGCTTGTAGTATCCGGTCGAAATCAGGCATTGAGTCCCGTCATAAACCGGTCGTGGGACAGTGGAGAATCCCGAGTAACGGACATGCCAGAGCTCCTCTCCGGTGGCAGGATCATAGGCGTGGCATTGCTGGGCTGCCGGACTGATCAGCATGTCTCGCCCCTCGTGCTGAATGACCAGCGGGGTACTGAATGCCCTCTTCACAATGGGATTGTGCGGATAGGGAACGGACCGCTTCCGAATCCACCGCGGCTGACCGGTGACACAATCGAGTGCAACAACTCGCTGAGTGTCCGCCCCATCCAGCGTGATGATGAGCAGATCGCGGTAAAGCACAGGGGAACTCCCTGCCCCTCCATCATGGATGACGGGGAAATCTGTACATGTCCATTGAATCGTGCCCGTTGTTGTCTCGATGCAGGCGGTTCCGTGTGTGCCAAAGTGAACATATAGTAGGCCCCCGTATAGCACCGGCGTGGGACTGGCATAGCTGTTCTTCTTATGGATCTCTTCAAGCGTCTTTGGCGCGAACACAACAATCTCGTGAAGCCTCTTCCCTGTTTGGGCATCGATTCCGATCGCCAGCAGTTCCGGAGGATGCTCCCGGGCTGAGGTCACCCAGATCGTTCGACCATCATGAACAGGCGAGGAATGCCCTATCCCCGACAAGGTGGTTTTCCAGACAACCCCATTGCTGTGATCCCAGACGAGAGGAAAAGCCCTCCCGTCCGCATGTCCCTGTCCCGTCGTTCCACGAAACTGTGGCCAATCCGTTTCCGCCCGGAGAGGAATGACCATTCCCACAACGAGAGAGACAACAATAACGGGGACAAGAACCAGAAGGAGCTGCGAACGAAAGACAGATTGCACGATCAGCCACCGGGACGATTGACCGGAAGATTTCTGGGCACGGATCAGGAAGACTGATCAAGCTCGTCCGGAAACGGCGGCAGTTCTTACTGAGACGGGGCAACGGAACGTTGCCAGAACAGTGACTTTATCACGTCCCCGGGGAAAAGACAGACTCGTTCGGGGGTTGCATTGGTGAAATTCACTGATTTCGCGGGGAAAATAACGTCCTTGCCGTATCGAATCAGTCCAATTGGAAAGAACGTATTTCAATTTCCAATGTTCCTGCTTGGAATGACTTGAATGTGACGTGAATGACCTCTCAAATCAATGGGGAGAATGCTCGCCCCGCACCCCATCCACGAGTCTGACCGGCGACAGGAATGGAGAACTTTGTGACTTCAGAGCCAAATCGGGCCATCCGGAAACTGGAAGAGAATATTGCCAAAGTCTTGCTGGGGAAGCCGGAAGTCATCCGGTTGTCCGTCGTCGCCTTACTGGCAGAAGGTCACCTGCTAATCGAAGACGCCCCGGGGCAGGGAAAAACATCTCTTGCCAAAGCAATTGCCTCCAGCCTGAACTGTCAGTTCACACGGCTTCAATGCACGCCAGACCTGCTCCCCAGCGACATCCTCGGTTCCAGCATCTATTACCCCAATCGCGGCGAATTTGAGTTCCGAAAAGGGCCGCTGTTCACCAATATTTTCCTCGCGGATGAGATCAACCGGACAACTCCCCGGACACAGAGTGCATTGCTGGAAGCAATGATGGAACATCAGGTCTCTGCAGATGGGCAGACCTATCCACTCGAACGTCCTTTTCTGGTTCTGGCGACACAGAATCCATTTGAATTTGAGGGGACGTATCCGCTGCCGGAAAACCAGATGGACCGGTTTATGATCTGCACAGAAGTCGGCTATCCCAGCCGCGAAGCAGAGAAAGCGGTCTTCGACAGCCACCGTCTCGGAGAGCCTGTCGATACACTCTCGCCGGTCCTGTCCACAACAGAACTCCTCCTGCTTCAGAAGCAGGTTCGCGCCGTTACGCTGGAAGATTCGATTGCCAACTACATTCTGGATCTGGTGGCGGCAACACGTACACACAAGGAACTCTCACTGGGAGTGAGTACACGTGGTGCCCTTGCCTTGTATCGTGCAGTTCAGAGTCTGGCCCTGGTCGAGGGGCGGACCTATGTGATTCCAGATGACGTCAAACGTCTCGCCAGTCCGGTTCTGGCACACCGGGTTGTCTGCGCAGGGATCATTCGCGAATCCCAGAGACAGCGGGCACGTCAGATCATCCGGCAGATTCTGGAAACCACTCCCGTTCCCAACTGAACCCACTGGTCGCGTGAGGAGCTATCACGCTCCACACAGCTCCAATGCATCTTCCAGCGCGTTCTCGAGAATGACGTCCAACTGACGTTCAAACCGGTCGCGAGCCCCCCAGACGCCGCACTGCTCCAACAGATCGATCGCCGGATTGTCCAGCGGACAATATCCCTCAGCAGACTCGTTTCGCTGAAGGAAATTGGCGATGTCGTCGGCAGCAGCGATCAGTGCTGTCAGACGCTGATAAGCTGGGGCTTTCAGCGGAGCATGATGAAATCGAATCGCTGCGATGAGACAGTCTGGAAGATTGTTTCCGATTGCAAACCAGGCTCCCACCTCCGCATGCGTTGTTCGGAAAAACGTACGTTCCCGCTCAAGGAGATCGTCGCTTTCCAGAAAGTCCACCGGGTCACCACGAAGAAACTGTTGAGGCAGGGCCACTGCCAACAGAATTCTTCCAATATCGTGCATCAACCCTGCTGTGAATTCTTCCCCCTGAAAACCGACACCGAGAGTCCGGTTCAGATTGACGGCAATCACTCCCGTTGCCATCCCATGCCGCCAGAGAACATCACGAATCCATGTCTCTTCCGCAGAAAGATCGGAAATCAGACTGGAAATACACGAAGTGATGATCAGGTTTTTGCAATGAGCCAACCCGAGTCTCAGGGTCGCTTCTGACAGCGACGCAACCGGTCGTCCCCCGGAGTAAATCGGACTGTTGGCGATCCGAAGCATCTCCGTCGCCAGCTTGATGTCCTGTTCCACAAGCCGTGAAAAATCCCGGATCGAGCAGTCTGGATCCTTAGCCACCTGCAATGCCTGCTGGGCAATCGATGGCAACATCTGAATCCTCTGTAGTCGACCACAGAGGCAATCCAGTAGGGGGGACGGTATCAGCACCGCCCGCCAGTCACCCGCCTCCGCCTCCGGAGGGGCCGCCGAAAACATTCTCATTGTCCTTCATCCACATCTGGCAGCTTCGAAGCAGAGGATCTCCCTGACAGCTCGATGGCACTGCTTCTGGAAACCTATCTCTTCCCTGCAGTGATGCGTTTCCCGCCTCCAATTTTCTCAGCAAAACAAAGGGCTGGATGTAGCGGTTACACCGAAAACAACACCACCTTATCCCCCTCCCCAGACGTCCCGGCAGTGAAACCACGCCAAACAGAGAGTTTTCACGAACGCAACTTTGAGTCGCGGTCAGAGTTGGCACGCCCCCATTGCGTTTGTCACACTTCCCGGTCAGGAAATTCCGTCCAGAGATGATCAGGCAACCAGAACGCAATGGTTGACGTTGCAGACCTGCAAAAGGGACTCTCAAATCCCGAAGATCGCGACCAACGATCTCTTCCGTTGGCGAAGGCAGGGCGCTTTGGATTTCTGGGACTGGTGACCGCATGGCAGCTGGGACTGATGCTGTCTCTTGTCGTGGAGTCCACCCGGATCAAACAGCGACTGCTCGTCGAAGGAAGCCCGGGGGAATGGTGGGATGCTCCCGCCTGGGACGGAACGCTGTTCGTTCCACTCCTTCTCTTTGCCCCCTTTTGCTGGGGAGTTCCCTGGCAGATCCCCGCTTCGTCACGGATCGCCCGGTTCTGGCGGAGGATGAGTGACGAATCCCCCCCATCTGTCACAGAGCAGTTCATCGGGGCAACATTTGTCTTCCTGCTGTCGCTTCTGATCAGTTGGGCGGCAGCCAGATTCCCAATTCCGAATGAGAAGCCTGATCGATCAATCGCTTCCGCTCTTCCACTGGTGCAGGATGAATTCAGCTACCAGCTTCAGGCCAAAGGGATTCTGCAGGGACGCTGGTGGTGGCCCGGCCCCCCGGTTGCCCCGGAGTTGTTTCATCAAATGCATGTCCTGAATGAAGGACGTTTCGCCAGCCGGTACTTTCCCGGAACAGGACTCTGGCTCACCCCCTGGGTTGCCTTCGATCGAGCAATCTGGGGGGCACGAGTCGCGGGGGCTCTTGCAGCGGCGGGGTTCTTCCTCATCGGGTGCAGACTCGGTGGACCATTTGTCGGAGCGGTTGCGGGGATTCTGCTTGCCCTCTCTCCAGCATGGGCGATTTTCAACAACCTCCTCCTTGCTCACGCACCGACCCTGTTGGGACTTTCCCTGTTTCTGCTGGGGATGGTCCAACTGGTCACATCGGAATCTCCGCGAAGTGCCGTCATAGCAGGAACAGGGCTGACCTTCGCCATGTTGTGTCGCCCACTGACAGCAGCAGCCATTGGCCTTCCGTGGGGACTCTGGTTCCTCTGGCAGTGGATGCGAAGCATCCTGTTTCCTAGTGAGTCCGAAGCGGGACAACGTTCGAAATGGACCTTGTCCGCGTGCGGTCTGGGAGTCCCGCTCCTCTTAGGCTTTCTTCTGATCGGAATACAGAATCAGGCTGTGACGGGAAATGCTTTCCTGACGGGATACCAGCAATACACCCGGCTCTATACGCCGCGACATGCATTCGGATTCCATCAGACCGGGAGCCAAAATGATCCCGGTTCCGAAGGAAAAATCCTGACGGCCTATGATCAATGGGCAGATGATCTCGACATGCCCCGAGCCATTGCCAATGGAATTCAACGTTTGAAGGGAAGCCTCGCATGGTCCATGGGACTGATACCGCTTTCCATGACAGCACTCATTCTTCTCTTCACACTTCCATGGCAGCCACGAACGGTTCAATTACTGGGAGCCAGCATCATTTCCCTCAACCTCACCCACATTCCCTATTGGCTCGATGGAATGTTGGGGCATCATTACGTGCTTGAATCCGGAGCGCTTTGGATTCTGCTGTTTGCGATTATTTCCCGGCAGGTTCTGGATCTTTCCTTTCAACGGAAACGATTTCTCCCGGCTCTCTGGTGGTCGATATTTGTCCTTTGTTGCCTCGTGATGAACCTGTTTCCCGTGGGACCACGTGGGCAAAGTCGATTGGCAGCGGGATGGGTCCCCTTTCTCCGTTCCACCGCGGGCTATCGCGCCTTTGAATCGACGATCAAGGACACCCCACTCAAGCTGCCCGCCCTGATTCTGGTCCGGCCGACGGAAGCGGATTTGCATGCGTTGTACGTGAGAAATGAGCCCCCCTTCGATGCGGACATACTGATCGGGATGGAATCTCCCCAACAGTATTCGCTGGAAGAAGTGGCGAGCCTCTTTCCCGAACGTCATCTATACCTTTACGACTCGGCGACGCGTTCGCTGCAGTTGAGGTCCCCAGCCTTGCGGACGGGAGGAGGTCGGGGTGACTGATTCACAGCCCAATTCCAGAGACCACTCCTCTCAAGACATCTGCCGCTGGATCGTCTTCGGCTTTCTGGTCCCTGTTCAGATCCTGCTGGTGGGATGGCAGAGCTGCCGCATGTCTCCCACATCGGACGAAGTCGCCCATCTGGCTGCGGGGGTCCGTATCTGGATGACCGGCCAGATCGATACGTATCTCGTGAACCCTCCGCTCGTCAAAGCCTGGGCAGTCATCCCGGTCGTTCTCCGTGAACCCGCTGTGAACTGGAGCCGTTGTGACACCACTCCGGGTGCCAGACCGGAGTGGCTGATCGGACTCGATTTTCTGAGCGCCAATCGGGCGGAATTCCCGTGGGATTTTGTCGTCGCCCGATGGATGTGTCTCCCGTTCGTGGTCATTGGACTGATCTATTGTTTTCGCTGGGGAAACAACCTCTTCGGGCCACGTGCTGGACTTGTTGCAGCAGCGCTCTGGTGCTTCTCTCCCGACATACTCGGACACGGCTCCCTGATCACTCCGGATGTCCCCGCAACGGCGCTCGGACTGGCGACGATGTTTCATGTCCGCCAATGGCTGAAAGGGGGGCAATCTAGAGAGGCGATCATCGTTGGCCTCCTTCTGGGGCTGACAATACTGGCGAAAATGACATGGCTCCTTCTCTACGGGATCATTCCGATCCTGTGGACAATTCGCCGGTTTTCAATTCGCGCATCGGTTTCGTCTACCCCACCCTTTGTTCCATCAGGATGGCAGCTGTTGGCAATCCTTGTTCTCAGCATCGATATCATCAATGCAGGCTATCTGTTCGATGGATCGATGCAGCCGCTTCGGGAGAATCGGTTCGTCTCTCGTACATTAGGGGGCGACGAAGTGGCCTCAAATCCAGATGGGACAGGCAACCGCTGGAACAACAGCCTTCTCGGAGCGATTCCAGTTCCACTTCCCAAAGCCTTTCTCGCCGGTCTTGACCTGCAGAAAAGGGACTTTGAAGGGGGATGGAAAAAGATGGATTCCTACCTTCGTGGAGAGCTTCGCACGCAGGGCTGGTGGTATTACTACCTGTATGGAGCGCTGGTGAAATTTCCGCTGGGTGTCTGGGGAATCATCCTCTGCGGCGTTGCGATACTGTTCTCCCGCAGGAAGAATGCGTTCCCGTCCGGGGAACACATCATGGAATGGGTCATCCTGCTGTTACCGGCACTCATGCTGTTTGTATTTGTCAGCAGCCAGACCGGGTTCAGCCGATACTTCCGATATGTCCTCCCCTGCATTCCGTTCCTGTTGATTGCCATGAGCGCCCTCTGGTCGGACAACTCATCAAATCGACGATCCCGAGCAAGTACATTTGCAGGATGGTGTCTCGGCGCAGCGATCCTCGAAAGCCTGCTGGTGTTTCCTCACAGCCTGGCGTTTTTTAACGTGGCTGCTGGCGGGCCAAAGGAGGGTCACTGGCACCTGCTGGATTCCAACGTCGACTGGGGACAGGACCTGTATTCCCTACGGGACTGGATCAACGAGCATCCAGATGCGACTCCTCTCTTCCTTTCCTATTCTGGAGTGGCCGGCCCGGAGCTGTTCGATCTCCCGGTTTTACCGATTCCTCAGGATGACACTTCCCCCCTTCGCCCCGGATGGTATGCCATCAGCGTCAACCATCTGCACGGTTATGATCACGGACAAGCAACGGCCCGGCGATTTCTCACCCAGACTCCAGTCGATCGAGCTGGCTTTTCCATCCTGATTTACAGAGTGACCGATCCACAATGAAGATGCCTGTTCGACACCTTCGACAACGCTCGATTGCTGATTCGAGCCGCGCCGGTTTTTCGCTTGTGGAACTTCTTGTCGTCATCACGATCATCGCCATCCTGTTGTCACTCGCGCTCCCTGCCGTTCAGCAAAGTCGTGCCAGTGCACGGCGAATCACCTGTTTGAATCATCTGCGACAAGTGGCAACCGCAGTGATCTCGAATTGTGATCAGAACGACCGGTTCCCTGCTGCGGGGTTGTTTTCTGTCAGTGGGGGAACAATGTACCACAACTGGGTCACCGCAATTCTCCCCCAGATCGATCAGGCCTCGCTTTATCAGTCCTATGATCAATCCAAACCCTATACCGATGATACGAATTTCGAACTGACCCGCACTCATCTGGCTGTGCTGACCTGCCCTGATGATTTCAGCGTCGTCCCGGGGGAAGGAAATCTGAGCTTTGTTGTGAATGGGGGAGTTGGCTGGACAGTCCCCATCGATTGCCCCGCCCGAGCCCGTGTCGTCAATGACCGCGTTGAGATCACCCCGTTTGATCTCAACGGAAATGGGGTGGTCTGCCCGCTGAATCAGGAACCGGGTCCGGAACCGAGCGACCTGAGCCTGCTGGAAGACCTTTCGTTGTTCTTTCTCGAAAACTGGCCGACAGGTCAGGGAACAAAGCGCTTTCACCGCATGAAGGACATCACTGACGGACTCTCGACAACAATCATGCTGGCAGAAAACATTCGTGCCGGCTACGACCCCAATGCCCAAACCTCGTGGGGGAGTCCAGAACCATTACGCTCGATGTTCTTCGTCAGCAGTGCGATTTGTGAAGAGGGGGTTTGTACCCCCGATCGTGTTGACCTAGGACGCGCCAATAGCCGGGCCGGGGAGCCAGAGTCGCGTGAATGCATCAATTCGGGACTGACACAAGCGGAAGGGACAGCCCCCTGGCCCACCTCGGGACATCCGGGACTGGTTCATGTAGCGTGGTGTGATGGTCACGTCTCCCCCCTGTCGAAGCATGTCGATGGGCGAGTCTACTTCTCGATGATCACCCCACGCGGCACCGTAGCGCCCGCTCCATTCACTGATTACTAAGTCAATTCAACCGCATCTCACTTTCCGGGTTCAAAATCATCCAGTCCCTGTCAGGATTCCGAATCGACAATGCCTTCGCAGTGGTACGCCTTCACCGATGAGGAGTCTGGACCGTATACCTTCCGGGAACTGGCTGAACAGATTGCAGACGAAGAACTTCTCCCATCCGATCTGGTGCGTCGCGCTGAGTCGACGCAATGGCAACGCGTCGATGCAGTTGTCGGGCTGATGCGAGCCGCTCATCAGGCCCGTCAACGGCGGAACCAGAAGAGGAGTCACCAGAACCACCATCAGGGAGCAGGAAGGGGGAGGTGGACTGTCCTGAATCGCCCCCCAAGGGAGCAGATTCTTCTGACATTTTCCGTAGCAGGGCTGTTGACCTGCGCGATAGTCTGGGGCTGGCGATGGTGGCAAAGCCCTCCGCGATTTCCTTCCGCACCGCCGGGAGGCATCGTAATGCAGGCCCCCAGCCCGCTTCTTCAGATGCTTCCCAGTCTCCCAGCCACTCCCACCATCCCGAACTTGCCGAAGGGGACTCCGGTCCCCGTTCCGGGATTCGAACAGGTTCCCTGGTTAAAGTCACCCACCCTCAGCGCCGACCTGCTGACGATTGTTTATGTCGCCTGGTCGGGAGACCTTTCTCTGGATGAACTCCTTATCGCCGACCGAAAGCGGATTGACGAACCTTTTACGAATCACCGACCCGTCATTGCCGCACGCTCCCCGCATCGCGAAGCGCACCCGACACTTTCCCCCGATGGAGAGGAGCTGATGTTTGTCCGGCTCGGTTCACCCCATCAGATCTGGATCTCCCATCGATCTGCTTCAACCCGGGAATTCGAATCAGCAACCCCGGTCCAGCTGATCGGAACGTTCCCGTCAGACCATCATCAGGATGCACCGCAGTTTGTGGCTCAGAATACAGTCCGGGTCACGATCAGTGCCCCGTCTTTTCAGGAACGGACTCAGTATCTCGCTCACCGGATCGACCGCCAGAGATGGAAGCTGGGGCCGGTGCTTCCGTTTCAGAATCCGTGGCCTCGTTATTACCTGAATTCCTCAGCTGACCGGGCTGTCCTCCCCACCGAAAGCGGACTGATGATCACTGCGAGATCCCGAAAAATGCCCTTCTTTGAACAGCCAGTCTCACTTTTCGACGCTGAAGTGACAGGACGGGATCTCATTGAGAATGACGATACGATCTGGGTCTCCCCTAAGGAAGATGTCATCTTCTTCACGAGCGCTGGATCAAAGTCGGAACCGGGTCAGTCCCGGCGACTCTGGATGATTCGGCTCTGACGCTTACAGATCGACTCGCGCCCAATACAGACGCTGCCGGTCTCCTCGCTCGCGGAGATCGGACAGAAGAGCCCCAATCGAGGGCTGGAAAAATTGTCGGGAGACCATTTTGTGATTCACATGGACATCATATTTCTTGTCGAAATTGACCAGTTCCGGTGACAGCCACAAAGTGGTCGCCCGTCCCGGATGAGAGACGCGGATTGTCCCGCCAGAGTCTCCCCCCTCACGTGCCTGAGCTTCGAAACGAATCGGACGGACTGGCTCTTCCGCACGGTCATTCATCTGGCGAGCCTGCAACCAGTAATATCGACTCGGACTGCGACGGGAGGTCTGAATCGACCAGTCCCCAACCTCCTTCAGGCTTGGACGGCGCAGCATCTGCATCCAGCCAAAAATTCGCTCCTGTTCCTCATGGTAGGATTCGAATCCACGGCCCTTGTACTCGCAGCAGATGACATCCTGTCCAGACTTCATCATGGCATTCAGGATGTAGGCATTCTTCTCCATCAAGCCACGATCTTTTTCTCCAAAGACAACATACCAGGACATCGACGGTCCGTTCTCCCTCATCTGACGACAGTGCTGCGGACAGATGCCCCCGATCGGAATGATTCCGGCAAAGAGATCCGGGTGCGACATTCCGAGATCGAAACACGCATCTCCTCCCATCCCGTGCCCAGTCAGGAAGATCCGGTCGGAATCGATCTGGAACCGCTTTCTGGCATGCTGAATCGATTCCAGAACGGTGTCACGAAGAGGATTGGCTGGATCAAACCCGGAGGCATCCTCCGCACAATAATGCGGAGCAAGAACGATGTAACCGCGCCGCTGTGCCCATCCCGGATTGGCAGCATCTCCTCCCCACCACTTCACGGCGTTTTCGAAAGAGAACTGTTCTCCCTTCAGGACCACCAGAAGCGGATAGCTCCTCGACGGGTGATACTCTGGCGGGAGTAGAATGGTGTACCTCCGGGGAGGTTCCTCTCCATTCTGCGTCATCTCAATGACGGTGGGTATTCCCGGAGACATGGCTGGGGGCTCAAACGGAAGAGGAAGTGTGCGAACCATCTGTGTGAGCCGCTCCAGGCTGATCCCTTCAATCGCATCGAGTTCCTGCAGGATTTCTTCTTCACGGTAGGGATCGTCCTGCAATCTCAGGAAGTCAAGGACGAGAAAGCGAGCATCCCACAAGCGAATCGCTTCATCCAGATTGACGATGGCCCCCGAGCTTCCTAACAGCCATCCGGAATACGCCAGCGCCAGTTTCTCCTGTGGAGTCAGGGACTCATCCTCTGCAGTACGAAGAAATGGTTCCAGACGGGAGAGCGATTCGTAATACAATTCCTCGCGAAGCAGCGCCCTCATGGCACTCAGCCGGGTGAACTGCGGCTCAGGAAGATCCGCCTGTAGGGTATCCAGAAGCAACAGAATCCGATCACGGTCAACGATTGCCTGCTGATACTGTTGCACAATTTCCTGCGACCGCTGCCAGACTTCGGCACTGACATACTCTTCAGGAAATTTCTGGGCAAACTGCATCGCCAACAGGTGTTGCCCGGCCGCCTGACGACGTTCAAGTTCATTCATTGCCCGTAATGCAATGAACTCCCCCACACGACGTTCATACTCCTGACACCAGTCGGTCAGATCAGGGAAACGCTGAGCCAGGAGTGCCAGTTCCTCCCGGGCCTCTTCGTACATTTGTGCCTGAAGATAAAAGAGAACCGCTGCCTTTCGTTCTGCGGGATCGTCCTGATTCGACGTCCGACGAATCAACGACTGGATGACATCACGAGGAAGCGTGCGCGTATCAACGGTGTATTCCCAGACATGCGTCAGGCTTTCGATCACAGCGAAGTCAGGGCGGATCAATCCAACTCCCTGAATGATGTCGACCATCCCCTTCTGGGTTGGCAACCGGACCGTCCGGCGACCATATTCATCGAATGGCTGGACCGAGACGAACCCGCCAACGTTGGAAAACCCGGCCGTTCTTCCCCCTCGCTCATGCTTCATTTTGAATGAAACATTCGCTCCCCCCGCACCAGATTCGGTATAGCGGGCAACATTCCGGCGATGAGTAAAAAAACGACGGACCCCGTCATCAACCATCCAGATCGGAGCGTCTGTCGGTTTGGACGAACCGGAAACATTCGTCGTCATCGTGGCAATACGTCGGGCAGTTCCGGTCAGAATCGCGCCGTTGCGCAATTCGAGATCATCGGCATGGGATACCGCTGCGCAGATTCCCCACGACAGCAACAGACATCCCAGCCAGAGTGCACCCAGACGCATTGAAGAATTCCTACACAGACCAGACCATGACGTTCACGGTTCAGGACCATTGTAGGCAATCATCAGGGGTGGATCAGCGCGAAAAATGACTGGAACTTCTCGCATCTTTGAACAACTGCAACTCTGCCGTGCGCACGTGGATGGAGGTTGAAGTCGCCTCCAGTGACAGGACTGCGAGTCGCGCGATACGGCACAGGCGAGCGTGATGACAGAGATCACAGTTCAGTTAAACGCAGCGCAATCACAAGTCTTTGCGGGCACCGGGGCATATTCTCCGACCACCCAATAACACATACATTCTCCATCGATGAAACCACATTCCGCCCGGTGATATTGGAGCATCACAGTCGTTTCGAGATAGTTGTTGTAAC
>CALLWY010000086.1 GCA_938015865.1 uncultured Planctomicrobium sp.
AAAAAGTAAGATCCCCGGGTGGACTGTCTGTCCCCCCGGGAATCTCGTGAATGCATCTCCATTTCATCGAGGAGAATCAGGCTCTCCGTTCCAAGCGCCACCGCGAGGCTCGGGCTGGCCGTTCCGTGAGAGGCACATATGGGTCAGTCAGCTGTGCTGCCCGTAGCTTGCGTCCCAGATCCAGCGCCCGTTTTGCCATCATCACGTTGGTCCCGAGGTGGGCTGCCACGTCACGCAATTTGGGGGGGCGTGGGCCGGGACAGCTTTCCACAAAGGAAATCGCTTTCAGGGCCAACTCAGGGACACCAGACGGATCAAACAGATCCAGAGTGATGGTCTTCTCGTATCGTCGCAGAGACTCGGGAACCGGTGCCTTGGAATCCATCAGGTTGCGGAGATCATCCGGCAGGAATTGTATTAGCTGCAGTGTGAACTCGGCACGCATGACGACCTTAGCACTGCCGAACTGCTGGCACGGGATGGCACGAATCGGGCCGACGAGGAGATGCTGCAGTAATGGCGCCGTCTCCCGGCGGCAAAGAGAAAGCCGCTCCGCAGCGTCCCGGAGCATTTGGATCAGCTCCTCACGACTGGGTAGGACGACCTGCCTGGACTTGCGGCGCTGAAGCTGCTTGCGTTCTCGAGAGATCTCAGATTCCTCGGCTTCCAATTTATGAATCTGTTCGTTTATGAACGGAGGAATTCTGTCCAGTGATTCAATAAATTTCAGAAATCTGTCTTTACGGCGCTGCAGATCGTGTGAGCGACGTGCGAGTTGTTGTTCAAGCTCTTCGATCTCTCCTGAACCTCGCACCAGATCTTCCAGGTACCTCAGCAGCGGTTCCGCAGTGAGATCAATGCTGCCCAGAATGGCGTCCGAGACCGCTGCTCCGATTCGCTGGTGAGTGAGCTGCTGAAGCGCCGTCACACGATTCCAGCATTCCTCTCGCGCGGCTCCACTGCAGCGGTACCCACCTGTGGTCCGTCCCGCCATCGACATCTGCGCGCCGCAGATCCCACACACAAACAGACCGGACAGTGGGCCCCGTGCGTTGCGAGGGATGCCGTGGAGTGGATGATGTTTTCCTCGAGGCTGGTCTTTGTAGGTGATCCGCTGATCGAGGATGCAATTGGCCCGGCCCCATAATTCGTCGTCGACGATCCGCAAATGTGGCATGTCCCGTTCCAGAATTGTGTCGGGGTTGGGATTTCGTTCCGAAACTGACCGACCAGTGACATATCTCTTCCGAGAAACAGTCACACGAAAACGTTCGTGCCCACGGTACTTCGGGTTTCTGATCATTCGGATGACATTCGTGGCCGACCAGTCCTTTTGCTGGGCATTGCTGGCCTTCCGTACCCCATTTTCAGTGAGATACACTGCAACAATCTGGGCCGGAGTTCCATCCGCAATCATTTCGAATGCTTTGACGATCAGTGGGGCCCAGTTCTGATCAACCTCATCAAATTTGGGAGGGCGTTTTCCCCCATTTTCTCGGGGCGATCGTTTGTATCCTGGCACAAGCGGTCCGATTGCGGCCCCCATTTGCCAGAGTCCATCGTGAGCACGTTTGATTCGATAACGTGTATATTCGTTGTCTCGAGAATGATGCTGCTGTGCGTATGTTAAGCGTTGCTGCCAGTCATCGTCGGCAGTATCAACTCGATCATTGATGCAAATGACGCGGATGTCATTGTCCACGGCCAAAGACACTAACTCGTCACAGAGACGCATGCTGCGATAAAATCGACTTGAATCCTCGGTAATCACCTCATCAACCAGCCCCTCTTCGATGAGCCGACGCAGTTCGTCAATACCAGGTCGACTCTGAATCTCTCCGGAAATGCCTTCATCAGTGATTACGATGATATTGGGAAACTGGCATCCATGCGTCGACTCGAGATGCTGTCGACAAACTCGAATTTGATCATCGATGCTCTGCTGACGCTGTTCATCTGTTGAAATGCGCGCATAGATGGCGATTCTGGCGTTCGGATCAATTTTGGGGAGAATCGTTCTCATGCATTAAGCCTCCATTGAATGTAAATTCAAACGATGCGTATGTCTGAACCACAGGCTCACATACCTGAGCGGCGAAGAAGATCCGTCGTCTTCAGATAGCTAGCATGCCGTTCTGAAAGCGAACGACCATAGAAGCACCATGGGAGCACCATGGATCGAAGAGATGAGAGGCGACGCCTTTAAACGATGCCGTCGTTTTCGACGTGCCAGCGGTTGCGCAACTCAGGCCGCAAGCCCAATAACTTGCGGCAGATTACTGATGGAATGAAATCTCAATGATCCGCAGATAGAGTTGGGTGATTTCTCAATGTCCCGAATTGACCTAACGGGGTTGATGAATAAATTTGGCTTATCAGGTTGTGTTTAAACCGGTCCCGATAAACGAGCCCTCAGGTCGGAACGCCTTCCGTGAGAAATGTTCCTGATCTGCGGTTGCAGAAATCAGAACAGCAAGTAGAGACACCTCAACATCGTTCTTCTCTCCGGTCGTCTCCTGTCTTTATGCAGACGGCTACGACAGTGTTTTGCGGTGGTGAAGTGCAACAGTCAAGAACTGAAGAGAGAATAATGGCTCTGCCTGAGAGCGAAATTCTCGTTGCGAAAACCGCTCTCCTCGGTTTCGGCCCTTCGGTCCAATTGATGTGAACCAAGGAAATTTCTTTGTACTTCGGCACTACTGACTGAGATTGGTGGTAGAAAAGTGCGCACACTGATCTGCACGATAATCTGGTGCGCACGAAGCTGCCGCCTCAACGACACGTTGTCAGGCTCTCTCATCCATGTAGCATGGAGGCATCTTAACCTTGTATCTATCCTCTCCCTCCGCACAAATCTTCTCCAACTGAACATCGGGAAAGCGAGTGCCGACCTTTCCCAAAAAGATTCCATGCAACTTGTCTCGAATTGGATCACTGGAGCCGAAAACGCTCAGGTTGGCAACAGACTTGTCCATCTCACGATTAGCGTCTTCAAAGAACTGGTCCAGCTTGCCGACCAGTTCTTCGCTTTGCGACTTGGAGTGAACGAGGGAACGCACTTGTTCCAAACTCTTGCCAGCTTCGTCGCAGCCCTACAGAACCTTCGCCACAAAGCCGATCCGATTCCGCTGAAAAACCAGACCGGCCTGATAGGGCAGCCAGAGCCGATCCTTGGAAGTCCGAGAACGGTCGTGTATGTTGCTGCGGTCGCCCGGGAGTAGAAATAAAGGTTCAGGAGAACATTCGCATCGAAGGCGAACAAGCAATCCTTCCTGATAGCCTCGAACTCCTATTCTGTCGGACGGCAGTATTCTTGGAACTCGGCTCACATCCTACTTCACCTTCCGGTGATGGGTGTGCATCCCCGCCAGGCCAGCTAATGTCTTGGATGAATCAATAGCGTCGTGCGGGATGAGCAGGTACGACCACGGCTTGTCGCTGACTTCGCTGGCGTGGTAGCACCATTCGGCGGCGGCGTCGGCTTTGGCGACCACTACGGCGTCGGTCAACTCGTTCTTGGCTTTCGGCTCGCACAGGTACTTGGCGGTTT
>CALLWY010000087.1 GCA_938015865.1 uncultured Planctomicrobium sp.
GCATGCAACTTGCCTGCCAATCCACTCAACGATTTAGATGTTTTGAAACTGCCTCATAAAACATCGGCTATAAAAAATGCTTCGAGTATTATTATCTTATCATGCAGAACGCAACCAACCGCCATTCCTCTGGGCAAAGATCGTAGCCTTGAAGATTCGGCATCCTTCATCCAGATGTCGACCCATTACGAACGCAATCAGAGCCAACAACGGGTGAAAAATGATGCTCATCCGGCTATTGTCACAATTGTGTGATGTTCGTTTGAGATACACATTCGTTTTACTCTGCTATGCAGGTAGATGGCCGCTGCAAATCTTGCTTCTTCTACCGTGAGTTTTAAGTCAGGAAAGCGGAGTCAATAAAGCCGGTTCAGAGGGAACGTGAGAACAGTTTCGGCCCAGGAAGTGAGGGCGACAGGCAAAAAAGAAGCACCTCCAGATCGACCTGTGAACTCTCGCTCCGAAAATCGTGAAATTTGAGTACAAACTCAGCAAGGTGTACCTATTCTCGTCATTTTGCGGGATTTTCGCTGCTGAAACAGATTTATTTCCTCCTGATGATTTCCGCTAAACAAAGCATCCCCAAACCCTTCCCGCAGAATGCTAAGTCTTTAATAAACCGAACGGACATTGCCACTCTGGTCTCGGAGCGAAACAGCGAATTGCCGAGGTATGTTGAGCAATACCAAGAAAGAGCATGCTGTGGTTCTCCGATGAGAAAGGGATGAGGTACTCCCACACTGGGAAATCCCGCTCCCACTTGCGACTACTCTTTCATCGATATCAAAGACGTTTTGCTCATGCTTTGCCCACGGAAGATTGATCTGGTTGGCAAGACGAATTTTTCGGATGCTCAATAGGATGGCAGCAAGCTTCTGAACCCACCACGGCTCTCGCAGCCCAAGTCGGAGACGCCCTCTAGTGTCTTCATGTCGAATCAGGAGCGATGTTCAATAAGGTTTGTAATTGCAGAGCGTTGGCGGTGGCTGCCCCCAGAGCGGTGTTGTCGAAGATACACCATATCTCCCGACTTTTTACACGAGCTTTTTGTATCCGTTCAGCGATTTTCCGCAATTGATGGTCGTCATAGGCTGAATAATATACTCGTGGTGATCCATGCAGACGAATATACGTGAAAGTGTTTTCGGGGACTTCCTGTGTCAGCGGTACGGGAGCCGGATCTGCCTGAACGAATCCAAGTTGGAATGAGTTCAACAAGTCCATTGCCTCCGATGTAAACCAACCTGCGTGGCGAGGCTCGCAGACAGCCGGAACGTTCGAAAGCTCACGAAAGTCTTGCAGAAATTTGATTACAACTTTGTAATCAAATTTCAGACTCGGAGGTAGTTGAATCAGATAACAGCTTAGTTTCTCGCTGAGATGGGAGGACTGAACAAGAAAGTCCGCCATCGGTTCGCGAACGTTCTGAAGCCGTTTCTGGTGTGTAATCAATTTGGGGAACTTTACTGAAAATCGGAAATCTCGAGGTGTCTCTGCGTTCCATCGTTCATAGGTTCGTGGGAGATGCGGACGATAAAATGAGCTATTGATTTCTACTGCCGAAAAACGGATGGCGTAGCGCTGAAGATGGCTCCCTTCAACTGGGAATTGATCCTTGAAGTCTCGTGGAATTGACCACCCTGCACATCCAATTCGTAACTGCGCAGAAACTGCCATCTATTGGCCTAACATAAGAATTCGCAGAGAACTTCGCTGTTTCGTTTTCGATGCTTCTGGCGAATCTTCATGACCAAAGGGAATGGTCGAATAACCGAGTGCTGGAAGAAATTGAATTTGACAAAACCGGATACGACAGCGCTGTCTATTGAACAGACACCAGTCAACGCTACCTGCATGTATCCGCGTTCCTCTTCAGTAATTGGCACCGGCACATCTCAATTGTTATGCAATTCCGAGAGTAGAGGACCACTTTGTCAGTTGGAAACACAGGGCCAATCGCGTTTTTGAACTCTTGCAGGTTTCATTCCAGAATCCGATCGATCGAAACGATCCAAACCAAGAATAGACAGACGATGAAACCTCGATCTATCCGTTGAAATGAGGATTCAAGGTAGATTCAACAACAGATTTGCACTTCATCAATCCGTCCGGAGGGCTCAAGAGATCTACTTCCGAATCTTGCTGGGGTATCAAATTTGCTGAACTGAAATTCGATCATCCGACCTTCCCTTTTTTGAAAGAATTTTCATGTTCCAGCACATTAAAGACCTTCAGTTCGATGTCCGCGTCTCAGCGCCTGATCCACGCTTTGCCAACCTTCTTCTCGAGCAATTCGGGGGCGGAAATGGGGAATTGAAGGCTGCAATGCAGTACTTTGTTCAGGCATTCAACTGTCGCCACACTTATCCCGACAAATACGACCTTTTGATGGATGTTGCGACTGAGGAATTCAGCCACCTCGAGATTGTGGGTGCGACGATTACATTACTGCTCGACGGAGTGAACCCGGAACTGAAGAAGGCAGCGGAAGGAGAACTCGTCCCGCAGATGGGAGCGGGGGATGTGAAAAAGGAGTCCGTGATAGCAGAAGCCATGTGCAATCCTCATTTCTTGCTGGAGTCAAATGGAGGCCCCATGGTCACCGATTCACGCGGAATTCCCTGGTCCGGTACTTTCGTCAATGCGAATGGTGATTTGACGGTCGATCTGCGATCGAACATTGCTGCCGAATCGCGCGCCAAGATCGTTTATGAATCGCTCCTCAAATTCACAGACGATCCGTTCGTTCAGGACACGCTGCGATTTCTAATGACACGGGAGATTGCCCATTTTCAGCAGTTTCAGGCTGCGCTCGGCTCGATTGAACCGAACTTTCCCCCTGCCATTCTGCAGGGCGATCTGCGGTTCACGCACACTTACTACAACATGTCCCACGAAGAAGATGCTCGCGGTCCCTGGAACAAAGGGAAAGGGCCTTGGGAAAAAGGCGAGCAATGGGAATATATTGACGATCCGGTCCAACAGGTTGAAGAAACTCTCGGTCAGGCCCAGAAAGTTCCTGAAGGGCATGCCCGTGATGAGGCTGCGACCAAATTACTGGAACGGGAATTGGCTGCACTGCGAAGTGCAGAGGCCACCCGCGAACCGCTCAATGGAAGCCTCCAGTGGTCTACGTATGAAAGCTTTGAAGACTGAGTGCTCACGACTCATGTTTATCAAGGAGCGTTCAAGGCTTGTCGTCCCACTTTGCTAGGAACGTGGACAATAGGCTAGCGCAAGTCGTATCAAGAGGAGGAATCTGCGACGGTCAGTTCAAGGAACTCCCAACATCAATTCACCAGGTCTGTTAAGC
>CALLWY010000088.1 GCA_938015865.1 uncultured Planctomicrobium sp.
CAGCTTCCTTGGTCGGAGCTGTTCATCCAGATCCCGATCAACAGCGTGAAACTCTGGAAAGGGGGGCGGAAGAGATTCTTCTTCAGCGGAAAACCCTTCGTCCTTGCTGTGAATTTCGTCGTCGTCTCGAAAAATCCGTTTCCGGGCCATTCCTGTTCCTTGGTCCGATGCCACTGGCTGCGTCTGGTATCCCGGACGCGCTCTCCCTGCAAAGAGGCTTCAGGATACCGTGTTACTGTTCTTCCGTCCATTAGCACGGCGGGAGGACGAGAGAGTCTGAGGAGAGAGGGGAGGGGTGCGTTTCGGCAGAATCTGCAACTTTTGCCGTTTTTGCAAAGCCCATCGGCTTTTCGAGCCCAAAACTTGAATTCCTCTTGCCTGTATTTTTCAGGCGGGGTAGTTTCCTGCTCCCTTTCCCGCACCGGGAGGCCCTTCCGGATAGTTTTCATCCCGGAACTCCCAGCGCACTCAATCACCAGACCTGATTGCCTTCAACGGAATACGTCCTGTCTCTCAGGCCGGTTCCCGCCCATCACTATGAATCCTCACTCCACAACTCGCAATACTTTGCACCCGGTCGCATGGCGACTGTATCGGGCCGGACTTGTGGCCGTTGGTCTCGTCTGGATCTGCATTGCCACAACACTTTGTGGATGCAGCGCAGCGAACGGCTGGGCGAAGAATCAGTATGGGCGTCGACAATATAATCACGGCAACTACGCTGCCGCCCGCGCAGAATTTGAACGGGCACTGCTCGATGATCCCTACAACGCCACTTATGCCTACAACGTCGGCAAGGCAATGGAGAAGGAAGGGGACATCTCCGGAGCGGAGAAGATGTATCAGCACGCTCTCACGCTCGACCCCAGCCATCAGCCCGCGTACCACGGACTGTCTGAACTGCTTGCATCACAGGGGCGGGAAAATGAAGCCTTCGCCCTGCTGACAGCATGGTCCCAGACGCAACCGTATTCCGCCGCGTCCCACGTGGAACTGGCCAATCTTTATCGCAAGACCGGGAATCTGGCCGCTGCGGAACAGGAGCTGAACACGGCGTTGCAGATTCGGCCCCGTTTTCGTCAGGCCCTTAACGAGCGATCCAGGCTGTATCAGATCACCGGACGGCCAGATCCTCGTCCCGCTCCCTATTCAGCTCTGGCACTCACTCCCCCCGCTTCGCAGATGGCAACGTTGCCGAATTCCAATGTCGTGGCGGCGACCCCGGAGACGTCACCCGCATTGAATATGGCCGCGACGATGCCCCAAAAGGATCCGACTCTCATGAACGGAGTGATTCAGGCCAGCTATTCCAATCCACAAATGGCAGGAATCACAGGCCCAATGGCACCTGCAATGTCGTCATCCCCGATGATGTCTCAGGCTCCTCTGATGCCGCAGGCGGGAATTCAGGTTCACCAGACTCACATGAACCCCGCTGCCATGACTCCGACCACCCCCGTTGGAGGATGGAACGCCGTTGCACATCAGGCAGGCCCCGGAGTCGCCATCCCCCAGAGCGGAACCGTCACTCCAATGGGAATGCCATTTCAGACCATGGCCATGATGCCGGGGCAGGTTGCTCCGCAATATCTCCCATCACAAGCTCCACAGATGATCCCGCAGCCACAACCATTCTCAGCGGGCATGGGAATGGTCAGCGGGACACCAAATGGAATGTCGAGCATCCCTGCAGCCCCACAGATGATGCCTACGGCCACAGTCCCCTCGGGAATCGTCACCGCGGCAGGAACGGAAGTCGTCACTGGACCGGCTCCCGTCCCCCCATCAGCGACACCGGCCCCCGAAGCGACTCCTTCTCAAGTCGTCCCGGCAGTGGACGAAATCCCGACGGTTCAGGCGTTCTGAGCCTGTTCCCGGATCAAGGTGAAGTGGTTGCGGTTTCCAGCCTCTGGGGCTGGCGTCCGGCAAGAATCTGAGCGAGGTGCATCACCTGCAGGGGCTTTTTCTGACGACGAAGAAGCCCTTCCAGATGCATCAGGCAGGACATGTCTCCGGCAGTAATTACCTGCGCTCCGGCCTGCTCATGGTCGCGAATCCGGTCGTTGCCCATCATGCAGGAGACTGCTTCTTCCGAAACGGCAAACGTCCCCCCGAAGCCGCAGCACTCATCGACCCGCTGCAGCGGGACCAGTTCCAGCCCCTTGACCATGCTCAGCAGACGCACCGCCTTGTTGTCGCGGTTCTCCATTCGCTCAGAACATCCCCCGAGTCGCAGGTCCCGTAAGCCGTGGCAACTCTGGTGCAGCCCCACCCGGTATGGAAACGACACATCAAGTCGTTCGACTTTGAGCACATCCACCAGAAACTGAGTCAGTTCGTACGTCTTCTTCTTGACGTCCTGATAGGAACGATCGTCTTCAGGGACCAGTGTCTTGTAGTGATGTGTCACCATCGCCACACAGCTTCCTGACGGGGCGACGATGGCGTCATAAGGCTGAAACAGATCGATGAACTTGCGTGCCAGCGGGGCGGCATCGGACCAGCACCCGGTATTCGCCATTGGCTGCCCGCAGCAGGTCTGCGTTTCCGGGTAATCGACCTCACAACCGAAGCGTTCCAGAAGCTCCAGAGTAGCAAGACCCACATCGGGATAAAACTGGTCGATGTAACAGGGGATGAACAGGCCAACACGCATCAGGAACCGCCATTCACATCTACGTTATTCACGCCAGAGAGTCTGTCCTATCACGAATCAGCAGGAAGGCTGGTTGCCACGACAGAACTGTGGGGCATCATGAAGGCTTTTTCGTCTGCATGCCATTGTCAAAGGCAAAAATCTCATCCAGTCCGGCAGTCCAGGGGAGAGGGGCGATCCTTCCCGCAAGGACCAGCAGTTCCAGCTCGAGCCGGGCAGGGAAGTCCGGTTCAAAAACACAGATGGCAGCAGGCCATGCATTGCGGGTCCGTCGATCAGACAGACACCATCGCCCCTGAACGACAATCAGTCGCGATTCCGAGAAGCGTTCCAGAATCTGACGGATGTCTTGCGAGCTGTATTCATCAGACCAGTTCTGGATCACCACCACCAGTTCCGCGTCCACTCCCGATTCAACCGCACTCGTCACATCCGGGAACTGATGCAGACGGGTCGCTGCCTGGACTGTAAGAGCAGTCACACCTTCCATTCGATGTGGCGCCCCGATCAGAATCGCAGAGTCAGCGCGGACGTCAGTCATTTTTCTCCTTCTGATGACTCCGCTGCCGCAGCATCTGCAACTCCTCAACAAAGTCGTTGACATCCTGAAACGAGCGATAGACCGAAGCGAACCGCACAAAGGCAACCTGGTCGACCCGGCGAAGTTCTTCACACACTTTCTCGCCGATATAGCGCGAGGGGACTTCCCGGTCGAACGTCTCATAAACAGCGTGCTCGACGCTACTGAGGATCTCCTCAATCTGATCCGGGCTGATTGGTCGTTTGTAGCAGGCTTTTTCGAGTCCGGCCCGCATCCGCTCCCGGTCAAAAGGGACGCGAGTACCATCTTTCTTGATCACCTTGAGTGGGGATTCTTCCATTTTCTCATAGGTGGTGAAACGCCGCCCGCAGTTGAGACATTCGCGTCTCCGGCGAATCACGAACTCCTGACTCCCGCGGGAGTCGACAACCTTGCTCTCCCCCTCGCGGCAAAATGGACACATCATGAGTGTTGAACCTTACAAACCTGAATCCGCAGGTTGTGAACGATTTTCCCCCCGGGCCGTCTTTGGCAGCACGTCTCCAGCCCCACCATCTGAAGAGTTCCATCACAGACCACGGCACTGCCGATATGATAACAGAATCAGGGGAGAAGCGTCGATGCGCCGGAGAAGTGACTGGGTGAGGTCAGTCCACTTCGACCCAGTTGGCCGCCTCGTTCATTGCGGCTTCCAGACGGGACCGGATCTCTTCCAGAAATTCATTCTCCCGCCCACGCTGGGAGAGTTCCCGGACCTGATCCACGTCAATCACTTCGCCAATCACCACCCGGACGGTCCGTGGGCGAATGAACACGGCCCCGCGTGGAAGCACCCGTCCAGCTCCGGCAATCCCGACGGGAACAATCGGAACATTGGCGCGCCGCGCAATCGCCAGAAATCCGGGTTTAAGTTCCTGCAGTCGCCCATCCCGACTCCGGGTTCCTTCCGGAAAGATTCCGACGTAGTAGCCCTGTTTGAGACGTTCACACGCTAACCGGATACTCTCCGTCGCTGCCGAATCTCGTCGAATCGGGATGACATAGGTGTTTCTCAGAACCCAGCCCACAAACGGCACATCGAAGAGATTGTGCCGGGCCAGATAGCTGATCGGCCGGCGGAGGGCCACCCCGGCAACGAGGGGATCAATAAAACTCTGGTGATTCAGAAGCCAGAGTGCTCCTCCCGGGGGAAGACGGTCCAGCCCTTTTACCCGGTAGCGAAACGCGAAAACAAAAATGTTCTGCGCCAGAAGCTGCGCACTGCGCCAGAGCCAGTTTCTGTAAAGCGGGTCCGAAGCGGTCTGCGGTTCTGTCATCGAATCGTCGACTCATCCGGCAGGACACTGACGCGGGGAATCTCTCCGGGACTCTCAAATAACGAGACAATCCTTGGAGCGGTCTGGCTCCCTTGCGGTGCAGGGACAACAAACTGCAAACACCGGGTCCCATCATTCAGGGAGTGGACGCAGGTCAGGTTTTCCTTGCTGACCTGAATGGCTTCCCCGGACTCTGCGAGCAGACGGGCCTCGGCCATGCGGGCGAGCCGTTCGGCAGCAGGAACCCCTCCAACCATGACGATTGCCCGGAGATTTTCAAGCCGTCGCTGAGCAGAGTAAAGATGCTGAAGCCCCTGAGCTTCTGGAAATCGGGTACACAACAGCCCGACGGCATGTCCATCGACCCGATAGGTTCCTTGAGCGGTCCGGACACGGATAATCGTATCGGCAGCTCCCTGAATTTCCCGGCTCAATCCCGTCCGCTGTGACTGAACCGCCAGCTCCCGGTCGATTCCCTCTGTTCGGAGGTGTGCCAGCTGATCACACGTGAGCAGCTTGCGGACCAGATCCTGAACCTGTTCGGGACTGAGCTCTCCCCACAATGTCCCTTCACCCACTCGCACCTGGACCCGTCCCCCAGCAAAGACAGTAATTTCGGGAGATCTTAGCTGGCCCCCCTCAACGTACCAGAGTTCCACCACAGGAACGGAGGGATCTGCAGGAAGCGGGACTGGTTCATCCGCAAACAGTCCGGCGACCGGGAGGAAAACACCGATCAAAGCGGCGCAGATCAGTACAGAGTTGTGCATGGTCTATGCCCACCGGCAGTGCAAATCCGCAGGAAACAATCACGCCCCACACTGGAAATGCGGCGACAGTCCCTCTCACCACTGCTGCATTGCGAGAGAGTGCGTGCGAATGCATCCGTTTTCATGGTCCCGACCGTTGACGGGTGGAATCCCGCTCAACTGGCGAACAAATCCCGACCCGATCGTCACGTAGACTTATCGACCGGCCAGCGGAAGGGAGATTACCCCAATGCCAATGGTTGTCACAATGGGAATTTCGCGTGCAACGGGGCTCGTTTAAAATGAGGGGTCTCGCGTTTCCCCCGACACGAGAAATTTCCAGAACCTGTTCCAAACAAATCAGTTACAAAGAAAGGGCAGAGACAAAACTGTCTCCGCCCTTCGTGATCACAATACTCAACTCCGATGCTCCGCCGGCTGAGGGCGTGGGACCGGAGTGATTCCGATCAAGGCCCCCATCAGGCGATCAGCCGACCGAAGAGGGTCTTGATCCGGACGACGGCCTCTTCGACATTCGCCCGGCTGTTGAACGCACTCAGACGGAAATAACCTTCGCCGCTGGCTCCAAATCCGCTTCCCGGAGTCCCGACAAGATGGGCCTTGTTCAGCAACTGATCAAAGAAATCCCAGCTCGGCATTCCATTCGGAGTCTTCAACCAGATGTACGGAGCATTCACTCCGCCATAGACCTCAAATCCGACCGACTCCAGACCATTTCTCAGGATGGAGGCATTTTCCAGATAGAACTTGATCAGCGAGGCTGTCTGTTCCTTTCCAGCCGGACTGTAAACTGCTTCCGCCCCTCGCTGGATGATGTACGAGACGCCGTTGAACTTGGTCGTATGCCGACGGTTCCACAGCGGATGGATCGCCTGCTTCTGACCATCTGCGGTTGTCCCGACCACCTTCTTCGGAACGACGGTGAACGCACAGCGGGTTCCGGTGAACCCGGCATTCTTGCTGAAGCTGCGGAATTCAATCGCCACTTCATCCGCCCCGGGGATCTCATAGATCGAGTGAGGAATCTCTGGGTCAGTGATGAACGCTTCGTACGCAGCATCGAAGAGGATGATCGCCCCCTCGCTGCGGGCGTAGTCGACCCACTTCGTCAGCGTTTCGCGGGACGCTACCGCGCCGGTGGGGTTGTTGGGATAGCAGAGATAAATCATGTCGACCTTCTCCTTCGGAAGGTCGGGATTGAACTCGTTCTCAGCGGTGCAGGGGAGGTAAGTCAGCCCTTCATACCGACCAGCGTCGTTGGCAGCTCCGGTCCGGCCGACCATCACGTTCGTGTCGACATAAACCGGATAGACCGGGTCCTGAACCGCAACGCGATTGTTCAGCCCGAAGATGTCCAGAATGTTTCCGGTGTCACACTTCGACCCGTCCGAGACGAAGATTTCATCAGCAGCAATCTCGCACCCGCGCGACTTGTAATCGTTTTCCGCGATGGCATTCCGAAGGAAATCGTACCCCTGCTCAGGCCCGTAACCGCGGAAGGTGTCGCGGGAACCCATTTCATCGACCGCCTTGTGCATCGCCTCGATGATGGCGGGGGGGAGTGGTTCGGTCACATCCCCGATTCCCAGACGAATCACCTTCGCATCGGGATTCGCCTGACAGAATGCGGACACACGGCGGCCGATTTCAGGAAACAGATAACCAGCCTTGAGCTTCAGATAATTTTCGTTGATCAGTGCCATAATATGAAATTGATCCTGGATCAGTGTGGTTTTCAGGATTCGAGGGTCAGCGGAGATATGCCTGGCATCTGCTTCCACTGACACGAATTTGATCGAGGCTGTCCCAAGGAAACCTCACGATGGTCTTCACTCCAGTCGTGTCCTGGGCAGACAACTCTTTTCCGCTGCCATTGTAAGGATATCGCTGGAGTGACTGGCCCCGCGATTCTTCCAAGTGGCCGATTCAGTGCACCCGCATTCCGGGAACAGCTCCAGAGTCCGGATTCAGCAGGAAAATCTCCTTGCCACCGGGGCCGCAGGCGAGAACCATTCCTTCGCTCAAGCCGAACCGCATCTTGCGCGGGGCCAGGTTGGCACAGCAGATCACCAGACGACCGACGAGGTCTTCCGGGTTGTAACAGCTCTTGATTCCAGCGAAGACATTGCGAGTTTCATCCCCTCCCAGCGAGAGTTTGAGCTGAATGAGCTTGTCCGCCCCTTCCACATGTCCCGCTTCGATCACCCGGGCCACGCGCATGTCGATCTTCATGAAATCGTCGATCGTGCAATGCTCAGCGACCAGCGGCTCCTTGGCGAGTGCTTCAGGTCCGTCGTTAAACGCTGTTGCGGCCCCAGAGGTTTCCGGCGCGGATTCTGCCAGAGGAACGTTCGCTGGTTCGGTTGTTTCCTTACTCTCCTGAATCATCTTTTCTACCTGTTTCAAGTCCACACGTTTGAGCATGTGCTCGTATTCGCTGACCGGGGTCCCGACCAGCGGCGTCTTGACGTCATCCCAATTCAGAATGGGATGATTGAGCAGCTTGTCCGTCTGCTGTTTGAGTCGGGGTAACACGGGAGCAAGATAAATGGCCAGCTGCCGGAACAGATTCAATCCGACGCTGCAAACATCCTTCAACTCCTGTGACCGCTCTGGATCCTTGGCAATCTTCCAGGGTTCCTTCGTTTCGATGTACTGATTGGCGGCGTCGGCCAGCGCCATGATCTCACGCATCGCGATGCCGTAGTCACATGATTCATACAGGCTCGCAATTCGCTCCGCCTGTCCGGCGGCCCGTTCGAAAATCCCGCCATCGTCGGGATAGGATTCGGACAGGGTCTGACTGGAAACGAACTTCGCACAGCGACTGGCGATATTGACCACTTTGCCCACCAGATCGGAATCGACCTTGAGCTTGAGTTCCTCAAAATTCAGATCGATATCATCGACCCGACTGCTGAGCTTCGACGCAAAGAAGTAGCGCAGGTAGGACGGGTCGAGATGATCCGCAAACGTTTTCGCGCGGATGAATGTCCCTTTTGACTTGGACATCTTCTCTCCGTCCACCGTCAGGAACCCATGAATATGGACCTTCTTCGGCAGATTGAATCCGGCAGTCCGGAGCATTGCGGGCCAGAACAGCGTGTGGAAATAGGTGATGTCTTTCCCGATGAAGTGGTGAATTTCCGAGTTGGCATTCTGCCACCACTCCAGCATGTCCTCCCCATTTTTCTTGCACCATTCCCAGGTACTGGCGATGTACCCGATCGGGGCATCAAACCAGACGTACCAGTAGTTCCCGGGGAAATCGGGGATTTCAAACCCGAAGTACGGAGCCGGACGGGAAATATCCCAGTCCAGAAGTGGCTTGCCGAGGAAATGCCCCTTGAGATAGTTCGCGACTTCTGGCTGAAGGTGGTCGCCTGTCTGGGTCCATTCCTCCAGAAAGGAGTGAAGTTGTTCCAGCTCCACGAGGAGATGAAGTGCCGACCGGATTTCGGGCGTAGCTCCACTCAGAACACTCTTGGGATCGATCAGATCCGCAGGGGTGTAAGTAGCATTGCACTTGTCGCAATTGTCGCCGTACTGATTGGGAGAGTGACAGTTCGGACAGGTCCCCTTGACGAATCGGTCTGCCAGAAACGTATTCGCAACTGGATCAAAGAGTTGCTGGATCTCCTTCTCCTTGACCAGCCCGGCCCCCCGGATCGACGCCCAGAACTGACGGCACAGTTCGCGATTTTCATCACTGTGCGTCGAACCATAATTGTCGAACTCAATCTCGAAGCGAGCGAAGTCCGTGACATGGGCCTCTCGCATGTCGGCAATGAGGGCTTCTTCGCTGCGTCCCTCCTGCCGGGCACGAATCATGATTGCCGTTCCATGCGTGTCATCTGCACAGAAAAAGCGGCAGTTATGTCCCCGCAATTTCTGGAATCGAACCCAGATGTCGGTCTGGATGTATTCCACCAGATGCCCAATATGAATATGCCCGTTGGCATAGGGCAGGGCGGCTGTCACAAGAATTCGTCGTTCTGTCATAAGATGTGATTCTGGATGAGCCGGATGAAGGCGAGGACTGATCAACGACCAAACTCAAAAATTCAGGAACCTGTCACATCGTAACGGACGGAAAACGGTTGAATCACCCCGGACTCACCGGATGCCCCGGATTTCGGCAACATTTCTGCAACGAATCCGTGCCGCCTGCCGCCCCCGGATTTGGAGCCTTTGCAACGTCTTTCCGGTGGTCTCCCTCCGGGATCTCTCAAGTATTGAGCTGAATCCGCTGTCGTTCCAGTCCCGCCCCGATGAATTCGCGGAAGAGAGGGTGCGGCTCCAGTGGAGAGGACTTGAATTCCGGGTGATACTGGACCGCAACGAACCAGGGGTGATCCGCGACTTCCACAATCTCAACCAGATTTCCGCTGGGGCTGGTCCCGGAAAGGACCAGTCCATTCTCCTCCATTCGCTCGCGGTAATTGGGATTGAATTCGTAGCGATGACGATGTCGCTCCGAGATTTCCGTCTTTCCATAGGCCCGATGCGCAAGTGTCCCTTCTTTCAGGATCGCTGGCTGAGCCCCGAGCCGCATCGTCCCTCCCATATCGGTGACGGTCTTTTGCTCTTCCAGCAGACAGATCACCGGATCTGGGGTGTCCTGAGCGAATTCCGTGCTGTTCGCCTCCTTGAAGCCAAGAATATTCCGGGCATATTCAATGACCGCACACTGCATCCCCAGACAGATCCCGAAGAACGGAAGCTTTTTCTCGCGGGCATACCGAATGGCCTTGATCTTTCCTTCGACGCCGCGATAGCCAAAGCCTCCGGGGATCAACAGCCCGTGAACATTCCCCAGCAGGTGATCAAGGTCACCCGATTCACACTCTTCCGCTTCGATCCTCTTGATGAGCACGCGGGTCTTGTGATGAAACCCCGCATGGGTCAGCGATTCATAAATGGACTTGTAGGCATCGCGATGATCGATGTACTTCCCGACCACCCCAACGGTGATTTCGTGCTGCGGATTCCGGATATCGTTCAGCAGGGAATACCAGTCGTCGAGTTTCAGTTCCCCTTTCGGAAGGTTGAGCTTCTCGCAGATCAGCTTGTCCAGCCCATGCTCAGCCAGTCCGACCGGGACTTCGTAAATGGAAAACTCCGTATCCTGTTCTTCAATGACGGCCCGCTTCTCGACGTTACAGAACAGGGCGATCTTTTCAGCATTTTCCCGTCCCAGCGGACGTTCGGTGCGGACAATCAGGATATCGGGCTGTATCCCGATGGTTCGCAACTGCCCGACGCTGTACTGCGTCGGTTTGGTTTTCGCCTCCCGAGCCGCCTTGAGATAAGGGACGAGCGTCAGGTGAATAAACAGGCAGTTTTCCTTCCCGATGTCGAGCGGGATCTGTCGAATCGCTTCGAGAAAGGGGAGTCCTTCGATATCCCCGACGGTTCCCCCCAGCTCCGTGATCACCACATCCACATCCGGCCCAGCCAACTGCAGGACCCGGGACTTGATTTCATCCGTGACATGGGGAACGACCTGAACGGTCGCTCCGAGATACTTCCCGGCCCGTTCCTTCTGGATCACGCTTCGATAGATCCGTCCGGTGGTGAAGTTCGATAGTGACGACAACGGGCTTTTGGTAAAGCGTTCGTAGTGACCCAGGTCCAGATCGGTCTCGGAACCATCATCGAGCACGTAGACTTCGCCGTGCTGATAGGGGCTCATGGTGCCAGGATCGACATTCAGATACGGATCCATTTTCTGCATCCGCACGCGAAGCCCCCGACGCTCCAGCAACAATCCGATCGACGCCGATGTCAACCCTTTCCCGAGCGAACTCACCACGCCGCCGGTGACGAAGATGTGTTTCGTCATCTGTTTCTTGCTTCCTGTCCTGCTGACCTGCACAAAATCGACAGCCCCCGACTCCTGGCCGGGCCGGGGGCTGTAAGGTGTTTCAAAACCTGCCGCGGGGAAAAAGGGGACGCCGGAAATCGACCGACCCCCGAAAATCACTTCCGTTTCTGCCGCTCCAGAAACGCAGCATAATCGGCGGCAGTATCAATTCCAACGCTGCGGTGGGAGACCACTTTGACGAGAATCGAAGCCCCTGCCTCCAATGCTCGAAGTTGCTCCAGACTCTCCATTTGCTCCAGCCGAGACCGGGGCATTTTCGTTAATGCAAGCAGAAACGCCGGCTGATACGCATAAATCCCGATATGTAACAGCCAGGGACTTTTCTGGATTCCCGCCAAGTCTTCAGGAGGATTGAGCAAATCTTCCGGACGTCCGTCCCGGTAAAAGGGGATGGGAGCCCGGCTGAAATAGAGTGCCCGATTATCGGCTGTGCAGACCACCTTCACACAGCTGGTATCCTGCAACACCGCCACGGATTCGATCGGGCAGGCCAATGTCCCCATTTCGATATCAGGCCGGGCCTGCATCGCCTCCACAAGCCCGTCGATGACGCTCGGTTCCAGTTCCGGCTCGTCCCCCTGAATATTCACAACGAGTGATGCATTGCTGCATTCCCGCCGAACGACTTCCGCAATCCGGTCCCCCCCGCTGGGATGATCCCCCGTCATGGAGACCCTTGCCCCAAATCCCTCAGCAACTTCTGCAATTTCCGGGCTGTCAGTGGCGATGATCACTTCATTCAGCCGGGACGCCTTGCAGGCCGCCTCCCATGAATATTGGATCAGAGGCTTTCCGGAATCCCGGAGAAGCATCTTTCCGGGCAGCCGGGATGACTGCAGCCGTGCAGGGATGATTCCAACAACGTGTTGCGATTCTGAAGACATGGAACGTCCGTTTTCTGTATCTCGTTAAACTCGGATTGTTGACTCAGGTTTTGTCAGTCTCAAGTGACTCAGGAGGGTCCACCTAGCTGGCAGACATGCAGTCGAGTGTTCGAATGTAGGACCACGGCAGCACGATCAACAGCAGGGTCAAGGAACACGCCCTTCGGAACATGCCCGGGAGAGCAATTCCATCGCCCGGAATCATCCCATTCGGACTCCGATCGTTAACAGCAGATTCGCCCAGAGCGCTGTCTCCCCCGTCTGGATCGTGAGGACATGGTCCCGGCTGGCAACCGCATCGTAAAAGTCCCACTTCTGAATCGGAGTCAGGTCGAGATCGACCTTGGCCTCCTTCAGAATGGTCCGGTACTCGTCCCAGATCGGAGGATCCCCCTGCGAGGCGTAGGGGTCATCGGCCGGAATTCCCATGGTGTTCACAGCATCAACAGGAATGGCCGTCAGCAATGCCCGCAAGACATCCGTGCAGCGAACCACACCGGGCGAAAGATTCAACGAAACCAACTCTGCGTTCGGTCCCAGCGTATTCCATGCTGGATAATTCCCATCGGCAATGAGCACTTTGGAATGATGACCCGCGCGAGCCAGAATCCGGTTGATTTCCGGATGAATCAAAGTCTGCTTGAGCATGTTCAGTTCTGCCGGACAGGCTGGAGCGGAAACGAAGACGATGTCGAACCCGAAACCAGTCTAATCATTCCTGCGGGTGTTGCGAATTCGGGACCAGCCTCATTTGCATGAGATCGTGACCATTTTCATTCCGGAGACAAGCCTCCTCGTTGCATGAATTCACATACCGGTTTTGATAAACTCCCGGATTCTTTGCGATTTCGATCATTGCAAACAATCCATATCATCGTTTCTGCGCACCCGTGATGGGGACCGCCCAACAGATAGTCTGATCATGACGACCTCTTCGGATTCGAATCTTCCCGCTTTTAAGCCTATACGACTCCAGCGTTTCCTCGCCCAATGCGGCCTGGGATCACGTCGCGACTGCGAAGAGCTGATTGTGTCAGGACGCGTAGAAGTCGATGGGAAAGTTGCTTCGGAACTGGGGACCACGGTCGATCCCTCCCGGCAGGTTGTCACGCTGGATGGGGAGAGACTGAAGCTGGAGCGGAAGAAATACTTCATGCTCAACAAGCCCTCCGGGTTTCTCTGCACCGCGTCGGACCCGGAAGGGCGACCTCTGGTGCTGGATCTGTTCCCCCAGGAGGGGCCGCGGCTGTTTACGGTCGGTCGACTGGATGAGAACACCACCGGGCTGTTGCTCGTCACCAACGATGGCGATCTGGCCCAGAAGCTCGCTCACCCGAAGTTCCGGATTTTTCGGCTCTATCGCGCTCAGATCGCAGGTACTCCCAAACTGGAAGTCTATGAGCAACTCAAGCAGGGGCTCTTTTTCACTGAAGGAAAGTTCCGCGTTCATGCAGTCAAACCGATCAAAAAGCAAAACAACAGCACCTGGGTCGAAGTGACGATGACCGAAGGGCACAACCGGGAAGTTCGTCGACTGTTCGCCCGGGTCGGCCACAAGGTCATGAAGCTCGAACGAATCGGTTACGGCCCGCTGCGACTCGGCCGGCTGAAACTCGGTGAGTTTCGCGAACTGACCCGTGATGAACTGGCGAGCCTGCACTCCGTCCTGGAGCGAAATCAGCGAATCGATCCCGAAGTGGCCGAGAAGGGGGCTTTGCGCAAAGGGAAGAAGAAAGCGATCAGGGAACCGAAACCGGAACTCAAGAGCCCCGGTCCCTCGAAAAAGAAACTTGCCTCTCGAAGTCGCCTGAGTTCAGAACAGGGGGCCAAATCCTCCCCCAGACAGAGTGGGAATCGCGCTCAGCCGACATCATCCCGCACCCCAGCCAAGCGAAAACCGAAGCGACGGTAAGCGAACAGACCAGAAGACGGTCCTTTACGAGTCCGGGTAAGTCCTCCGCAGATTCGAGATCGCCCCAACCGCCCCAACAACGGATTGATGAGGTCTGGAAAAGGGTCAGACGCGACCAAAAAGCATCAGCGTAATGTCGTCGTTCTGCTCCCGGCCATTGGCAAATTTGCGGACATCCTCGCGGACGGAAACTCCCAGCAGGGCAGGGTTACTCGGCCCCTTCCTGACGAACTCCCGGAGCTTGTCGATTCCATAAAGTTCGTTCTGCGGGTTCATCGCCTCGCTGACACCATCAGTATAAATCAGGACAGTTTCCCCGGGAGAAATGGAACGGGTCACCGAATCAAACGGGAACCCTTCGATGACCCCGATCGGGACACCGACCGTCTCTTCCGGGAACTCCTCGATGGTCCCGTCGGCCTTCCGGATCATGGGAGACATATGACCGGCATTCACGACCTGCATCTGATGGTTCTGAATGTCCAGAATGATCAGAACAAAGGTGACAAAACGTCCTTCGACCGCCTTGGCACACATGTGATCATTGATTCGGGCGACCGCTTCTGTTCCATCCGTCACGAACTCGCTCACGCTTCGAACCACGCTGGACATTCGTGACATCACCAGTGAGGCGGGGACGCCCTTTCCAGCGACATCACCAAATGCCAGCCAGATCCGACCATCTTTCGTCGCGATAATATCGTAGTAATCCCCCCCAACGGCCTGGGCCGAATCATACGACGCGAAGAATTCATACCCGTTAATGTTCGGAAGGGTATCCGGCAGAAGAGCCTGTTGAACATTGCGGGCAATGTTCATTTCGTTGTCCTGCTTCTGCTTCTGCACGTAGGACTGCAGCAGTTTGGCAGACTCGTAGGACAGCGCCGCCTGACCCGCGACAGTGACCATGATGTCGAGGTCTTCGCTCTTGAACTGCTTCAACGGGTTCTGCGTATCAATATTGATAATGCCGACAGGTTCCCCCTGCAGGTCCAGCATCGGCACACACATCATGGACCGAATCGTCAATGAGGAGATCGACTCACTGGCATCAAACCGGGCATCGCTGGCGGCATCTGCAGACAGAATGGCCTTCTTCTGTTCCAGCACCGTATTAAGAATCGTTCGACTCAGCTTCACCGAAGCATCTTCCGATTCCCGTCGATGTTTCATCGCACGGGGGATCATTTCCCCGGTACGACCATCCTTCAGGAGAATGCATCCCCGGTCCGCAGCGGGGAAGATCTCGAACAGCGAATCGAGAATTCGAGGCAACAGCTTTTCAACCTCCAGCGTTCCGGCCAGTGCCCGACTGATATCCAGAACCGCCTTGAGTTTTTCCTGCGGGCGGACATCCAGCAGATTGAAGCCGGCATTCGATTCCAGAGAGCCAAGAATGGTCGCGCCGCCTCCCGCCTGATCTTCGTTGATCTCGACCTGACTGGGGCGGACGTTCTGAAGAACGCGCTGAGCCACATCCCCACCGGGGGGTGCCTGATCCGATTCATAACGGACCAGAATGGGACCAAATTTGAGTCGATCGTTGGCTTTCAGCGGTTGCTTGCCCTCGATCTTCTGGCCGTTCAGAAACGTTCCGTTTCCGCTTCCGAGGTCTTCGATTGCGTAGTGATCACCGTCCAGAAAGACACGGGCATGCTTGCGGGAGACCATGTTGGACGGGAGCTGAATGTCACATTCCGGGAGTCGACCAATGACGATTTCGGCAGTCCCCAACTCGACAGTCTTGGCCTGTCCATCCAGAAGCACCACCAGCTTGCTGCTCATCGCCCACCCGTTCTCGTTACCATTCGTCCTCAATGCGAGAGACGCCCCGCGAAACGACATTCGCCGGAAACGCCATCAGCCCCTCAAACGCGGAAGGGCTGGCGTTTTTCTGTTCCCAATCCCGTATATGGGACACACTTTGATTGATCCTACTTTATCGTTAACGAACGGGTTTCCTGAATCTCCTCAAACTCGAAAAATCCGCTCCACGTTTCCGCGTAAGATCTGCTTTCCGAGCGTAATTGCCTGCTCCTCGGACCAACCTCGGGCACGGACAAAGTCCCGGGCCAGCACTCGAGCCAGGACTCGCCGATACATCCGGAACTTGGGCATTCCAAATTCCAGCTTGTACATGTCGCTGTAGTACCCGATCTGCTTGTTTCGTGGAACCGCTTCAAGACGGCTGCTGGTGTCTGCCTCGATGTAGGTTGGGATGTTCGAATACCACCAGTGCCCGTTCGTCACCACGTTGGGGAAAATCCACGCGTAACTGACCAGTTCCTGATTGCTCATGTGCGTCAGGACCGAAATCGGGAATGTCACCTGCGGGAATGCATTCAGAACCGACTTGTACTGAATCAGCGAGACCCGTTTGTCAAACAGATCCTGTCCCTGATAGACCCCCGCTTCGTACACCCGACGATTCACCCCGATCATCAGATCGAAGGGCAATTTGAACTCCGCGCAGAATTCTGTCAGGGTCCAGAAGGTCCAGGAACTGAGCATGTCCTGCTCAGAGGGAGTGAGGGACTGTCCGGAAACGACCCGCTTGATGACGTTGGCAATCGCCCCCACGTCCACTTTTGCGGGAGAAAACGAGGGGGGGAGCGAAATCGCACACGCCCGAGCCCCATTCGCAGTGAAGTGTTCAAAGAGCTTCCCGATCGCGGTCCGCAGGGTCACAGCGTCGGAGACATTGATCTTGGTGCATTTTTCCAGACGGTCACGGACTTCCTTCTTTGTGAAATGGAAGACAAGGTCGTCCGTGCGCAGGCACGGGATATAGACGTTCGTATCAAACCCGGACAGCGGATCATCGAAATCATTGGTCAGGAAGACCTTTTCCAGTCCGCTCTGCTTGAGAACCTGCTGCTCCCAATCAGGCTGAGCCATTTTCTGCTCGGCGAGATCGTAAAGTGCCTCCCAGTTATCAGGAGTAATACGATCTCCTTCAAACCCAAAGAACTCCTGGCACATCTCCAGCAGCCAGCTCACCTGAATGGTGTTGTCGAGATCCGCCAGTTTCTCGACCAGACGGCCCACTTTTTCCTTGGGAGTGATCTCGGGATTCTCGATCTGGTCTTTGGGAAGTCCAGCAGAATGGGCAAGCTCAGTGTAATAGTGATACCCCATCAGATCCGCGAGATTTTTGGAAGCTGCGGACAGCGGATTGATGTGCGAATGAGGGTCAATCAGGACCAGAGACTCGAGTTCGCGAAACAGGGTGGCTTGAAGTGTGTCTTGCATGATGTCCAGAATCTCAGAGGTGATGCTCGCTGATCAGTTTCGCGACTGCTGCAGTAGACTTCAAGTGGAGCACGCAAAGAGGGCGATCAAAGCCCTCTGGAACGGGAATTCCCGGTCCCTGCGACAAAATGAAATCCGGTTCCCTCCATTGGCACAAGAGGGAGAGTTGCTCTTCGGCACCTGTCCCGGGTCGTTTCCTCCCGGAAACAGGGCCGCACCCAAGACCAGTAATATCTCCATGAATTCTCTTAAAGCCTCGCGGGCCCGACTTCAGCGAGGGAGATGGAGAAGAGGCGAACGAACAACGGTCGAGACCGCTACAGCAGCGATTCCAGAAGCATTCGGAGTTTCCGAAGCTCCAAGGGCCTTTGGGCAATTTCGATAAACTCGGGAAGAATCTCGATCGAAAGGGCCCGGGTGTACTGGGCCCGATTGAGTTTGTCGACCAGAGAGCTGTAGTCGATCTCCCCAAGACCAACCAGAACCTGCACCTGCTGAGCAGTCGAATCCCGGAGATGGCAGTGCAGGGTATAGGGGGCCACCATTTCCATAATCTGGTCGGATGTCTTCGGCTGCAGGAAGTAGCTGGGATCGAAGGCAATTCCGAGCTTGTCCACTGCCTGACACAACTCAACAGCAGTGTACGCATCTGCGGTCAGGTGCCCCGCCTGAGTCTTGATGGCCAGGCGAATCCCTTCCGTCGATGCCATCGAAACCAGCTTGCGCAGCCGATCAATTTCCAGATTGAACGGGGTCCCCAGAGGAGATGCAGGGACAACGAATTGGGTCACCCGAAGACTCTTCGCGATTCGGCAGATCGTCTTGAATGTCTCTTCGCCGACATCCTGTGCAAACGTAAATGCAATGGGCGAAAGGCGAGTCTGCTCACGGAGGCGACGGGTGAATTCGTCAGGGTCGGCAGCCAGTGCACTTGGTTTCAAGGCACCGTTCTCATCGAGCCAGATTTCAACTCGGTCAAACTCCAGATCGCGAATCCGATCCAGAGCCTGCCAGAAATCGAGTTCGGCAAAGCAGCGAGTCGAAACAGCCACAAACACACGTACACTCCCTGATCGTGAAATTTCCCGCAGCCCGACAGAACCACATGATTCACAAGAACGTGGAATCGCCGACCTGCGAACCAGATGCATCCATTCATCGCCAGACGCTCGTTCCGGCACTGCAGTGATACTCTATTCCGATCCGGCTATTGCTGCAAGATGTGCAAAGTTTACCGAATACAGGGAGATTCTCTTTGCAGCGGATTCTCCGCATTTTTCCACGAAGTTTGTCCGATAACAATGTGCAGGGGGCATCCGTAGGTTGCGGGTGCATCGCGTGTCGGCGTTTTTCGCCGATCAGGTCCCGTTAACAACGATCTGCGGAGGTGCAGAACATTGGTTGGCAAAGCCGTTTGAGACGGAAATCAAACGGCCTGTCGGGACGCCTGAACGATCGTCATCGCCAATTCCGATCGCTTCAGCTCCCTTTGAACAGGGGGAGTTCGAGCCGAAAGTCATTCGTGCCGTTGGCACCTGAACTCCGTGACGTGTTCTGTCACAGGGGAACGGAACACGGACGCCATTGGACTGGCACAGAACGAACCGACACGCATGCGGATAACGTCTTGGGGAACACATGTCATGAAGCGATCCAACCACCAGACTGTTCTGCTCGGTCTGTTAGCGATGACGGTCTGCTGCGGGTGCCAGACATTCGGCGAGGCGACCATCCGTGGCCAAAGTCCGCCGCCGATGAATTATCCCAGCTCAAATGCCCGCCAGCTCTACCACACTCCGATCCGTTCGGCAGCTGCGGAAATTCAGGACATCGCCCACGAGCACCATAACACGGACACATATTATTTCAGCGGTGCACAGCCGGCAGGGCACCATCATCACGTTTATGGGGACGCCAACTGTCCGCCGGAGGGCTACGGATACTGTCCACCGGGATATGGCCGCTGCCCACATGGACACGCTCATCACTTGTGCCGAACCGGCTTGTGCCAGGACAAGTTCAGCTACGGATACCAGGTCCCCAACGACCTCGTCTATCCTCCTGCCGGAGCCATTGGCGGAGCTGTGGTCTATCCGTACTACACGCTGAGAGGTCCCAGCGACTTCTTCCGCCAGTAATCTTTCCGTAAGGAATCATTCACCAATTCCCACATTGGTCAAACGCGACCGAGCTGTTCCACAGTTCTCCGACGTTCAAAAGCAAACGGAGTCACAATGAGTGTTTCATTGTGACTCTTTCATTTTTGTACGAACGACTGCCTCAGACTGATACTGCCCCGAAGCAGATTTCACCACATTGGCACTCAGAGAAGTGGCGTCAATTTGAAAAAGTCCGGGGAAATGCATTCTTTCCGAATTGGCACGGGGCCTGCATAGTGTCCCCAGCGCTCATGCAGAATCTGCCCGCTTCTGCATAGCAACACAAGCGTTTCCGGGGTGGTCTCGGAAACGCTTGTTCTTTTTCGCAACGTTGCCTTCTTGCAACATCGCCGCTTTATTTTCGAGTTGTCAACGTCAGGCTCTGATCCCTGCTCGAGACCCTCGCGCCATTCAGATTTCTGACCTCAGGTCGTTCTGATTTCGTCCGGTTGCTCAGTCAAGATGTCTCAACTCATGATCCGGGGGCGAATTCCTCTCTTTCGTATCAATGGGCGACGACACGTTGCCTCCCTGCTAGACTGAAACCGGCAGACGTCAATTTGTCGGTTCAGTTTTCCTACTGACATCACACAGCGGCATTCAGACAGGGCAGACTCCATGAAACGCATGCGTCAGAAGATCCGTGAGTACATCGAGCGCCCTGGTTACAAGCCGCTGAAAGCCAAGCTTCTCGCCAAAAAACTGGGGGTTACCAAGAAATCCTGGCCGGAATTTGAAGCGGCGCTGAATGCGGCAGAAGTCGCTGGAGAGGTTGTGATCATGTCCTCGGGGCGGGTTCGGCCCCGACTCATTCCCAACACTTATGTCGGGATTGTACGCAAGATCTCCCGGGGAGATGCCTACCTGATCATCCATGAACCCCGCCCAAAGGAAATCATTGGAGATGTTTTCGTCGGGGAAGAAGATCTTCTCGATGCACAAAATGGAGACGAGGTCCTGTTCCGACTCCGAAAACGCCGGCTGAGTCAGGGGCAGCAGACCGGTGTTGTCGTTGAAGTTCTTCAACGGGCAACAAACGTCTTTGTCGGGACGTATTACGAAGAAGATGGGACCGGCTGGGTCCGTATCGACGGGAAAAACTACAACGAACCGATTGCTGTCGGTGATCCCGGCGCCAAAGGAGCCCGCGACGGAGACAAGGTTGTCGTTGAAATGCTCCGGTTCCCTTCCATGTGGCAGACAGGGGAGGGGGTCCTCACTCAGGTTCTTGGCCCTCGCGGTGAACCGGGAGTCGATACGAAGCTCATTATTCACGAGTTCGGGATTCCCGATGAATTCCCCGAACCGGTTCTCGAAGAGGCCCGACTCGAAGCAGAAAATTTTCGTGAAGACGATCTCACCGGCCGTGAAGACCTGACCGACGAATTGATCATCACCATCGATCCGGTCGATGCCCGGGATTTTGACGACGCGATTTCACTTCACCGAACCGAAGAGGGGCATTGGCACCTCGGCGTGCATATTGCTGATGTTTCCCATTTTGTTCAGCCGGGAACCGAACTCGACCGCGAAGCAGAAAAGAGAGGAAACAGCGTCTACCTTCCCGACAAGGTCATTCCGATGCTGCCGGAGGTCCTTTCCAACGGACTGGCGTCATTGCAAGCCAATCGAGTCCGTTTCGCCATCTCCGCGTTCATCGAATTCAACCCGGAAGGGATTCCCGTCAGCAGCGAGTTCAAACGAACGGCAATCAAGGTCAAGCGCCGGTTTGCCTATGAAGAAGTTCTGCCAATCATCCTGAAGACTGACCCGGAGAAGCTGAACGAGGTCCCGGCTGAAGTTCAGGATCTCCTCGCCCGAATGCATGAACTGGCGACTCTCCTCCGGCAGCGCCGGTTCGCCAGAACCGCACTCGAGCTGGACATGCCCGAAGTGAAGCTTGATCTCAATGAGAATGGAGAGGTCATCGGGGCTCATGAAACCGAACATGATGCCAGCCATCAGATGATTGAAGAATTCATGCTGGCTGCGAATATTGCCGTCGCACTGGAGCTGTATCGACAGAAAGCCATCTTTCTGCGACGGGTCCACCCCGAACCGGTCCTTCAGAAGATGACCATGCTTGGCGAGTTCGTCGAGAATCTGGGATATCCCATGAAACGGGTCCAGAGCAGGGGAGACCTGCAGCGTCTCCTCGACCGGGTCAAAGGGACTCCGGAAGAACATGCCATTCACTACGCGGTGCTGCGGAGCCTGAAACAGGCGATTTATTCCCCGGTCGAAGAGGGGCACTACGCGCTTGCGGAAGAACATTACTGCCACTTCACCAGTCCGATCCGCCGCTATCCGGACCTGCTGATTCACCGGCAGCTGATGGGATTTCTGACTGGCAAGAAGAATGCCCAGGGGCACTCAATGGAAGAGATGCTCCGCCTGGGAAGTCACTGTTCAATGACAGAACGGCGTGCGGAACGCGCCGAGCGGGAACTGATCAAGATCAAGCTCCTCAGCTATCTGGAGACCCGAATCGGCGAGCAGATGGATGCCGTTGTGACCGGTGTCGACCGGTACGGTCTCTTCTGCCGGGGACTGGAAATTCCTGCGGAAGGTCTGATTCACATTTCTGCGCTGGCCAACGGAGAACGATTCGATTTCGACCGTTCCCAAATGGCACTGATCTCCGCAAGCGGGAAGATGTACCGATTGGGGGACCGGGTGCGGGTGGAGGTTGCTCACGTCGACGTTGATCGTCGGGAACTCAACTTTAATCTGGTCAAGGGAGCCTCCCCATCACGCACTTCCCGCCGCACACCACCCACCGGGAAGAGCGGGAAGTCCGGGAAGAAACTGACGTCCAAAGTCGTTCAGAATCCCCGCCC